>LFRW01000007.1 GCA_001512965.1 Methanomicrobia archaeon DTU008
TGCTCTTCCAGATAGAGGTCGCAGAACTCGCGGATGGGGCATATGTCATGCTTCGGCCTCAATGGCGTGCATATCTCCTGTCCGAACCTCACCAGGAGCTCGTTCACGCTTCTCCACAGGTCGCGTGGGACGACCTTTTCCAGCTCCTCCTCCGTCCGCTCCGGCGTCCTCGTGTTCACCAGGCCGATGCGGTTCGATATCCGATGAACATGGGTATCGACGCATATGTAGTCAAGATCATAGGCATATGACAGGACGCATGTGGCCGTCTTCCGGCCGACCAGCGGGAGGGCGTCAAGTTCCTCCACGGTCCGTGGCACCTCCCCGCCGTGCTTCTCGATCAGGATGCGGGAGATCTCGATGATGGCCTTGGCCTTGCCGATGTGGAAGTTCACCGGACGTATCAGCTCCTCCACGTCCTCGAGGGGAGCAGAGGCCAGCTTCTCCGGCGTATCGTAGATGTCGAACAGGCGGCGTGAGGCCGTGTAGGTGGATTCGTCCCGGTTGCGCTGGGACAGCACCGTGGAGATTAGCGTCTTGAAGGGGTCAGGCTTCCACGTCACGCTCATGCCCTTGGCGCTCCCTGGCATGGCCCGGTCCTCCAGACGTACCGCCAGTCTATCTAATATCTCCCTTACAGGTTTTTCCATCCAGCCACCTCTTGGCCTCTCCCACCGTGTAGAGCGATCCTGCTATGAGTATGGTGTCATCCTCGGACGCCAGCTCCATCGCCCTGTCCATGGCGTGACCGATGCTGTTCGCCGTCTCGGTCGGGCAGTGGGCTGACAACGCGTCGCTCACCTGCTCGGCCGGGAACGCCCTCGTCGTCTCCGGAGAGGCGGCGATCGCATAGCGGGCTATGCTGCCGAAGGCATCGGCGATCCCCTTGAGGTCCTTGTCGCCCAGAACGCCAAGGACGACGATCGCCTTGCGGTCCAGCATCCGCTCCAGTTCAGCCGCCACCGTCCTGGCTCCCGCGGCGGTATGACTGACGTCGAGGATCATGCGCGGCCGCTGCGACACCACCTCCAGGCGCCCCGGCCAGCGCACAGCCGCCAGGCCCCTCGCGAACGCTTCGTCCGGAATGTACACGCCGCGGCGCATCATCTCCGCCAGGGCGCTACATGCAAGGGCGCAGTTGGAACCTTGATAACGGCCAGCCAGGGGCACCGATACGACGGCATCGATCTCTTCCAGATAAACCTCCGTCCCTTCCAGGGTAGACGAGAGCACCTCGTAGCCGACATCGCGTCCGACCACAGTCATGGGCGCCGACATCTCCTCGGCGCGCCTTTCAAGCACGTCGATCACCTCAGGGGCCTGCTCCAGCGTGATCACGGGAACGCCCGGCTTGATGGTGCCGGCCTTCTCAAAGGCTATCTGCGGCAGTGTGGAGCCGAGGAAGGAGGTGTGCTCAAGGGCGATCGTCGCGATGGCGACGCATACGGGATCGATGACGTTGGTGGAGTCCAGCCTCCCGCCCATGCCTACCTCCACGACGGCCATCTCCGTCCCGACGTCGGCGAAGTGGGTGAACGCCATGGCGGTGGTCAGCTCGAAGAAGGTGAGGTGCCTGCCATGGGCGGCCATGTCCTCGGCGATGTTCCTCACCTCTTCGGCCAGGCGGAGCATCTCCTCCTCCCCTATGCACTTGCCGTCGACCCTTATCCGTTCCCGGAAGTCGACTAGGTGAGGCGATGTGTACAGCGCCGTGCGGTAGCCCGCCGCCCGCAGCACCGACTCGGCCATGGCGCTGACCGACCCTTTCCCGTTGGTCCCCGCCACATGGAGGGAGCGGAAGCGATGTTGCGGATCGCCGAGCCGGGACAGCAGCTCCCGGGTGTTCTCCAGGCCGAACTTGATCCCCCTTGCTTCCTGCTCGAAAAGCCATTTCACGGCCGAATGATAGTCCACGCCGCGGCATGGAAGGGACGATTAATTAGCATATCGTTCCTTGCCGGCTGCCAGTTCTTCAAGGTACTCCCGCAATGTCAGTGAGCGTCGGCGCGCCAGGGACCGTAGTATGTTCATGATGCCCGACCCATATTGTGCGGCCTTCTTCTCCCGCCATGTGGGCGGGCCTACCCCGATCTCTGCGGCTGCATGTCGCAGGGGAGCCTTCCTCGTTCCCTGGACTATCAGCTCGTTAGAGGGGATGGAGCGGGCAGCCTGTATCACGCGGGGGTCCAGGAAGGGGTGGAAGACCTGCTTGCCATGATGGGCCGCTATTCGGCGCTCCAGCGGGGCGGCGTGTTCGAGCACTTTCTCCAGGTCGGACACCAGCGCGCTCTCCAACTCCTCCGGCCCCATGATCAGGTAGCGGCTGTAGCCGGCGAAGAGCTCGTCCGCCCCCTGGCCCGTTATCAAGGTGTCTTCCCGGACCTGGGAGGCCACTATCTTCAGCGGCAGCTCGAACGAGAGGGTGACCGGATCGTCGGGAGGGACCATGTCAAGAAGCGCCAGCGCCTGTCGCTCGACCTCCGAGGCATCGATGATCATCGGCGTCCATGGAAGGTTCAGGCACTCGGCTGCCTCCTCCGAGGCGATGAGGTCCGGGGAGCCTTCCACGCCCACCGTGTACAGCATGGGGCGCCAATGGCGCCTGGCGACTGTGGCCAGGATCCCGCTGTCGACGCCTCCGGAGAACAGGATGGCGGCGCCTGGCGCGATGTCCGCCATGGCGGCGTCCAATGCCTCCAGGATCGTTTCCTCCCGCTTCATGATCGTTCATCATCCCTCCGATATTTAACAACGCCATCTGACACCTGCCAACTTTTTATCCAAGTAAGGAGTTCCAAGCCCGGTATGGACAAGGTCACCCGGATCGGAGTATCGCTGGAACCTGAGCTTCTCGAGGACTTCGACAATCTGGTGAAGAAGAAGGGATACACGACCCGCTCCGAGGGCATACGTGATCTCATCAGGGCCGCGCTGGTGGAGGAGTTGTGGAGCGACAGCGAGGCCTCGGTAGTGGGGACGATCACCCTGGTCTTCGACCATTCCCCGACGGTGCAGGACCGCCTCATGGAGCTGCAGCACCACCATCATGCCAACATATCCTCGACGGTCCATATCCACATCAGCATGGAGCAGTGCCTTGAGGTGCTGGTGGTATGGGGCAAGGCCAAGGAGGTGCAGGCTCTCGCCGACGAGATCATAGCGGTGAAAGGGGTGCTGTATGGCAAGCTTACCATGACGTCTGCATCGCTGGACAGGCCGCATGCCCACGTCCACAGGCATCGCTAGATGTTGCACGGCGCTAACATCGACCGCCTTCCCGTTCTCTTTTTATATCCCCTGGTCTTTGGTCGATGAGCATGAGCAGGCTTATCATTTCAGAGAAGAGCGATGCTGCGGCCAGGATCGCCACAATCCTGTCCCAGGGAGCGTCCAAGAGGACCTCCATAAACAGAGTTCCCGTCTTCCAGTTCGAGGACGAGAAAGGCCTCGTCTCTGTGGTAGGTCTGCGTGGCCATATCATCGAGCTCGATTACCCGGAGCACCTGAACAAGTGGTCCGAGGTCGGACTGGAGGAACTCATCGTCGCCGAGCCTGAGAAGCGCATCACCGCTCACAACATCGTCGGCGTGCTTCGCGATCTGTCCGTCGATGCCGATGAGATCATCATCGCCACCGACTATGACCGCGAGGGGGAGCTCATCGGCCTGGAGACCGTGCGGCTTCTCAGCCTTGCAGGCAAGCGGGTGGGGAGGGCGAAGTTCTCCGCGTTCACCAAGCATGAGATAGACACCGCGTTCTCCCAGCTGACCGAGCCAGATGAGAAGCTGGCCGACTCGGCGGAGTGCCGTCAGCGCATAGACCTGGCCTGGGGCGCGGTCCTGACAAGGTTCATATCGATGGCGTCCAACCAGAGCGGGCGCAACTATCTCAGCGTGGGGAGGGTCCAGTCCCCCACCCTGGCGCTGATCGTGAAACGCCATAAGGAGATCGAGGAGTTCGTATCGACCCCTTACTGGAACGTCAACGCACTGTTCAACAAGGATGGGGAGTTCACCGCCTCCCACACCGGCAATCCATTCCATGAGGAAGGGGCGGCGAAGGCTGCGCTGGAGAAATGCGAGGGGCTCACAAGCGGAAAGGTCGTCACCTATGAGCGTGAGGAGAAGGACGAGTACCCCCTGCCGCCGTTCAATACCACCATGTTCCTCATGGAGGCCACCAAGCTGGGAATGTCCGCCTCCAGGGCCATGAAGGTGGCGGAGGACCTCTACACCGCCGGATACATATCATATCCGAGGACCGACAACACCGTATACCCGCCCTCGCTCGGACTGAGGCGCATCCTTGAGAAGCTCAAGGATTCCGATCTCAAGGAGGAAGCGGAGGAGCTTCTGGCCCAGGAGCAGATCCGACCTTCCAGGGGAAGGGTGCAGACCACCGACCATCCTCCGATCTATCCGACCGAGGCCGCCACCAGCAAGAAGCTCAAGGGGGAGAAGTGGACCATCTACGAGCTGATCGCTAGGAGGTTCATGGCGACGGTCGCCCCTCCGGCCAAGGCAGAGGTGTCGTCCGCCTCCCTGGACGTTAATGGCGAGACGTTCGATGCCAAGGGCTACCGCATGCTATTCCTGGGATGGAAGAAGTACTACCCTTACTACCGCGTGAGGGAGACCTTCCTGCCGGAGCTTGCTGCGGGAGAGGAGGTGGAGCTCAAGGAGGTCTCCTCGGAGATGAAGATGACGCAGCCTCCCCAGCGCTACAGCCAGGGAACCTTGCTCCAGGAGATGGAGCGGCTGAGCCTGGGGACGAAGTCCACCCGCCATGACATCATCCAGAAGCTCTACGATCGAAAATACATCGAGGGCAACGACCTCATCCCCACCCCTTCCGGGGTGGCGGTGGCCGAGGCCCTTGGACGGTACGCGCAGATCGTCACGGACCACAAGATGACGGCCCACCTGGAGAACGACATGGACGAGATCGCCAATGGCCGGACGACCTTGGAGGCGGTGGTGTCCGAATCGCAGGCCATGCTCTCGGACGTCCTCAAGACCATGGAGGCCCAGCGGGAGAACATCGGCGAGGAGATACGCAAGGCATTGGAGTCACAGCACTTCATAGGCAAATGCCCGGAGTGCGGCTCCGACCTGAAGACCATCCGGACCAAGTTCGGAAGCAGCTTCGTAGGCTGCTCCAACTATCCCGACTGCAAGCGCACGTATCCCATGCCCGCGGGCGCCAAGGTGGAGACCCTTGAGGAGGTGTGCGAGCAGTGCCGCTCCCCGATGGTGCGGGTCATAAGAAGGGGACAGCCGGTCACCCAGCAATGCCTGGACCCTGACTGCGAGACCAACAGGGAAAGGAACATCGTGGGCCCTTGTCCCAAGTGCGGAAAGGACCTCAGGATCATATACTCGAAGGCGGGAAAGCGGTTCGTCGGCTGCTCTGGATACCCTGAATGCACTCAGACATATCCGCTGCCCCAGGCAGGCCGCTTCTTTGCCACCGGGGACAACTGCCCGGAGTGTGGAGCCCCCATCCTGCAGATATCTATGCGCGGCCGTTCATGGCAGTCCTGTGCCGATATGAACTGTCCAAGCCGAGCGAAGGACTCCGAAACCGCGAAGGCCAAGACCTCCGCTAAGAAGTCGACGAAGAAGGCCACCGCAAAGAAGGGAGCCAAGGGCACTGCGAAGAAGACCGCCGCCAAGGGGAAGGGCAAGACCACCAAGAAGGCGAAGCCCGAGAAGGCGGCGGAAGCGGATAGCGCTACGGTTCAGCAGTGATCGTGGCGCCCGTCGTCGTGCTCATGGCAATGGTCGATGCCGTCGAACAGGACCGGCGCTGACGAAGGCTCATGGCTATGGGCCTCGTCCAGGTCCTCCAGCTCCATCTCCCCACCCTCGAAGGACAGATGCTTCCTTGCCAGGGAATCGACTATCTCCTGGACCTTGCATCGGTCCAGACCATATAGCAGCGCATTGACGATCACGTTCAGCTCATCGATGCCTCCTCTCAGCTCGCCCCGTACGGTGGCGTGGCCCGAGGCATCGATCGTGCTGACGGCCAGGAACCCTTTCTCGCCGGCATCGAGCATGCACTTGATGTGGCCGATGAGCGTCGAACCGGCCTTGTCACATTCTGCCGCGATGCTCTTCATCAGTTCCACAAGCCGCTCCTTCACCAGCGAGGGGGGCAGGGGTGCCGGGACCTTGACGCCCACGCGAAGGGCATAGGCCACGAAATCAGAGGTGATCATGACGCCACCATCACATCCACGGCTTCATCGATGTTCGTGTCATTGAGGGCGGAGACCGCGATCATGGGCACGTCGGCGTTCATCGTCCTGAGCTCCGCCTCTACCATCGACAGGGCATCTGGTGTCACCGCATCGATCTTGTTGATCAACACCAGGTCAGCGTTCTTCACCTGGTTTGTCAGTGGCCTGTTTAGGGCCTTGTAGATGGACGGGAACCTGGCAGCGTCGATGATGACGGCCGACCTGATGCGTTCCAGCGGCTTGCCGGGATAGTGCTGCATGGCGTCCACGATGGCCGAAGGGTCCGCCAGCCCGGTTGGCTCGATGACGATGAGGTCTGGCTTGATGTTGTCCTCGATGTCCTGTATGGTGGTGAGCAGGTCTCCGCCCAGGGTGCAGCAGATGCATCCGCTGGCCATCTCCGCCACCTTCAGGCCGTACTTCTCCATGACCTTGCCGTCTATCCCCACCGTGCCGAAATCGTTCACGATGATGACAACTTTCTTGCCAGTTCTCTCTATGATCCTGCTGATGGCGGAGAGGACCAATGTGGTCTTCCCTGAGCCAAGAAATCCAGCGACTATGAGCATCTCCATGGGTCCACCTGTTCGGCTTCTCATTCTTAACACGATATATAAATCTCCCGTTCGCGCTCAGGCGATCGGAAGGTGGAACAGACAAAGGTGTGAAGATGTGTTCGTTCGAGCGGCCTACCACTCCTCTACTTCCTCGTCAAGACCAAGGTAGTGCAGCTCCAACAGTTCGTGCTCCTCGGCGATCCGCTTGTTCCTGCACTTCCTGCACTCAACCTTCTTGCCCAGTTCGATCTTGCGGCGTAGCACTTCGGAATCGATGTCTGTGAGCTCGCCGCAGCAGCACAATCCCTTGTTCATCGAGTACGGACCAAACATTGCCTGTTCCACCCATGCTTGACCCATCGGATTCAGTGAGAAACCCCCACCCCCGTCCGCCTTGAACGTGCCGGTCCCTCGATGATCCTCTGAGAGCAGATAGCGTCTACTGACGTCATTCCGGTAAGTCAGTCGACCGCGTGACCACGCCTTCGTGTTTCTTGGCGAGCGTTATACGCTCATATCTCGAACCACCGCAGGCGTTTTAAGGAACAGTAATTGGCGTGTTTTAAACATTTCCTTAACATATCATAGTCCAAGACTCGATAGCTAAACCGATGGGTACTGGCACCTGCTCTACCGCGACATGGGCAATATAAATTCCTTTTAAACAAATTATCAATTATTGTAATTCATTTCTCTTGCTTCCCATCCTTCGGCCGAACTGGGAAGACCTCGACGTCGATATCGATCCCTTCCTTCACGCTCTGCGTCACGATGCAGAAGTCCTCGAAGACCTCTCTGCAGCGTTCGAACCTTGGGCCGCCCTCGGTGTGGGGGAACATCTTGACCGAGATGTGCTTTATCCTGAGCCGATTGCTTTCGTTCCTCTCCAGGGTCGTCTCCACCTCGGCACACAGGTCCTTGACCTCCTCCTTCGCCTTCTCCATGCAGAACACCAGGGAAGCGCAGAGGCAATTTCCGACCGCAGCGGCCAACAGGCTGCCGGCGTTCGGATGCTTTCCCTCGCCGAGAGGCTCGGGCTCGTCCATCAGCAGGGGAGGCAGCTTCCCCGAGGGAAAATCGATACGGAACCGGTATCTCTCCTCCCGGGTGATCCTGGTGACGAACTCCCCTTCCTCGATGGACATCAGATCACCGCCCTGGAGAGCTGCTTCAGCACCCGGTCCCTTATGGCGTCGGGCGACTCGGCAGGTTTGATGCGCTTGCCACGCTCCATGAGCTTGACCTCGGCGTTAACCATCTCCCTGCCACAATCACGGCATACCGGCACATTGTCTGACATCGATACCTCGAACCCCATGCAGTCAGGGCAACGGTATAGATGCTTTCGGCCGCTGAACTTGCCCCTCTTGGCCACGGGAGCGCCGTCCCGCTCCACGATGTCAAGGGCGAAGTCGATTCCCGGGGCGCTGCTGATGCTGCTGCCGACGCCGAACGCGGATGCGCCGGCGCGGACCAGCGGCGGGATCGTTACCTCGTTCAGGCCGCCGGATAGGATCAACTTCACATCCTTATGCCCTCTCACATCGAGCTCCCACCGCACCTCCCTGACGATGTCGCAGAAGTCGCCCCGTCGGGAGCCTGGGGTGTCAAGCCGCACCCCGTACAGATCGATGGCGTCAGCGGCGGCGATGGCCTCGGTCTTCTCGTCCGAGAACGTGTCCGCAAGGACGATGCGCGGAACCTCTGGACCCATGACCTCATCGAAAGCCTTGAACGCCTCCACGGAGTCGCCGATCATGATGATGAGCGCGTGTGGCATCGTCCCATTCGCCGGTCGTCCCAGCATCTCCGCGCCAAGGATGGATGATACGCCGTCGCATCCACCTATGAAAGAGGACCGGTCCACCATCGGTGCTATTGCAGGATGGGCACGCCGAACACCAAATGAGAATATGGGGAGGTCTCCCGCGGCCACTCGGCATCTGGCCGCCATCGTGGCCACCCCTGAGGAGTGGGATAGCATGCCCAACAAAGGTGTTTCGTGAAGACAGTATTGTGAATATGCGCCCTCGATGGTCATCAACGGCAGCTTGATCCCGCTCTGCGTTCGAGCCGGGAACAACGTTCCCTCGGGGAGTCCCCAGACGTCGATGTCCTTTCCCTCCAGAAGACGCAATACCTCCTCCAGGCCGCAATACACGCCCCATTTCCAGTCCCGGGGCAGCCTCGATACGGTGATCTCCGCTGCGGTCCTGATGTCCATCAGTCCCTTGGCCTTCAATATCTCCAGCGTTCGGGCGAAATATACGTCGGTAGTCCTGCCATCAAGGATGTCCTGCTCGGTGGCGATGAAGAATCTTCTGTCGGTAAGCGGGATCATCGAGTCTCTTCCTCCCGCAGGGCGAATGGGGTGGGATGAAATAAGCATTGGCGCTCGCAGAGTCGTCATTCCATCGGATTGTAATTGTTACAAGGAGAGGTGGATGTTGCAAGATTCAGGCTCGAAACATCACATATCGTTCCTCCAGAGGGCGGAACCTGCTCAAAGGTCATGACGCCGCCCACGAGTAAGAAGTGGAAGGATGTCCTTCGAGGATGTCCCCTAGTGGAGTTCTCAGCAGTCTGATCCTCGAAGGGAGTTCGAGTGTTGCCGCCAGGCTAGCCAGATGGAGCATGGCGCCGCGAGCGGCCCTTCCCTCTGCCGACCATACGGCTTGAACAGCCCGCTCTACTTCCTGAAGGCGGAAAGACCAGGGTATGTGGCCTTATCGCCCAACCTCTCCTCTATGCGAAGTAGACGATTGTATTTGGCCGTCCTCTCGCCGCGAGCCGGCGCGCCGGTCTTGATCTGCCCGCATCCCAACGCCACCGCGATGTCCGCGATCGAAGTGTCCTCCGATTCACCCGAACGGTGACTGACCATGACGCCATAGCCTGATGACAATGCGAGATCCGCCGCCTCCATCGCCTCGGTCACGCTCCCTATCTGGTTCACCTTGAGAAGCAGGGCATTGCCCGCCCCGCGCTCGATGCCCTGACGTAGCCTGTCCACGTTGGTCACGAACATGTCATCGCCGACGAGTTGCAGGCGGGATCCCACCTTGCGCGTCAGTTCGGTCATCGCGTCGAAATCATCCTCGAAGAAAGGGTCCTCGAGACTGATGAGCGGATACTTGTCGCGAAGCGAAAGGTATACGTCGGCCAGCTCCCCGGCGGACAGGTCCTTGCCGTCAAGGGTGTAGCGCCCATCGCAATAGAACTCGGACGCGGCGGCGTCCATTGCCAGGAAGACGTCCTTGCCAGGCACGTAGTTCGCTGCCTCGATGGCATCGACGAGCACGTCCATGGCCTCGGTGGTGGTGTTGATGGCCGGAGCGAATCCGCCCTCGTCACCGATGTTGACCGCGCTGACCCCGTAGGCCTCACGTAGCTTCTTCTTCAGGGCGTGGTACACCTCCGTGCCCATGCGAAGGGCCTCCCTGAACGACGGCGCTCCGGCCGGGACGACCATGAACTCCTGGATGCGCAGGTTGGATCCCGCGTGCTTGCCGCCGTTGAGAATGTTCATGCATGGCACGGGCATGATATGTGATCCAGGGGAGAGGTGCTCATGCAGCTCCACGCCCTTTACGGCCGCACCTGCCTGGGCGCATGCCAGGGAGACGGCGACAGTGGCGTTCGCCCCCAGCCTGGACCTGTTGGGAGTGCCGTCCAGTTCCACCATGGCCCGATCGATGGATGCAAGGTCGAGAATGTCCATGCCCTCAAGGGCGGGAGCTATCTCCCTGCGCACGTTCTCGACGGCCTTGATGGTCCCTTTCCCGCCGTAGCGGCCCTTGTCCCCATCACGCAACTCGATGGCTTCATAGCTGCCAGTTGATGCTCCGGATGGCGCTATGGCGGTCGCCACGACATTTCCCACGGTCACCTCCGCCTCGACGGTGGGGTTCCCTCGCGAGTCCAGGACCTCACGGGCCCAGATCCTAGTGATACCGTGCGATGACATCAGACCCAAATCTCCATTTATCCAGTGGGGATTATGGAAGCCACTTTTATAAGGGTTCGTCCCTCAACGAGCGGCCCGGATGGTCGGGAGCTCCCCCTCGATGATCTCCATGTTGCGCTCCAGAAGCGCCAGCTCACGCGTGTCCAGCGCCCTTGGGTCTATGGAGATTATCAGCCTTGAACGATACTCCATGACGACCTCGGTGACCCGGTGTATCATCTTGAGGACCTTGTCGAAGCCATTGTTGACGATGAGAAACTCGATGCCGTCGATCATGACTACGCTGTCGTCCGTCTTCTCGATGAAACGGATGATGGTGTCGCCGAGGATGCCGATGTTGGATGGATTGACGTATACCTTTCCAAGCTGGTTGCTCAACCAGATGATCGGGGTCTTCTCCAAACCCCATTCCTGCCTCACCGTTGCAGGATACTGGCGCGTGATGCACAATCCGGGGATGTTATGCGTGACCTGGTCCACGAATATATCGAATGAGCGATCAGGCTTCTGCTCCTTCACCAGATAGCTGATGCCTCGCCGCAGCTCGTACTTCTTCGCCGATCTTCGAGCCTTTTCGACCCCCTCGAGGGAGGTCGATCTCTTCTTGGAGAGGAATGCGAACAGGCCGCCCGGCTCCTTGGCGGGCTCAGGCTCCTTTTCGGCAGGACCTTCCTCCAAGGCTGCTCTAAGCCGTTCGGACAGTTCCTTGTTGTTGAACGGTTTGCGGATATAGCCGGCGACGACGTCCTGCAGGCCGAAGATGTCCGTTCCTATCTCCGTGGTGGCCGTCAGCATCATGACCTTTGTCGAGTCGGTGATGCCACCCTCCTTCAGCTTTCGCAGGACGGTCCAGCCGTCCATGTCAGGCATGTTGATGTCCAGAAGTATCAGGTCTGGCCGCTCGGTGATCGCTATGTCTAGACCTTCCTTTCCTCCAGAAGCGGTAAGGGGCGTGAATCCTGCCCTAGATATAAGCTCGGAAACGATCTCCTGGATAGAGGGGTTGTCGTCTACGACCAGCACCTTCTTTATCGAATTCACCCCCTAGGCCCCATAAACCATGAACAGGAATCCAAGCGTATCGCCATATTAAAAAGATATGCCATGGTTTAATTGAGTTTCCCACATGGTAAATGTGGGATTTGTGCAGGTGGGCAAGCCACCTGAAAAATGCGAAGAGTTTATCCTTTCCTGCTTTCCTTCGCCTTGGGGCGGAGGCCGTCATACCCGCACCTGCGGCAACGTGAAGCCCTTGGTGCGTTCCTCGCATCGCACTTCATGCAGATCTTCTTGTTAAGAAGCCTATCGTCAGCTTCCTTGAAACGTCCCATTTCAGTCCTCTCGCTCGATGAATATGAAAGAGCTATAAATAAATTGGCCAGGGGAAGGCTCAATCAGCGCTGTCCCCTCGATGCTCACCTACAAGGATCAGGTAGGCGAGCAGGCTCTCCAGCTGTATCCGCTCGTTGGAACCTTCCACCATGCGGAACTCCACCTCGCCCGTGCGGTCGATCAGACGGACCTTGTCCGCATCGGGTATGTCAAGGTCGAACACCATCTGATGTATCTGCTTGATGATGTCTTCGCCGGACAGGCCATAGTTTATCATCACTTCATCAAGACGATTCCTTGCGGCGATGAAGTCCCCGGACAGGGCCGTCTCGAGAAGCTCCTTGACCTCTTCAGGGCGGGCCATGCCCGTGGTGTGATAGATCAAATCGACCGTTATCCTCTCTCCGAGCGACGCGGCCACCTGCAATGAGTTGACGGCCTTTCGCATGTCCCCTCGTGAGACATGGACCAGCGCATCTAGGGCAGCATCGTCGATGTCCAGCATCTCCAACTCGGCGATCTTCTGGAGGTTCTTTCGAACATCCTCAGGCAGGAGGGGGCGGAATCTGAACACTGCGCACCTTGATTGCAGGGGATCTATGATCTTTGATGAATAGTTAGCACTGAAGATGAATCTACATGTCCTACTGTACCTCTCCATGGTGCGCCTGAGGGCGGCCTGTGCATCGCTGGTCAATGCGTCCGCCTCGTCGAGGAAGATTATCTTGAAGGCGGCACCACCGAGAGGAGCGGTGCGGGCGAACTCCTTGATCTTGCCCCGGACGACATCTATGCCTCTCTCGTCCGAAGCATTGAGCTCGTTGAAGTTGCCCTTCCAGGTCTCCCCATAAAGCTCCCGGGCCAGGGCGACGGCGCAGGTCGTCTTGCCCGTTCCGGCAGGACCGGCGAACAGGAGATGAGGGAGGTTCTTGACCTCGACATAGGAACGCAGACGATCCACGATGTCCTTCTGGCCCACTACGTCCTTGAGGCTGCGAGGACGATATTTCTCAATCCATATCTCATTCATCGAGTTCGAAGCGACCAAAGGAAATGGTTCCAGTTAAATGTTTTGACAGCTCAAGTGAAAGTGTTCCATAGCAGGTGTACGCAGCCTTTCCATGAGGCAGGGATGCGAAGATGATCGTCGTCCCCGGACACAGGTGAGAGGGGATGGGAACGATGACTGGTTCGCCTGTAGCCGTCTGTTCTTTGATATAATATCATCAGTATTATAATCTTAGAAGGAGTTACTCGCCCAAGACAGAGGAGTTCACATGTTCTGTCCAAA
>LFRW01000047.1:0-37984 GCA_001512965.1 Methanomicrobia archaeon DTU008
GGCCTATGGGGAGCATGACGACGGGCCTCACATGCATGGGAAGCCGGAGCAGGTCGGATACCTTCCTCTCATTGAACGCCCCGACCCAGCAAGCTCCGTAGTCTGCATCGGAAAGATACAGCAACATGTTCTCCGCCGCTGCCGCCACGTCCTGGAGGCAGTACAGCTCCCTTCCTCGTGGGCCGTATCTCCCTATACGCTCCAGATTCGCGCAGCATACCACTACCACCGGGGCATCGGCCACGAACATCTGGGACATCGCCGCCTCGGCGAGCTCCCGCTTCTTCCCGCCATCCCTCACCACCACGAAGTCCCGAGCCTGAAGATTTCCCGCCGATGGCGCTAGGTTGGCAGCCTCCAGCGCTTCATCGATGACCCCGGCTGGCACATCCTCCTTGGTAAAACCTCTCACGCTCCGCCTCTGGCGGAAATGATCGATCGACCTCATTACTCTCCTCCAATGGAAGAAATGTCCTCCTGACTACTAATCCGTTCTTATCGTTCGGACCATGTCATCTCGTGGATACCTTTTTCTCGCCATCATCGTTCTCCCGACCATGGCGGTCGAGACGACGATCGAACTGGACTACGACAGCGAGGCGGAGGCGATAGCGGTCATGGAGGCGATAGAGCCAGACAACGCCCCGTACGCCGAGGCGGAGCGTTCCGGGACCAAGCTGACCATCCGGGCCCGCTCCTCCACCGCCGGCCAGATGCTCCATACCCTGGAGGACCTTCTGGCATGCGTCAAGGTGGCCGAGGACGCCTTCCGGGAAACGCGCTGATCACTTCTTGACGCCGTCCCTCACCTTCACCGCTATTCCGGTGCTGAAGGCGAACATCTCATCCCTTGTCAGCAAGGCCCTTCCCACCGCGACCAGTTCGTCGGAGGGATCCACCACGAGGACCTCGTCCATGGGCCTGATGTCAGGGTCGCATTCTTCCACGAAGCTGCAGAAGACGTTCTTCCCCTCCCGGTTGAACGGCACCGAATCCTCCTTGACCTGGACACGGAGCCTCGGGGCCGGGAAGGCCTTTCGCAGCCTCTCCGCACCGGCGACCTTCAGCGTGAAGAATCCATCGTTGGCCCGCATGGAAAGGACATGCTCCCCGTCAACCAGGACGTTGCGTATCTTGCCGGTGTTCTCCGACTTCTTCAGCTCCACGTCCCCATCGAGCAGCGCACGGCCCGCGCCCCGGCCGAACTGCATGTCGGCGACCGCCTTGACCCTTGCCATGTCCAGGTCGAACTTTGGGGTCTCGCTGCACATCATCGAGAGCGTCTCCAGCGTCCTACGTCCGTCCCATCCCACCGCTATGGCATACGGGTGCTCATGGGACATGCGCTCCATCATCTCCCTCAGGCCTTCCACGGCCTCACGGTCGCGACGGACCGGAAGCACCGACTGGGCTATCGGGTACATCTCGTCCAGCTCGATGGGGACCGGACCAAGGACGGATTCGACGAAGAAGTGGGAATCGCATTCCGCCAGCACATCCCGCATCTCCTGCTGCCTGTAACGTCCATATGGCTTGGAGGACTCGTCGAAGACGATCATGACCTCCGTGTCAGGGTATTCGTAGCGCTCGAAGAAGCGACGCGCGTAGCGGCGTATGGCCGGCCTCTTGAGCGTCTCAGGACCGGTGTAGAACAGGGAATTGTCCCTGCTGAGCGGCTCCGTCAGCTCGAGGAACTCCTCATGGTCGCCCAGGCGGCGCAGGGCGTCGAGAAGCGCGGGGTGGCCGCGGCACCTCCGCTCCACCAGCTCCCAGAGGTCACCTTCCATTATGGCCCTCTTGATCCTCCCTATCTCCTCCTGGGAGACCCATAGGTTATGCCGGGCGATGAGAGCGGTCCGCTCGGCCGGCTTCATCTTGACGATCTCCTCGTAGGTATGCCTGGAGCAGGCGGGGCAGTGGCAGGATATCCCCTTCATGTCTGAAAGCGAGGCGGTGCCTTCAGGGAACATGAAACGGCCGTCCCGGGCGAACTTGGCGTAGGATGCGGAGTCGAACATGTCGCAGCCCAGCAGGGCGGCCAATGCGAACACCATGGGGTGGCCCGCACCGAACAGGTGAACTGGCCTGGCCGGGGTAAGGCCTTTCTTGGAGGCGACGATCACGTCGACGAGATCGGCGAAGCGATACTGCTCCATCAGGGGGACGACGCCGCCGATCGGATGAACATCGGCATCGATGGATGCAAGGGAGCGGGCGCATCTCTCCCTGAGGTCCGGGAAGACGGAGCCCTGCACCACCCCGGCGAGCAGCATGTCCCCCTTGAGCCTGGCCGCTTCCTCGGTGCGGGCAAGGGTCACATCGACCGCCTCGGAGGTCCTCTCCTCGCTCCAGTCCGGCTCGGTGAAGATGTCGAGGACCGTCCCGATGTCCGAACCTATGTCCCTCTGGAACGCCACGATGTCCTCGTTCCGCACGTCCACCTCACCATACATGTACGATTGGAACGTGCCAGAGTCGGTCATTATCACTCCGTCGTACCCAAGAAGCTCATGCAGCCCTTCGCGCAGCGCCCTCTCCCTAAGCTCCTCGTTGTTCCGTATGATGTAGGAGTTGGTGATGATCGCCTTGAAGCCGAGATCGTCATGGAGCTCGTCCAGTGGGACGGTGATGTTGCGTGGATTGATGACTGGGAGAAGGGCAGGGGTTTCCAGGGCGCCATGCGGCGTGTCTAGCTTGCATATCCTGGCGAGGCCGTCCCTTCTGAGAAGCTC
Source organism: Methanomicrobia archaeon DTU008 (assembly GCA_001512965.1). GTDB lineage: Archaea > Thermoplasmatota > Thermoplasmata > Methanomassiliicoccales > Methanomassiliicoccaceae > DTU008. The sequence continues at coordinate 2,733 of LFRW01000047.1, forward strand.
GAACATGCTCCATGGATGGCACCTCTGCTTTTAAGATTTCACTGGCCTCGGCGGTCGACCGTGCGTCGCCCTTTCAGGGCCCAGGCGGTCTTCCCGATCGTCGGGGGTTCGAGAACGACACGCGCGGGAGATGCGCTCCGGTCAGGGCCGCCACGTATGGGCAGGCGTCCGATCAAGGGCAGCGCTCTCGCTTCGACGCCTCGGCCCTGACCGGCACGCTCAGGATTATATGCGACCACTCGCTAACCTCGGAGCGACAGTGATTCGATGGATTACAAGATGGTGATAGTCGTCAGGCGGGACCTGAAGCTGTCGTCGGGCAAGATGGCGGCCCAGGTGGCCCATGCTGCCGTCAACTGTGCGTTCGCCGCCAAGAGGCGCACGCCTGAATGGTTCGATCGTTGGTACTCGGAGGGGCAGCGCAAGGTCGTCGTCAAGGCACCTAGCCTCCAGGAGCTGTACGAGGTGAAGGTGGCCGCAGAGGATCAGGGACTGGTCACCTCCCTCATCACCGATGCCGGCATGACCGAGGTCCCTCCCGGCACCGTCACCTGCCTAGGCATAGGCCCGGGGCCGGAGGCCACCGTGGACCGGGTCACCGGCCATCTCAAGCTGGTCTGACGATGAAGAAACAGGTGCGCGTCCTTGGCATAGACGATTCGCCCTTCACGTTCGAGAGCAAGCGGGCGCTGCTCGTGGGCGTCGTGGCACGCCTTCCGATGTACATCGAAGGCATAATGCGAACCGACTGCGAGGTGGACGGTACCGATGCCAACGATGCCATCGCCGACATGGTGCTTCGTTCGCGATACAGGGAGCAACTGAAGGTGATCATGATCGACGGTGTGGCCGTAGGAGGCTTCAACGTCGTGGACATCGATCGACTACACCGGGAGACAGGCATACCGTGCGCCACCGTCACCCGCAGCCTTCCAGACCTTGACAGCATGAAGAACGCCCTTCGAACCCATTTTCCCGATTGGAAACGACGCCTTGAGATCATCGAGCGGCACCCCCTCTATCGAGTGGGAGGGCGCCGCTCGATATATGCCGCTGCCAAGGGCATAAGCATAGACGACCTCGAGGTCATCATACGTGAAAGCACGGTGATCGGCTCCCTGCCGGAACCGCTGCGCATCGCTCATCTCATCTCGAGCGCGATGGTGAGGGGAGAGTCGCATGGCAGGGCCTAGATCTCGTCCAGTCTTTTCTTGACATGCTCACAGATGTCCGTGCCCGATAGCTCCGCACACTCGATGACGACCTCGGTGCTCCCGAGGGGCTGGGAGGCGATGACTATCGCCACCTTGCGATCCCCCACCCACAGCCTGGTCTTGTTGCCCTTGCTGGTCTCCTCCGCCTCCTCCCCCTTCTCGGCCAGTGCGGAGGCGACGGTCGAACTGATGTCCGAGGCAGGCCTATTGAAGAACCGCACGTCCATCCGCTCGAAGCGGCCCTTGTTCTTCGATCTGTATGCAAGGGTGCATGCCAGGCCTAGCAGCAAGCCTGCTATGACCGCGAACGTCATAGGCTGTAACGGGTTCAGGCCTTTGTGGGCGGAGAAGAGCGATACGCTGAGCACCCCGACAAGGGAGATGTATATCGTCCCCATGAGCGCGGCGATCATGCGCTTGGGCATCGTGTTCTTTGCCCAGCAGAGATGGTGCAGCCTCTGCGCCTTGAACGCCGGTATGATGGTGAGGGCCGAGGCGCCGATGGCGACCAGCATGATCTTTCCGAGCAACGATGGGGCGACGACGAAGGAGAACATCATCAATGCCAGGACGGTGGGGACGACCACAGCCTGGGAATACTCTATGACCTTCTGCCATCTGACCAGCCGGCGCGCCGCATCCCCGCTGTCGCCCATCATCCCATCCCGTGGGAGAATCATGTAAAGTGCCTAAATTGGTTTCTGCACGTTTATTGGACCACATATCATCGTGTCCTCTTGAGATAAATTCGAGATGCATTATTCGTATCTCTCGCGTTACAACGCCTCCCCGCCGAGTGCCGGGACAGTTTCCTCACGGTTAGAGACGCTCGTGAGAGCCAGTGCAGCTACCGCTTTACCGAATTGTTTTAATATCAAAGGGTATTAGCACTTTGTCTGAACGGACTCTGAAAAACCCTTAACCATTAAATAAGATAACCATAATACGGAGCCGCTCCTAATAAAGAAGGTGAAACATTGGCTAGAGGTCTAAACACGGCTAGGAAGCTAAAGAGCGACCGTCAGAAGTTCCGATGGTCCGACAGTAAGTACAAGCGGAGGGTATTGCGCCTGCGTGAGAAGTCCGACCCGCTGGAAGGCTCGGCCCAAGCCCGTGGCATCGTCCTTGAGAAGGTCGGGATCGAGGCAAAGCAACCCAACTCCGCCATCAGAAAGTGTGTCAAAGTTCAGCTCATTAAGAACGGCCGCCAGATCACCGCCTTCGCGGTGGGAGATGGCGCCATCAATTTCATCGACGAGCACGACGAGGTCCTCGTGGAAGGTATCGGAGGCCGTCTAGGCCGTTCTTACGGCGACATCCCTGGCGTCCGTTTCAAGGTCGTCCAGGTCAACAACGTTTCTCTGAACATGCTCGTCAGGGGGCGTGTGGAGAAGCCGGTTAGGTGAATATCATGGATGGAGAGAACCAGGTTCTGAGCAACGGTGTTCTGCTCTTCGGCAAGTACGAGATGACCGGCATCGGCATCAGGGACGGTGGCCTAGCCAAGTACATAGACCTCACCCCCGTCTCCGTGCCCCACACCGGTGGCAAGCATGCCAACCGTGCTTTCGCCAAGTCGAAGATGAGCATCGTTGAGAGGCTCGTAAATAACATGATGCGCACCGAGGTATACACGGGGAAGAAGGCCAAGTCCATCAAGGTCGTCAGCGATGCGTTCGACATCGTTGCGGCCAAGACCGGCAAGAATCCCGTGCAGGTCCTTGTAGAGGCGCTGGAGAACGCTGCTCCCCGCGAGGAGATTACCCGCCTCCAGTTCGGTGGCATCTCGGTCCCCAAGGCCGTAGACATATCGCCGGCTCGCCGGCTCGACATCGCCCTTCGCAACATCGCAAGGGGAACCGTTGATGCTTCTTTCAAAAACAAGAAATCGGCTGAGGAATGCCTTGCCGATGAGCTTATCCTCGCTTCCAAGGGAGACATGAACTCGTTCTCGGTAGCCAAGAAGGAAGAGCTCGAGCGCGTGGCCCAGTCGGCCCGCTAAACCCCTTATCTATGTTTATTGGTGATTTTTATGGGACGCAAGGAAGATAACATTGCGAAGGCTACCGAGTTGTCAAAGAACCCGGAGCTGATCCGCAACATCGGTACCGCGGCGCATATCGACCACGGTAAGACCACTTTGAGCGACAATCTTATCGCCGGCGCCGGCATGATGTCCAGTGACCTCGCTGGAAAGCAGCTCATGCTCGACTTCGATGAGCAGGAGCAGGCTCGTGGTATCACGATCAATGCCGCCAACGCCTCCATGGTGCACTCCTTCGAGGGCAAGGAGTACCTCATCAACCTGATCGACACTCCCGGTCACGTCGACTTCGGCGGGGACGTCACCAGGGCCATGAGGGCTCTCGATGGCGTCATCATCCTGGTGTGCGCGGTCGAAGGCATCATGCCTCAGACGGAGACCGTCATCAGGCAGGCCCTGAAGGAGCGCGTGCGCCCTGTCCTGTTCATCAACAAGGTCGACAGGCTGATCAACGAGCTGAAGGTCTCCAAGGAGGAGATGCAGAAGCGCTTCGTTAACATCATCACCGAGGTCAACAAGCGCATCGCAACCCAGCTGCCTGAGCCTCTGAACAAGGAGTGGCAGGTCCGCCCAGAGGACGGTTCCGTGGCGTTCGGCTCCGCGTACAACAACTGGGCGGTCAACGTGCCCAGCATGAAGAGGACCGGCATCGCCTTCAAGGATGTCTACGACTACTGCCGCAACAACGACCAGAGGACGCTTGCCAAGAAGTCCCCTGTGCACGAGGTACTTCTCAACATGGTCATCAAGCACGTCCCCAACCCCGTTGAAGCGCAGAAGCTGCGTATCCCTATCATCTGGAAGGGTGACAAGGAGAGCCCCGTGGGCAAGTCGATGCTGTCCTGCGATGCTTCCGGCCCCGTTGCCATGATGGTGACCAAGATCATCGTGGACCCCCATGCCGGAGAGGTCGCCATGGGCAGGCTGTTCTCCGGAACGGTCACTAGGGGAATGGAGCTCTGGGTAGCTGGCATGCCCAACGTACAGCGCACCCAGACCGTCTCCCTGTCCGTGGGCGCGGACCGCATCGCCGTCGACCAAATGGAGGCCGGCAACATCGTCGCCATCGCCGGCCTGAAGGATGCCATCGCCGGTTCGACCATCTCCTCGGACCCTGACATGGAGCCCTTCGAGAAGATCGCTCACTACACGGAACCCGTCGTCACCGTGGCCATCGAGGCCAAGCATATGAAGGACCTGCCCAAGCTGGTCGAGGTCCTGCGCTCTGTGGCGAAGGCCGACCCCTCCATCCAGGTGGAGATCAACAACGAGACCGGCGAACACCTTCTCTCTGGTATGGGTGAGCTACACCTTGAGATCACCATCTACCGGATAGTGAACGACCACAAGATCGACATCAAGTCCTCCCCGCCGATCGTTGTGTACAGGGAGAACATCAAGAAGAAGGGCGGTCCCTTCGAGGGCAAGTCGCCCAACAAGCACAACCGCTTCTTCGTCGAGGTGGAGAGCCTGCCTGAGAACATAATCGAGGCCATGAAGACCGGTGAGATCCAGACCGAAGGAAAGATCAAGGACGCCAAGGAATTGGCGAACAAGCTCCAGGAACTCGGAATGGACCGCGAGGAAGCTCGTGGCGTGGTCGGCTTCTCCGGCCAAAACATCTTTATCGATGCCACTAAGGGTATACAGTACCTGAACGAGGTCATCGAGCTGTGCAAGCAGGGCTTCGAGGAAGCCATGAACCTCGGTCCCCTGGCCCAGGAAAAGGTCAGCGGCATCAAGGTCAGGCTGGTCGACGCCAAGCTCCACGAGGACTCCATCCACCGTGGCCCTGCACAGGTCATACCGGCGTTCCGCTCTGCGGTGTACGGTGCAATGGCCACCGCTGGCAGGATCCTGCTGGAACCAATGACCAAGATACATATCAACTGCCCCGAGTCCGTCATGGGCGACACCCTCCGCGAGATACAGCAGAGAAGGGGCGTCATCGAGGAGATCAACCAGGAAGGCGATGTCAGCATCATCGTCGCCCAGGCACCGGTCGCCGAGATGTTCGGGTTCGCGTCGGCCATTCGTGGAGCCACGCAGGGCCGCGCGCTGTGGTCCACCGAGAACGCAGGCTTCGTCCCCGTTCCGTCTGAACTGCAGCCAAAGATCGTAGAGCAGATCAGGACCAGGAAGGGCCTGAAGCCAGAGCCGTATGATGCGTCTTACTACTCTGGTTAAAGGAGTGAAGCGTTAAATACGACAAATGGCATGGAGTAAAAAACCGGATTTAAACTATATAAATGTAGGAGGCAGAAAAAATGGCTGAGAAACCACACTTGAATCTAGTGTTCATCGGTCACGTCGACCACGGCAAGTCCACCTCTGTAGGCAGGATGCTTGCCGACACCGGAAACGTCGAGCAGTACCTGATCGACAAGTACAAGAAGATGGCCGAAGAGAAGGGTAAGGGCACCTTCGAGTTCGCATGGGTCATGGACTCTCTGAAGGAAGAGAGGGAGAGAGGTGTCACCATCGACGTCGCCCACAAGCGCTTCGACACCGACAAGTACTACTTCACCATCATCGACGCCCCGGGTCACCGTGACTTCGTGAAGAACATGATCACCGGTACCTCCCAGGCCGACGCCGCCGTGCTGGTCGTCTCCGCCGTCGAGGGACCGCAGGCCCAGACCAAGGAACACATCTTCCTGGCCAGGACCCTTGGTGTCAAGCAGCTCATCATCGGTATCAACAAGATGGACGCTGTCAAGTACGAGGAGGCCCAGTACAACAAGGTGAAGGAGGAGGTCAGCAAGGTCCTCAAGACCGTTGGCTACAAGCCCGACCAGATCCCCTTCATCCCCTACTCCGCCTTCAAGGGAGACAACGCCACCAAGCCGTCCCCCAACATGCCCTGGTACAAGGGACCCACCCTGCTGGACGCTCTCAACAACCTCACCGAGCCCCAGAAGCTGACCAACCTGCCGCTCCGCCTGCCGGTTCAGGACGTCTACACCATCACTGGTATCGGTACCGTCCCCGTCGGCCGTGTCGAGACCGGTATCCTCAAGCCCGACATGAAGGTCATGTTCGAGCCTTCCCACGTCGTCGGCGAGGTCAAGAGCATCGAGATGCACCACGAGCAGCTGCCCCAGGCCGTCCCTGGCGACAACGTCGGCTTCAACGTCCGCGGCATCGCCAAGAACGACGTCAAGAGGGGCGACGTGGCTGGACCTGTGGACAACCCCCCCTCGGTGGCCAAGACCTTCACCGCTCAGATCATGGTCCTGAACCACCCGTCCGTCATCACCGTCGGATACACCCCGGTGTTCCACATCCACACCGCTCAGGTCGCCTGCACCTTCATCGAGCTGCAGAAGAAGATGGACCCCGCCACCGGCGCCGTCAAGGAGGAGAATCCCCAGTTCCTCAAGACCGGTGACGCTGCCATCGTCAAGATCCAGCCCAGCAGGCCCATGGTCATCGAGAAGGCCAAGGAGTTCCCCCAGCTGGGAAGGTTCGCCATCCGCGACATGGGTCAGACCGTTGCGGCTGGTGTCTGCTTGGACATCGAAAAGAGGGTGATGTAAACTCCTTCCCTTTCCCTAATTTTTTGAGGGATCCATATGGCACAGAGAGCAAGAATATCCTTGAGCGGCACTGACCCCAAGAAGGTGGACAGTGTCTGCGGACAGATCAAGTCCATTTCGCAGAGGACCGGCGTGGCCATCCGCGGACCGATCCCGCTCCCCACCAAGAGACTGGTCGTCCCCGTCCGCAAGAGCCCCGACGGAGAGGGTTCTGAGACATGGGACCGCTGGGAGATGAGGATCCACAAGCGTCTGATAGACCTCGACGCCGACGAGCGGGCGCTTCGCCAGCTTATGAGAATTCAGGTCCCAGACGGCGTGAACATTGAGATCGTTCTGCGATCCTAAACCTCTTCTCCATGTATCAAACACCTTCCCAGCAAAATCTTTTTTGTTTCACATGGCCGTTCGCTTCCTGACACTGTATTTATGAACATACATGTACTAGGGGACAGGGAATGAGCTGGCTCGAAACCCCCATCATCAATGGCATCACCCCATTGGCCATCTTATCGTTCCTCCTGCTGGTCATCGTCGCGGTCATCGTGGCCCGTGTGGGCAACACCCTCATCAGAAGGTGGCTGGACGAACCTGTCGGAAAGCGGCTGTCCAAGGGCGTGGCCCGCTCCTTCCAATACGTCGTGATGATCACCGCGCTGACGGTGGGCTTCGGCTCGGTCCTCAAGCTGGACCTGTCGGCCATCCTTCTATCGCTAGGTATCGCAGGCATCGCAGTTGCTTTCGCCTCCCAGCAGATAATCCAGAATGCCATTGCCGGCATCCTGATCTCGATAGTCCGCCCCATACAGCTGGAGGATTGGGTGGAGGTCGGGCCCCTGCCCCTCAATGGATTGGGCAGGGTCAAGGACATAACCCTCATGAACACCGTGATGAGGGACCTCGACGGCCGGATCGTGACAGTGCCGAACGCCCAGATCATGAACGGCAAGGTGATAAACCACTCTAGAGGCGGTTTCACCGCCGTCACGATCCCTCTATGGATCGCAAACGTCTCCGACCTCGACCGCATCACCCGCATCGTTCGCGATGAGGCCGACAAGAACCCGAACATCCTCCCACGAATATCCGATGAGGGCAGGACCACCGTGCGTAAGCTCTTCGAGAGGCAATACATCCGCAGCTTGTTCGGCAATGAGACGAACCTCCACGCCCTGGCGCCGGAGATCAATCTCGCCGAGGTCCAAGGAACCCGCGCAAAGCTGAACATAAGACTCTGGATCCTGGAACCATACAAGAGGGATGCGATCGTGTCCGATTTCCTCAAGCGTATCACCGCCAAGTTCGAGGACGAAGGCATCGAGCTGAGGGACCCGTGAGCCGGAAGGGAACGATGATCGCGATCGGGACCCGGAGATCACTGCTCCAGTGATGCCGTGGGATGACCGACCGTCAGGTTAATTTCACCCCTTGAACTACCGGTCTGCGCATGACGACATGGCTAGAACAGCCGATCATCGGAGGCACCAGCCTCCTGGACATAGTATTGTTCTTGCTTGTCATGGGCGTAGCGGTGATCCTCGCTCGAAAGGTCTCATCGTTCGTCCGCAAGCATCTGGACGACACCGTGGGAAAACGCTCCTCCAAGGGCGTGGCCCGCCTCCTTCAATATGCCATACTGGCCGTCGCCCTCCTTCTTAGCAGCAACATCTTGCTGCACGTCGACCTCAACACCGTGATATTGTCCCTGGGAGTGGTGGGTGTGGCGGTAGCGTTCGCCACGCAACAGGTGATACAGAACGCCGTCGCCGGCATACTGATCTCGATCACGAAGCCCATAAAGCTGGAGGATTGGGTGGAGGTCGGTTCGACCCCCAGCACGGGCATCTGCAGGGTCAGGGACATACGGCTGATGAGCACGGAGCTTCGTGAGAGGGGCGGGCGCATAACGATCATCCCCAACTCCCAGATCATCAACGGCAAGGTGATCAATTACACCCGCTCGGGCTTCACCTCGCTGACCCGCAACATATGGGTGGCGCCGAACACCGACCTCTGCACCGTCCGCCGCATCGTCCTGGAGGAGGCCGACAGGGACCCATACATACTGCCCGAGGTCTCGGAGGGCGATAAGGCGGAGATGCTCTCGATCTTCGACCGCTACCCCCTGAAGGACAGGTGCGAACCGGACCAACAGGTCCTGGGATCCTTGTGCCCGACCGTGAACGTCGTCGACATCCAGGCCTCCCGGGTCAAGCTGCAGATCAACGTCTGGGTGAAAGACGTCCAGCATGGGGACGAGATCATGTCCGGGCTTCTCGAGGCCCTTAAGGCGAGGTTCGAGGACGAAGGCATCGAGCTGAAGGACCCGTGAGGTCGGCGATAACCCTTTTCTACCTATTTTTTCATGTTGTGGCGATAACATGCGGAGCGATACTGTAAAGAAAGGGCTGGCCAAGGCGCCCAGCCGAAGCTTGCTGCGAGCCTGCGGATTGACCGACGAGGACATGGACAAGCCCTTCATCGGTATCGCCAACTCGTTCAACGACATCGTGCCGGGGCACATACACCTCGATCGACTGGTCGAGGAGGTCCGGAAGGGCATAGAGGAGGCCGGAGGCGTGCCGTTCTCCTTCGGCGTCCCAGCGGTTTGCGACGGCATCGCCATGGGGCACATGGGGATGCGCTTCTCCCTCCCATCGAGGGAGGTCATCGCCGACTGTGTCGAGGTCATGAACAATGCCCATGCCTTCGACGGGTGGGTGGGAGTGACCAACTGTGACAAGGTCACGCCCGGCATGCTGATGGCCGCCGGGAGGATGAACCTCCCTGCCATCATGCTCACCGGCGGCCCCATGGAGCCTGGAATCCTGAACGGCGAGAAGAAGGACCTCCAGAGCGTGTTCGAGGTGCTGGGCGCCCACAACGCCGGCAAGGCAACCGATGAGGAGGTCATCGCCGTCGAATGCGCGGCCTGCCCGGGCGAGGGTTCCTGCTCTGGACTGTTCACGGCAAACACCATGGCCTGCCTCACCGAGGCGATGGGACTGAGCCTCACCGGCTGCGGCACCTCGCTGGCGACCAGCGAGCGCAAGCTGGAGATCGCGCGCGAGACCGGACGCCGCATCGTCGAACTGGCGAAGGAGGGCGTCACGCCCAGATCGATAGTCACGAGGGAATCGTTCCTCAACGCCATCATGGTGGACATGGCGATAGGCGGTTCGACCAACACAGCGCTCCACCTACCCGCCATTGCCTCGGACTTCGGCATCGAGATGGATCTCAAGGCGTTCGATGAGATCTCAAGGAAGGTCCCTCACCTGACATCCCTTCGACCAGGCGGCCCGTACCACATCGCCGACCTCGATCGTGCCGGCGGCGTTCCAGCCGTGCTCAAGAGGCTGAAGGGCATGCTGTACGATCAGGGGACCGTCACAGGTGACAGCATCTTCGCCATCGCCGATCAGGCGGAGGTGCACGACGACGAGGTCCTGAGGCCCCTGGACCGCCCGTTCCATGCAGAGGGCGGCATCGCGGTGCTGTATGGCAACCTCGCTCCTGAAGGGTCGGTGGTCAAGCAATCCGCGGTCAGCGAGAAGATGATGCGCTTCCGCGGCCGCGCCAGGGTGTTCGATTCAGAGGACGATGCCGCGGCGGCCATATCCTCCAGGAAGATCGTCAAGGGAGACGTCGTGATCATCCGCTATGAGGGGCCCAAGGGAGGGCCGGGAATGCCGGAGATGCTGTACCCCACCAGCATGATAGCGGGCATGGGCCTTTCCGACGACGTCGCGCTCATAACCGATGGCCGGTTCTCCGGCGCGACCAGGGGGCCCTGCATCGGCCACGTATCGCCCGAAGCATCGGCGGGAGGACCTATCGCCGCTGTCCGCGACGGCGATGAGATAACGATCGACATACCTGCCCGCAAGCTCGAGGTCAACATCTCCGAGGAGGAGTTGAAGCGCCGCCTGGCGGAGGTGAGGCCGGCGGAGCGGGAGCTCAGCGGCTTCCTTTCCAAATACCGCAAGCTGGTGACCAGCGCCTCGCGCGGTGCCGTGCTGCGGTGAAAAACCCTGCCGTCGTGGGACGGCCAGGGAATAACCTTTTTATTCAGGTCATGATTACGAGTGCCAAAAGGGCGGATAGATCAGCTCGGAAGATCGCGTGATTTGCAATCACGAGGCCGCGGGTTCAAATCCCGCTCCGTCCACTCCCTTCACCGACTTCTTCCGTTCTTGCCTTGCTCAAGGCAGCCCGATATCTCACCGGTCGCGTCAACGCTCCGGACCTGTCATCCAAGTCGATCTAGATACGGTATCATGGTCTCAGCGTCCCCATGACCTGCGAGATCGCGGACATCTCCATCGGCATGCCCGCCGGCCCAGCCGTCCAATGGTCGAGACATGCCTCCGACGACCTCCATCGCATCTCGGCCCCCGGTCGGCGATCGCACCCGGCCGGACGCATGTGCACCGGCCCGTTAGCACTTTTCCACGCCCCATCATGCCAACTATGATTAGCCCGCTGCTACAATAATATCCGTTCAGAGTCCTATGCAACAGAACGTCACCGCTCATCTTTTCGATATATTGATGCAGGAGTATGCCAGCCGGACCGGGCTGGAACCCCTGTCGGAAAAACCTCATCGCTACCTCTGGACGGATGCGTTCGCGGTATGCAACTATCTCGGCAGGTACCGGAAGGAGAGGGATGAGGCCGACCTCGAGATGGCCTTGCGACTGATCGACCAGGTGCATTCCGTACTTGGCCAGTTCCATCCCGACGATCCAAGATCGGGCTGGATAAGCGGCCTCGACAAGGAGGAGGGGTCGAAGCGGCCCACCGCCGGAGGCCTCCGCATAGGGAAGCCCTTGCTGGAGAGGGGGGCCGATGAGCCGTACGATCCCGAGCTGGAGTGGGAGCGGGACGGGCAATACTACCATTACTTGACCAAGTGGATGCATGCGCTCGCCCAGGCGGGCCGCGTCACCGGGGAGATGCACTTCATCGAGATGGGGGTGGACCTCGCCCGCGCCGCACATTCCGCCTTCGTGCATGCCCCATACCGCGGCCAGCGCAAGAGGCTGTATTGGAAGATGAGCGTAGACCTCTCCCGCCCGCTGGTCCCGTCGATGGGGCAGCATGACGCCCTCGACGGCTACCTGACCTTCGTGGAGCTTCAGGCCGCCGGGGAGGCGATACGGCCCGGGGCCCGGAAGCAACTGGTGGCCGAGATATCGGAACTGGCCCTCATGTACCGCGGCGGCAACTGGGAGACGGACGACCCGCTGGGCATCGGCGGCCTCCTCATGGACGCCTCCCGCATGGCCCAGCTGATGCGGGAGGGCGCCGTGACGGACTCATCGATGCTCGGCAACATCCTGCGCGCGGCGCTGCCAGGGCTGGAGATGACATCGTCCAGTGGCCTTCTCGACCGTCCTGCGGAACGTCGTCTGGCCTTCCGCGAGCTCGGCATGGCGATCGGCCTGAAGGGGGTCAGCCTGATACGTGAGTCGTTGATCAACCAGGCGGAGCTATACGGCAACACCGCGAACATGCGGCTGGTGCAGGAGCTGATGCGCTATCTGCCGATGTCGGAGAGGATCGAGACGTTCTGGTCCCTCCAGGAGAGCCGCAGGTCCGCCACATGGGAAGCGCATCAGGACATCAGCGATGTCATGCTGGCGACGTGCATCGAGCCGCAAGGCTTCCTCCGGTTCTGACCGCCTCACCACGTCCCATATGTGCCGAAGTCCTTCGAGGCCTGCACCAGGGCGTTGATGTTCGCCGGTGGGCTGTACGGGGGCACCTCGCATGCGGTGCCCAGGATGAACCCGTGGGGCGAGTCCCTTCCGCCGATGATCTGCTCCTTCGCCTGCTGGTACACCCTCCCGGCGTCGGGCATGATCATGATCTTGGTGTCCACCGACGGCATGATGGTCGCCACATTGCCGAACTCCTTCGCCATGAGGTCGGCCGGGAACACCTCCTGGCCCTTGTAGCCGATGTTTACGATGGTGAAGGGGGACCACACGACACGCTCCCTGAACACCTTGTAGTCCGTCTCGTGATTTCCGCACAGATGGTAGAAGATCTGCGGCCCCGCGCCCTTGCGGAACGAACCGTCCACAAGCTTCCTCAGATACTTGGCGGAGAAGTCGGCCACCATCTGGTCGCTGAAGACGTCGTTGTTGGCCAGGACGGATCCCGTGGATATCATCGCCATGCCGTACTTCTTCGACATGGCCTCCGCCCCGTTGATGGCGGTCTGCGTGTACCTGTCCACCAGGACGTGGGCGGCGTCCGGGTCCGACAACGTCCACATGATGAAATTGTCGATCCCGCAGAGCTGCGCGGCGGAGCCGGTGAGGTCGGACACGTTGACCATGGGGACGAACATCTCGGGGAGATGCTTCTGGATGTAGTCGTTCGCCTTGCTGTACTGCTGCATGGTCCAGCCCTTCATCAGGTCCTCGGTCGAGACCACCTCCACCTTATCGACCTCCGTGGGCGAGGAGATCAACGGCGCCTCGGGAACGGGAGGCATGGTCTCCATGTACTTGATCGTCAGCCCCATCTCGGCCACCCACGAGAGGGAGAAGTACCAGTGCGTGACGGGCAACAGGTCGTACATCTGCGACGCATAGGCCACGCAGTGCGCTCCCAGCTCCGGCTGCCGGTAGAAGTCGCCTATGGTGTTCCCGCACGCCACCGAGGCGTGGGAAAGCATCATCGGATCGACCGAGATGCGATCGAACTGCGTGCCCATGAAAGGACTTGCGAAACGTTTCTTGGCCTTCTCCAACCACTTGGGGTCGATCGGGGGGAATCTGTCCACTATCGTCATTCGGACCACGCTATGGTCACAACAATGACCTGGCAAGATTTATAGAAGGTGCCTGTCCCGTTCGCCGCCTCAGGACCATGCCCACAGGCGCCCCTCGGTCGACATGAGCCTCACCGGGACGCCGTACAGCTCGGAAAGGCTCTCCTCGGTGATGGTCTCCCTGCCCCCGTCGCTATGAACGGTCCCATCGCGCATCATTATCACCCGCTCGATCTCGGGGATGATCTCCGATGGGTCATGGGTCACCAGTATCAGGCTCCTGCCGTTCGCCGCCAGGGACCTCATGGCCCCCCTGACCAGATGCTTCCCCGTGAGGTCCAGGGAGTTCATCGGCTCATCGAGGATCAGGGCCTCCGGGCGATTGACGAGCGCCCGCGCCATCAGCACCCTCCGCGCCTCTCCCATGGACAGCGTGTCGACCGTTCGATCGGCGAGATGTTCCGACCCGACCGAGCGGAGCGCCTCCCTGGCCCTTGACACCATGTCCTCATCGATCCTCTGCGACCGGTTGGTCCCTATCGAGCCGAACAGTCCTGAAAGGACGGCGTCCTCGGCGGTCATGCGGCGCCTCATCTCGCTCTGCAGGTCCCCTGACACCAGGCCGAAGGCCTGCCTGATATCGAACAGCGAGAAATGCTCCTCCCCTCGGATCCTGACATACGCCCCCTCCACCGAGGTGTCGTAGCGGAGGTCACCCATCATGACCCGCACCAGCGAGGACTTGCCAGACCCGTTCGGGCCCAGGATGGCGATCCGCTCCCCTTGCCCTATTCGCAGGCTCACATCGCGGATGAGGGTGTTGCCGTTCCTCTTGACGCGTACGCGATGCATCTCCACCAGGGGTGCGTTCATGCGGCACCGATGCCCATGGCCATATTTCCCTTTTGGCCTATCCGGGACCGTTAAGCGGTCGAAACCGGTAATAACATGGCCGGCGTATCATTTCAAACGGTTTTCAAATGAACGAGATGCAATGGGACCTCAGTCATCTGGTGGAGAGCACCGATCCCGACCACATCGTGAAGCGACTGGAGGAGATGGTCGCCGAGGCCAGCGCCATGAACGAACGGTACAGGGGAAGGATCAAGGACCTGGACGCGAAGGGCCTCTTCGACCTGCTGGAGGCCCGCGACGACCTCTCGCTCGAGTACGAGGGGGCGGCCATGTACTGCAAACTTCTCTATTCCGCCGATTCAACCGATCCGGTGGCCCAGCAGCTGAACGATGCGATGCGCCGGGCGAGCGTCCGCGCAGGGCAGCAGCTGGCCTTCATGGAACTGGAGCTGGGCGAACTGCTCGCCGCCCGGCCGGAACTGGTCAACGCCCCCGAACTGGAGGAGTTCCGCCACCTGCTGGAGCGCATCCTCAGGAGGGTGCCGCACCAGCTGTCCGAGGTCGAGGAACGATTGGCGATGAGCAAGGACCAGAACGGCATCGATGCGTGGTCCCAGCTGCAGGGGGACTGGCTGAGCACACGCACCTTCCGCATCACCATCGACGGCGAGGAGAAGGAGCTGCCCTACGGACAGATCATCGGACTGTACGAGGATCCGCGCAGGGATGTCCGCAAGGAGGCCAACCGCGTGGTGTACGACACCCTCGGGAAGGACGAGATCCTGTGGTCCAGCGCGCTGCGGTCCATATGCGCCGACCATGTCCAGATGTGCGATTGGAGGAAATATCCCTCGGTGCTCACCCAGAGCCTCATCGCCAATGACATCGAGGAGGACGCCGTGCACGCCCTCATGCGGACCATCGAGAGGAACGTCGGGGTCTACCAGCGGTACCTCAGGCTCAAGGCCACACTGATGGACCTGCCCAGGCTGGGCAACTGGGACATCATCGCCCCCCTGCCCGACGATCCTGGCAAGAGATATTCCTGGGAAGAGGCAAGGGAGATGGTCGTGGAGGCGTACCGCCGTTTCGACCCCCAGTTCGGGGAGTATGCCAATGACATGCATGAGAGGAGGCACATAGACGCCGAGGTGCGCAAGGGCAAGGTCAGCGGCGCGTTCTGCGCCACCTGGTTCAAGGGCAGGTCCGCATACGTACTGCAGAGCTTCAACGGCCTGGTCGGCGACGTGTACACGCAGGCGCATGAGCTGGGGCACGCCATCCACGCCTACCTTGGCTCAAGGGCGCAGCGGCCCAGCAATTACGAGATCGGTTCGTGCATCGCCGAATGCGGTTCGACCTTCGGGGAACTTCTCCTGACCGAGCACCTTCTCTCCAACAGCTCATCCGCGGAGGAGAAGATGGGGGTGCTGTGCAAGGTACTCGACGAGTTCGGCATGGCCGCCTTCCAGGTGTCGGCAAGGTACTTCTTCGAGCACAGCCTCTACGACGCCATCAAGGCGGGAAGGTTCCTGGACGGCGAGACCATATCCGGGCTGTGGACCGCCGCAAGGGACAAGATCTACGGCGACGCGGTGGAATGGCTGCCGGAGATGAAGTGGGAGTGGACGATGAAGCTGCACTACTACATCCCGAACTACCGCTTCTACAACTACCCCTATGTGTTCGCGCAGCTCTTCGTGTTCGCCATGTACCGCCTGTACCTGGAGCAGGGCGAGGCCTTCGTCCCCAAGATCAAGGCGCTGCTGTCCGCCGGGTCCAGCCGCTCGCCGGGAGAGCTGGCGGCCGAACTGGGCTTCGACATCGCCAAGGAGGACTTCTGGCAGAAGGGCATCGACCAGGCGGAGGAGTTCATCAGGCAACTGGAGTCGCTGCGGTGACCCGGCGCGGGGCCGCCTAACCGCCTTCAAGCATGCGCCATGCGGCGCATGCGAAACCCTTCATCCCCGCTCATGC
The DNA here is from genome assembly GCA_001512965.1 of Methanomicrobia archaeon DTU008. Lineage (GTDB taxonomy): Archaea > Thermoplasmatota > Thermoplasmata > Methanomassiliicoccales > Methanomassiliicoccaceae > DTU008. The sequence goes on from LFRW01000047.1 coordinate 19,149, forward strand.
GCGAAGAACCTCCTCACCTCGGCCACCGGGTCCCTCGTCCTGGTCGCCCCCAGCTGCTGCTCGTACCTTGATGCGCGGGAATCGAGTATGACCGCCGCGCCCCTGTCCGTCTCCATCCGGATCAACCGTCCGATGGCCTGCTGCGTCTTCCTCAGCGCCGGGGCGAGGGAGGTATAGTCCCATCCCTTCCCGAACCCATACTTCTTGTCGAAGCGGGCCTTCAGCTCCTCCGACACCAGGGAAGGCGGGGGGTACGGCAGGCCGACGATGATGGCCAGGCTAAGCTCCTCTCCAGGGAAGTCCAGGCCCTCGGCTACCTTCCCTCCCATCACCGTGAAGAACACCCCGTTGCGGCCGGTCTTGAACCTCTGCACGGCCTCCGCGAGGTCGCGGGACCGGGACTCCTCCCAGAACAGGTTGCGGGGGATCTCCCTCTCCAGCACCGGTCGCATGGACTTGAGCATCTCGTACGACCGGAAGAACACCATGGTGTTCCTCGTCGTGCTGTTGCACAGCCCCACGATGCGGTCGCAGATGCGCTTCTTCATCGTCGGGTCGGCCCGCATCTCCCTCATGCCGGGGTTGACGTCGTCGGCGTACAGCACCAGGCGGTTCTCCGGGGGGAACGGGGAGGGAAAGATCCTCTGGACAGTGTCCCGGGGCAGGTCCAGGACGTCCACGTACTGCTGCAGCGGCTGAAGCGTTCCGGACATGTGCACCACTCCGCTGCACTGCCGGAGGAACTCCAGCGTGGTCTTGGGCTCCAGGCAGCTGGCGATCAGCCCTCCCCCTCCGGAGGCCGAGACGGTCTTCAGGAATCGGGCGTCCGAGGCCCTGAACCAGTCCTCCAGCGTCGTTGCCAGCTTGAGCGTCGCCGACATGGGGTTGTCACCGTCCTTCACACGCTTCTCCAGTATCGTCTCGCCCAGGTTGCGCAGGTTGGAGGTCAGCATGTCCAGTTCCTCGTCGCTCAGCCCCAGCTCCTCCCTGATCCTCCCCTCCAGGAACCTGCGCCCCAGCCTCGCCTCCAGCACCCCCTCGCACTGGGAGTTGGCCGCGTCCTGTATTATATCGCGCAGGGTGGAGGTGAGGCGGTTCACGTCGACGCCCTTGGCCAGCCACGCCCTCCCGTACTGCTTCGCCTCCGCCTCCACGCCGTCCAGCTCGCTGACCCACAGGGAGAAGGACTCCTCGTCCCGGGCCGCGTCGATCAGGTTGTGGGCCTCATCCACCACGACGACGAAATCGTCGGCGCTCAGCTGAAGCCGCTCGAACAGGCTTTTCCTGATGTCGGAGGACAGCATATGGATGTACGGGAGGACGAGCACGTCCGCCTCGGACATGATCAGCTTCCTCGCCTCGTACGGGCATGACCCGGTTCCCTGGCAGAAGACATCGAACTCCTCGGCGGTGGGGTTGTCGCGCCTGGCATATCCAAGGAACATGGAGTCGTCGGACGCCAGGAGGTTGGCGTAGTATGGACAGCCGCCCTTCTCCCTCTTGCCGGCCCTCCTCTTCATGTCCTCGCACATCCGGGACATGGCGCCCGGGGATATGGCGTCGCCCTCCCCGAAGGAGCGCATCAACAGGCATGACTTGCCTCGACCGAGAACGGGAAGGCCGAACACCGGCCTCTTCCTCGATATGTTGCGCAGCTCCTTCATCACCTGATCGCTCTGCGAGATCGTCCGGGTGAGGTAGAGCACCTTCTTCTTCCTCTCGAACGCATGCTCGAGCGCCCCCGACAGGGCGCAGATGGTCTTCCCCGTGCCGGTGCCGCTCTCCATGACCAGATGGCGGCCCGATGCCAACGCCTCCCGTATGGTGTTCACGATGGTGATCTGCCCATCCCGCGGCGTGTAGGGGAAAAGGCCGGGGGCGGAGGGGTCGAGCACCGGCCCCCTCTCCCGCACGGCCGTCTGGCCGCTAGGCTCCTTGCAATGCGGGCAGCGCGACCTATCGGGGGGCAGCAGCGTCTTGCATCGGGGACAGAAGTGGCCAGCCATGTCCCGAGCCATGCCCGGGCGCGATATAAACGTGCCTGCTGGCATTCTCCCCGGCTCCGAAAGTACCTCCATCGTCAAGACACGACGCCGGGCGAGGCGGCGACGTTCCCGGTCCGCATCGATGCCGCTCAGGGCCCTGATGCCATAGGCCAAGTTTTTATCATGTACACCGGCGTTTCAGGCAGAAGTTCGGAAGGTTCCAGGATGAGAGCGACGATCGATCTGGCATCGGTGGACGGCACGATGTTGGCCCAAGTCGGAGGAAAGGCCGCCAACCTGGGGCGGCTCATCCAGGCGGGCTTCCCCGTCCCCTGTGGCGTGGTGGTGACCGTAGATGCGTACGATGGGTTCCTGGCCGAGCATGGCCTTACCGCGCGGATCGAGGAGGTGCTGCGGACCGTGGACTTCGACCGGGAGGACAGCATCGAGGAGGCCGCCCGTGACATCAAGGAGATGTTCCTCGAACCCGGCGACAAGCTTTCCGCCGACATTCTCGCCGCCCTCGCAGGGGTGGACGAGGAGGGCCTCTGGGCGGTCCGCTCCTCGGCGGTCGCGGAGGACCTGGAATCGGCCTCCTTCGCCGGCCAGCAGGACACGTTCCTCAATGTTCCGACGAAGGACGTCCCGATGCACGTCTGCCGGTGCTGGGCGTCCTACTGGAACGCAAGGGCCATCGCCTACCGGGAGCGTGCAGGGGTCCCCCAGCTGCAGGCCGGGATCGCCGTGGTGGTGCAGCGGATGGTCGACGCCAGGACCTCGGGCATACTGTTCACCTCCGATCCGGTGGGAGGGAGGAAGGACCGCCTCATCATCGAATCCTCATGGGGGCTCGGAGAGTCGATAGCCTCCGGTCTCGTATCCCCGGACCGCTTCGTGTGCGACAAGGTCCGCCGCCGCGTGGTGGAGTCCACCATCAACCGCAAGGCCACCGCGATATACCTCTCCCGGGACGGCTCGCGCTCCGTTCCGGTGGCGGAACGGGACCAGACCCGCCCCTCCCTCACCAACGACGAGGTCAAGGAACTGATGAGGTGGGGCCGCCGCCTCGAGGAGCACTTCGGCTCCCCCCAGGACGTCGAGTTCGCCCTGGAGGGCGATGACATCCTCATCCTGCAGTCACGCCCCGTTACCACCCTGTCGGAGGACGGCGGAACGCTGTGGACCAGGGGATACGGGGACGAGTACTGGGCCGACGTGACCTCCCCCCCTCTTCTTCTCCGTCCTCGGCGAGCTGCTGACGGAGTACGTCAATCATGAAGGGTCCCGGATCATGGGCTACCGGGGCCTCACCGACAAGGTCCTGCTGAAGGTCCACAAGGGCCATGTCTACTTCAACGCCGCGGTGCTGGAGGAGGTCTTCGTATACAACCCCAAGTTCTCCCGCACCAAGGAGCTGCTGAACTACTTCCCCCAGAAGGACCAGGCCCGCATCGCCCAGGCAGACACGAGGATCGCCCGGAGACTATGGGCGGAGGTTCGCATCGCCCTGCTGGACCCGGACGGCATGATCTTCCGGACCGACAAGGCCTACCGCCGATGGGCGGCCGAGTTCACGAAGAAGATGGAACGCTTCGACGCGATCGACCTGACCTCGCTCTCGGACGAGGCGCTGGGCGAGGAGTACGAGGAGCTCATCCAGGCGGGCCTGAAGCACTACCGCCTCATCCGCTACGGCATGGTCACCCACAGCATCGGCACCAACCTCATGGTCAAGACATGGCTGCAGAACTGGCTGGACGACCGCTCCGGGACCTACTACTCCAAGCTCATCTCCGGCCTCGATGACAACAAGACCATACGGACCAACATCGAGCTGGCCAAGCTGGCCCAGGCGGCGCGAAGGGATGAAGCGGCCAGGGCGACGTTGGCGTCCCGCACCTCCCGCGAGGTGCTCGCGATGCTGGACTCCGACCCGTCCCTGGCAGGCTTCAAGGCCGACCTGGGCGCCTTCCTCGAGAAGTATGGCCACCGCTCCCACACCCGTGAGTTCTACTTCCCCCGATGGGCGGACGACCCCGCCCTGGTGATAGACGTGGTCAAGGCACTGCTCGACTCCGAACTAGGAGACCTCGAGAAGCAGGAGAGGAAGAAGGTCCGCGAGAGGAAGGAGACGGAGAAGGAGGTCCTGGAGAAGATCGGCCGGCTGCGCCTGGGGATCCTCAAGAAGGTCCTGTTCCGTACCGTGCTCCACTATGCCCAGACCTACCTGGGATTCCGGGAGAACCAGCGCTTCTACCTGGACCACATGATACTGCGGTGGCGGCGGGTGTTCCTCGAGTACGGGCGGCGGCTGGCCGCCAGGGGAGTGCTGGCATCGCCGGAGGACGTGTTCTTCCTGGGCAAGGAGGAGGTCTTCGAGCTCATCGCCGCCCCTCGCGATGTGAGGGCCCAGGTGGGCGAGAGGAGGGCGGAGTTCGACCGATACCGCGACGTCCTGCCGCCCAAGTTCCTCCGTGGCGGCGTGGAGTTCGACGATACGGCGGTCCATGGAAAGGACGTCGCTCGCATCACCGGCACCTCGGCCAGCCCGGGAGTTGTCACCGGGACCGTAAGGGTCGTCGACCGCATCGAGGACCTCCCCCGGATAAAGGAGGGCGAGATCATGGTGACCTCCAACACCGACCCGGGCTGGACGGCCATATTCCCCAAGCTTGGCGGACTTATCACCGAGACCGGCGGGATACTCTCCCATGGCGCGGTGGTGTCCCGGGAGTACGGCATACCTGCGGTGACGGCCGTGAAGGACGCCACCGCCATCTTCCGCACGGGACAATCGGTCATCCTTGACGGGAACGACGGGACCATCTACATCGTGGAGGCTTGACATTGAACTACGACACTCTTCATCGGCCGGGCACGGAAAGGGAATGGAACGAGAGCTTCTACTTCAACTTCTACGACGCCCGGAGCGACATCTGCGGCTTCATGAGGATAGGCATCAAGCCGAACGTGGACGAACGCTCCATGTTCTTCTTCCTCATGCTGCCCGACGGCAGCGCCGTGGGAACGCGGGGCGTCGAGCCAGTGGGAGATAGCTCCCTCTCCGTCAAGGGGCTCGAGTTCACCATGGTCGAACCGGAGAGCCGGTGGCGGCTGAGCTACCGGGGGCCGATGGCCCGCATGGGGGCGGTGGAGGTCAGCATGGTGGCCATGGACCTGACCTTCGATTGTCTCATCCCGACCTATGACTATCGCCGCAGCGTCGGCGCGGAGGGCGAACGGATCGCACGGCAGGTCGCCTCCGAGCACCTCGAGCAGTTCGGACAGGTCTCCGGTGCGATCGAGATCGATGGCCGGAGGATCGCGGTCGACGGCATGGGGGAGAGGGACCATTCATGGGGCGTCCGGGACTGGAACGCCCCCAGGATGTGGTACTGGATCACCGCCCAGTTCGATGGGGAGAACGCCCTCAACGTCACCAAGCTCTTCACCGAGGAGGGGGAGGTGTCGGCCGGCTTCATCCACCTTGACGGACGAACGGTGCCCCTCGTCCACGCCGACATGGCCACGTCCCTGGACTCCCGGGGCTGGCCCGCCTCCCTGGAGATGGAACTGGTCGACAGCGAGGGCGGCAGGCACAAGGTCGCCGCCGAGGTCATGAGGTCGGTCCAGCTGCCGTTCGTCGGCCGCGACGGCAGGTCCACCTCGCTCATGCACGAGAACCTTGCCCGATACACATGGAGGGGCCGGACCGGATACGGCATAGCCGAGGTGCTGCTCCGGCAATGAAATAAGGGGAAAGGGGTTTCGTCTACCTGATCTGCTGGATCACGCGCTGGTCGACCTCCTCGAACCGCTGCGACAGCTGTTCGATCCTCCCCTGGTCGAACATGTCACGGGCCCTGGAGAACATCTCCCCCTCTTCCTTCTGGACATGTCCCTCTATGGCCTGGGTGAGCTGGGACAGGACGGACTGGGCGCCTCCCTCCTGCTTCAACCGCTGCAGCAGCTGCCTTACCTCATCGTGCTCCCGGCGGGCCTGCTGGATCATCTCGCTCTCCTGGCCCTCCATCGCCGGGTAGAGCGACTCCTCCTCGGCCTTCATGTGGGCCTGCAGGGATTGGTTCAATCGGTCATACGTCGATCGGTCGTAGGAGGAGGACAGTTGCTCCAGGAGGCCCTCCACCTCTCGATGCTCCTTCTCGATGTGCTCGAATATGTTCATCGCCATCTACCGCACCTCTCTGCCAGTTGGCATGCTGGCCACGTGGGTTGGGCGCGGTCGATATAAAATCGTTGTCCGACGGAAGCTCAATGGCACCGGCATTGCCCATGGCCATGGCCGCCGTCCGCCTTCGGCAGGTCCCACACCTTCTTGAGCAGGGCCCTGACCTCCTCCTCGCCCTTGCAGACCAGGTAGTCGTCCGTCAGCGGCGTGTCCCTGGCGATCTCGTAGGAATGCTCCGGCGCCGGGGTCTCATACCGGAGGATGTACACGCGGAACGTCCCGCGGGCCGCCTTGTCGGCCTTCGGCGCGGAGACGACCGATGCCCCGTAGTCGTTGGGAAACCGGTAGATGTCATGGATGCGGTCCCCCTCCATGCATCCGCACACGCACCTGGCGTTGAGGTCCACCTTGTACTCGTCGTATTCCATGTCGATGACCATACCCGATATGGGAGCCATGGAATATAATCAGCGGGCCCGCGTCACTCGAGGGGCAGCCATCCGGCCACCCGCAGCTTGCCGCCGTCAAGGTACATCAGCACCGCCCGGGAGCCCGGGGGATGGACGAGCGGCCTGTCCAGCGACAACGTCACGCTGGGCCTGCTCGCGTCCTCGCCGTCCACCGAGGTCACCCGGGCGGGGACGAACTGCATCCAATGGCCCACGTGCAGCACCATGCCCTCCTTCAGCGGGTGCTTCCAGAACTTCACCAGCTCTGCGGTGCCGGACAGCTCGGTCGCCTTCCTCAGGTCGGGATCGGCGCTCAGCACCATGCCGCGGTCCAGCTCGTCGACGGTGATGTTCTTCAGCGCCAGGCCCACGCGGTCGCCTGCCGCGGCCATATCGAAATCATCGTCATGCTTCTGTATCGAACGCACCTGGGCGGTGTGCTCGCCGGGCAGGGCGGTCAGGGTGTCGTGCCTCCTTATCACGCCCCTGGCGACCATGCCCAGTATGACCGTCCCGACCCCTTTCACGTTGAAGAAGTGGTCGATCGGCACCGCTCCGGGAACATCCTCCGCCGTCCGGCCCCACCTCCTCGCATCCTCCAGCAGCCTTTCCCTTATCGCGATCGCATCGTCCTCGATGTGCTCGTAGCCCTCCAGCACCGTCCCCTTCACCAGCGGCGCCAGCTGCTCCGGCACGATGTAGTTCCGCAGGACGATGTATCCCTTGTCCACTCCCGCGCTGTGCAGCATCACCATGCTCTCCCCCAGCGTCGCATCGATGGCGTCCACCACGACCAGGGCGAGGTCGGACATGGACGCGGAGTAGAACAGCGGGGCGAGGCGATCGGGATATCCGGTCGGTTCCAGCAGGGTCACGGTGTCCGACCCTTGCTTGATATCGTACAGCGTGATGTCCGATGCCGTCCCCTTCTTCCCGATGTCCTTGGAATAACCGTTGGGAGCGATGACAGCGACGTTGAGATTGGCCATGCCCGGTAGAGACGGGGCGGCGGATAAGAGGATTGCGGTGGCCATCAGCACCTGTCGGGGCGGCCCGCCCTCCCCCTGGCGAGGGAGATGACGCCGCCCGCCACGGCGATCAGGGCCGACGCGCGGAAGGCGAGCGCCATGCCGTTCACGAAATCGGCGTTGGCGGTGCCGGGCGGCAGGGGCGCACCCATGAACAACGCTGACACCAGCTCGGTCGAGGTGGCCGTGGCGATGAGCGCCCCCATGATGGCCAGGCTCATGCTCTGCCCCACCGTGCGCATCGTGGACAGCGTGCCGGACGCCACGCCCAGGCGGTCCCGCTCCACGCATCCCATGATGGCGCTGGTGTTGGGGGATGCGAACAGCCCCATCCCCACGCCCATCAGGACGAACCACGCGACCACCTCGGCGGCGGACGAGCTGACGGAGAGGGTGCTCATGAGCAGCAGGCCGGCGGCCATGAGGAACATACCCGTGGAGGCCAGGACCCTCGACCCCACCTTGTCGGAGATCCACCCGCTGATCGGCGACAGGACGCTCATCACCACGGGCATGGACAGCAGCACCAGGCCCGTGGCGTACAGGCTCATCTCCAGGACGCGTTGGAGATAGAACGACAGTATGAACGACGTTCCGAAGTAGGAGGTGTAGTTCAGCAGCGCCGACAGGTTGCTGGCGGCGAACAGGCGATTCCTCGTCACGAGGTCAAGTTGGAACATCGCGCATCTGCCGAGGTGGTGCTCCGTCACGATGAACACGACGAACAGGGCCGCCGACAGGAGGAAAAGGCCGAGCGTGAAGGCCGATAGCCATCCCCGGGACTCCCCGAAGGTCAGGGCGAGGAGGAAAGCGGTCAGGGCGATTGCGAACGAGGACGCCCCGGCAAGGTCGAACCGCCCCTCGTCCTCCACCCTGGACGGCCTCGCTATCTTCCAATATGCCAGCGCGATCACCGCGGCGGCTATCGGGATGTTGACCCAGAATATGGACCGCCAACCCAGCTCGCCGGTGAGGAACGCCCCCAGCGGCGGCCCGAGGGACAGGCCGATGTACACCGACATGGCGTTGATGCCCAGCGCCTTCCCCCTCTCCTGCGGCGGAAAGGCGTCGGTGATGAGGGCGGGGGCGGTGGCCATCAGGGCTGCCGCTCCCACGCCCTGCAGCCCACGGAACAGGATCAGCTGCGGACCATCCAGGGCAAGGGAGCAGAGGAGCGAGCCGAGCGCGAACACCCCGAAGCCCGCCATATAGATGGACCTGCGCCCCCTCATGTCGGAAAGGCGGCCCATGGTCAGGAGCAGCGCGGCGGTCACGACGAGATATGCGGTGGGCACCCAGACCGAGACCGTATAGTCCATCCCCAGCTCGTGAGATATGGTCGGCAGCGTTACGCTGACGATGGTGGAGTCCAGGGGACCCATCACGGAACCGATGCTGGCGATGAGAAGGACCGTCCACCTGTACCTCTTCCCGCTCCCATCCATGCGCTCCCACCGTCGAACGAGCGTACGGCCTGCCAGGGTAAATAGGTTATCTGGCCGCCGCAGGCGCGTTACGATGTTCGAACGACGTCCAGCGTCCGCCGGGCATGCCTTCCGGGGAAACGATTAAGGGATTTGACATGCTTTATTCAAATCCATAGGAGGAACGAAATGGCAACAGAGACAGTCGTAAGGACCGGAATGCCGCTTCTCGGGGACCCGTTCCCGGAGATGGAAGTGATGACGACCCACGGACCCATGAAGCTGCCCGGTGACAAGAAGGGGAAATGGTGGGTACTGTTCAGCCACCCTGGCGATTTCACCCCCGTATGCACTACCGAGTTCTACGCGTTCACCAAGCGCTGGGACCAGTTCCAGGAGATGGGCGTCGACCTCGTCGGCCACTCGGTGGACCAGGTGTTCTCCCACCTGAAATGGGTGGAGTGGATCAACGAGAAGTTGAACGTCGAGGTCCCCTTCCCCGTGATCGCCGACGGCATGGGGGACGTGGCCGTCAGGCTGGGGATGATCCATCCTGGCAAGGGAAGCAACTCCGTGCGGTCAGTGTACGTGATCGACCCCCAGGGCATCCTTCGCCTGATGATATACTACCCCCAGGAGATCGGGCGGAGCGTGGACGAGATCATCCGCGCGGTGAAGGCGCTCCAGACCAGCGATGCCAACAAGGTCTCGATGCCCGAGGGCTGGCCGCGGAACGACCTCTTCCAGGACAAGGTCATCCTCCCGCCGCCCAAGAACGAGAAGGACGCCAAGGAGCGCAAGAAGGCCCTGGGCGACGGCTGCCTGGACTGGTGGCTCTGCACCAAGCAGCTCTGAGCAACGCGCTGCTCCAGGCCGCATAAACCGCTGAAACCCCTTCCCTTTTCTCCATCCCACCTTGCTCCAGCGCGAGAAATAACATATATCGGCAGAACAGAGGAGACGACGAGGTGTAACATGGCGGAGAAGGGATTCTACTCGTTGCCCGAGCTGAAGTATGGATACGGCGATCTCGCCCCGTTCATATCGGAGCAGCTGCTGAAGGTGCATCACGACGGGCACCACCGGAAGTACGTCAACCAGGCCAACGCCCTCCTCGAGAAGATGGACAAGGCGAGGGAGGAGGGAAGCATGGGTCCGATGAAGTGCGACGTCCAGGCATTGACGTTCAACGTGGGCGGCCACTACCTGCACTCCCGGTTCTGGTCCAACATGGCCCCTGCCGGCAGCGGGGGAGGCGGCACGCCCGGCGGACTGATCGCCGACCTGCTGGAGAAGGAGTTCGGATCGTTCGAACGCTTCAAGAAGGAGTTCACCGAGGTCGCCAACTCGGTGGAGTCGTCCGGATGGGCGGTCCTCGTCATGTGCCTCCAGACCGGCCGGCCACTGCTGATGCAGGTGAAGGACCACCATCTCTACTCCATCCCGGGATTTCGCATACTAATGGTCCTGGACGTCTGGGAGCACGCGTACTATCTCGACTATCGCAACCAGAAGGCGAAGTACAACGAGGCGTTCTGGAACGTGGTCAACTGGGATGAGGTGGACAGAAGGGCGGAGGAGATCACGGCCGGCAAGGAACAGTCACGAAAGGTCGTGAATCCAGCCACCGCGCATGTCATCCCGAATCGATGACCGGATGCTAACCTATGTAATCCTCTAGACCCATACGGACATGGCGAGCGGTTGAAGCGGTGGACCGACGATCTGAGGAAGAGCGACCAGATCGCCAACATATATCGTTCCGACGTAGAGCAAGCGAAAGTGCTGCTGGATCTCCTGCGCTGGATGGGGGAGCGTGACCAGATGGTGTTCCTCACCGACCGGTGGGAAAGGCAGGTGTTCCGCCATGCCATCTTGGACGCGGCCATTGAGGAAAATAGGCTGATCGTGCTCCCCTCTCGATCCACCATGTGCGCGTCGGGGCGCTTCGACCCGAAGGCCTTCCTCCATTTCCTCGCCGGCGAGATCTCCCGCTCAATCGATGAGGGATACCGCCACCTCGTTCTCATGTGGGAGGCGGACTGGGCGGCGGCCTCCAGGGAATGGTCGACGCAGGTCGCCAAGTTCGGGTCATTGCTTGCCCTCGCCCGGATCCCCGGCGGTCCGACCATCATTGCGCAGTACGGCGCCGGGTACTGGGGTGAGGAGTGGCTCGCATCTCTTCGCCGCTCCAACCAGCTGGTGCTCGAGGGCGGAGCGCTCACAAGGAACTTCTGGGTGGTATCGACCTCGTCGCTGCGCGCCATGACCGCGACGCCGGCGGAACCGCAGGCCGATAAGGTTCAGATCGACGAGACCGATCACAGGCCTGGATAACGTATCACTGGCTCCAGCACCATTATTATCTCTATGTTTTCGAAACCGAGCGGCCGGATCTTCCTATCGATCAGGTCGACAAGCTCCTGGTTCGTCGAGGCCCGCGCCCGGAACATGATGCGCCTCTCCCCGGTCACGCGAAGGATCTCGGATATGTTCTCCAGTGAATACAGGGCGGCCACAGCCTCCTGTATCCTGTCTGGCTCGATATCCGCCGCGATGTACGCGTCGGCCCCGATGCCCACCTTCTCCTGATCGATTATCGCCGTGTAGCCAAGTATCGTCCGGTTCTCCTCAAGCTTCTTTATCCTATCTCTTATCGTGGACGGCGACCGGTCGACCATCTCCCCGATCTCTTCGTATGTCAGCTTACCATTGCGCTGAAGCAGACGAAGTATCTTGTGGTCGAGGTCGTCCTGAAGCATCATATTGAATGAACATCTTCGATAAGTGAAATAGATTGCGTCCTCCCAGGCAGGGGAAGGCGGTACATGCGCATCGCATCCTCCAGTATGCGGCGATGATCGAAGGCGAGGTCCGGTAGCGATCGGAGAGGGAAGAAGGCAGCGCCCGCGGCGTCATCCCCTGCCCTCAGCGACCCCCCTCTCACCACGAGGCGATAGGCGAGCGTGCAGATGTGACCTCTCGGGTCCCTCCCCGGCATGGTATACGCTCCGACGAGATCGAGGACCTCGGTTACGAGCCCCGTCTCCTCCTCAACCTCGCGCACCACCGCCTCCTCCGCCGTCTCGTCGACGTTCATGAACCCTCCGGGCAGCGCGTGCTTCCCTAGGAACGGCTCCTTCCCCCTTCTCACCAGGAGGACCTTACCCTCCTGGATCACGATCCCGTCGACGCCGAACACGGGGTTGCGGTACATATGCCTAAGCTGATCGTCCATCCTTCTCCTCCGGCTCTCGAACTCCATCAGCAGGCGCTCGCCCTCGGCCGTCAGCCTCGTCGTGTCACCTTCGAACACGACCAGATCGGCGCCGCAGGCCCTCCCGACGGACTCGATCATCTCTCTCGCATCGGGAACGCTCATCCCCGCGGCCTTCGCCGCTACCGACAGCGATCCCCCCATCATTAAGCGCAGGAGGCCCGCCTCCTCCTCCCCCAGCACCCGCCGGCCCCCCTTGCTGAGCCAGGTGCGGTACTCCAGACGGTATGGCATCCCCCGTCCATCGTCAAGAGATAGATTAATAGTTACTTCCCGTTATGGCCAAGACATGACCGATTGGAAGAGGAGGATACCCACCATCATGACCTCCCAGGAATTGATCGACAGGGCGTTCGCGCGAGCGTCCAGGGCGGAGGTGCCAGGCGCGGCTCCCTTCGACTCGGTCAAGAAGACCAACATAGCCAAGATAAACAGCATCGGCGACATGACCGTCACCACCCTCCTGAAGTACGTACGCGCGTTCCCCAGGATGGAGAAGGAGGACGAGTTCTTCTCCCAATTGGTCGACGTCGTGGTAGGCCTGGACGACCTCAAGAAGGCGCTGGCGTCCATCAAGTGGGGCGCAGAGAAGACCTCCCACCTGCAGCGGATGTACACGCACAAGGTCAAGAAGGCGCCCACCATCGATGCCGTGGCCAAGATCACCAGGGAGTTCTACGGACGCTTCTCGTCGGTGGTCAAGCAGGTCGACAAGGACCTGCTCTTCGCGCAGAAGGCCAGGGACGCCCTCAAGCAGCTGCCTTCCGTGGATCCAGATGTCCCGACCATCGTCATCGCCGGCTACCCCAACGTGGGCAAGTCGCAGCTGACCGAGGGGATATCCACCGCCAAGCCCGCCATAGCGCCCTATCCCTTCACCACGAAGGGGATCCAGGTAGGGCACCTCACCAGGGGATGGCGCACGTACCAGGTGGTCGACACCCCCGGCCTGCTGGACCGCGAGCTCGAGGAGAGGAACGCCATCGAGCTGCAGGCGGTCCTGGCGCTGAAGTATCTCGCCACCGTCATCGTGTTCGTCTTCGACCCCTCCGAGACGTGCGGCTACACCATGGAGCGGCAGGAGGCGCTGCTGGAGTCGATCCGCGCAAGCTTCCCCGACATACCCTTCATCGAGGTGGAGAACAAGGTCGACCTGGGATGGGGAGGCACGGGCAACAGGCCCCGCATATCCGCCTCCACCGGGGAAGGGGTGGAAGAGCTCGTCGAGATGATCGAGGCGATGTTGAAGGAGAAGCGCATGCAGAGGATGGACGAGCTTCCCCGATGACGTGCGCCGAGATTTCGCTCCATCAACCATGGAGCGGTCACATTTATCACCACCTTTGACCTGACCTATCAAGAGGATCGAGCAGGGGACGAAATATGGTCAACGTAGTGTGCAGCAAGGCCATGGAGGACTACTTCAACATGCTGGCCGAGGAGACGGACAGATGTTACTCCATCGCCCGGAAGGCCAGGGCCAGGGGTCTGGACCCCGAGACCTACGTGGAGATCCCTCGCGCCGACGACCTTGCCTCCCGCGTCGAGAAGCTGCTCGAGCCCTGGCACGTCGAGGGGGTGGCGGAGAGGATAAGGGAACTGTCCAAGGACCACAACCGTGAGGAGGTCTCCCTTCTCGTCGCCAAGGAGATGGCCAGCCGGCCGTCCAAGTCCCGCGAGGAGGCCATCGACCGGGCCATCCGCGTCGGCCTTGCCGTTCTCACCGAGGGCATCCTCGTCGCCCCGCTGGAAGGCATCGCCGGCGTCAAGGTCGGCCAGAACGGCGACGGGTCCGAATACCTGGCCATCAGCTTCGCCGGCCCCATCAGGGCGGCGGGCGGCACCGGCCAGGCGCTCAGCGTCCTGATAGCCGACGTGGTCCGCAGGGAGCTGGGCATCGGGAGGTACATCCCGACCGACGGCGAGGTCCAGCGGTTGAAGGAAGAGATACCCCTGTACAAGCAGTGCCAGCACCTCCAGTATTCGCCGACCAACGATGAGATAGAGATCATCGTCCGCAACTGCCCGGTATGCATCGACGGGGAAGGGACCGAGGACCAGGAGATCTCCGGCTTCCGCGACCTGCCCCGCATCGAGACCAACAAGGTAAGGGGGGGCGCGTGTCTCGTCATATCGGAGGGCATGACCCTCAAGGCCCCCAAGATCCAGAAGCACACCAAGAAGCTGGGCATCGACGGCTGGGAGTTCATCGACGAATATCTGGAATGGAAGAAGAGGCATGAGGCCAAGGGCGGGGAGAAGGAGGAGGGCGGCAAGGTCGGCCCGGACTCCAAGTACCTCAAGGACATGGTGGCCGGCAGGCCCGTCATAGGGCACCCGTCCACCCCCGGAGGCCTACGTCTACGCTACGGGAGGGGCCGGACGGCAGGGCTGGCCGCCCTGGCCATCAACCCTGCCACCATGGTCGCGCTGGACGACTTCCTGGCGATAGGGACGCAGATCAAGATCGAGCGTCCCGGCAAGGCCGGTGCGGTCACCCCGTGCGACACGATCGAGGGCCCGATACTCCTGCTGAAGAACGGCGACCTGGTGCAGGCCAACACCGTCCGCGAGGCGAAGGCGGTGAAGGACTCGATAGCCGAGATCATAGACCTGGGGGAGGTCCTCCTCCCCTATGGAGAGTTCATGGAGAACAACCACGTCCTCGTCCCCGGCGCGTTCAGCCCGGAATGGTATCGCGTCGAGCTGGAGTCGAAGGGCCCTCTCCCCGATGACTGGGAGAGGCCGTCATGGGAGCGCGCCAAGGAGATATCGCGGCAGTTCGGCGTTCCTCTCCATCCCCTGTACAACCTCTTCTGGTACGACATACCCCTCGAGGACCTGCAAGCGCTGCGTACGCACGTCCTCAACACCGGCAAGTATGAAGGGGACCACCTGACCCTGGCCAAGGAGAAGGGGGCGAAGCGCACCCTCGAGCTGCTGGGCGCCCTCCACCGCATGGAGAAGGGCCGCGTCCGCATCGATCATTACGCCCTGCCGCTCATCGAGGGCCTCGGCCTCCGCATCGACGACGGTTCCATAACGGAGGCGGCCCCGCTGCAGGACCCCGGCGCCCAGGCCATGGAGGGCCGCGACCGGTACAACTCCCCTTCCCTTCGAGCGGTGTCGGCGGCCATGGGCATCGAGGTGCGCGCCCGCGCGGCGGCGCGGATCGGGGCCAGGATGGGGCGGCCGGAGAAGGCCAAGGAGAGGAAGATGAAGCCCCCGCCCCATGCCCTCTTCCCGCTGGGAACGGCGGGCGGGATGCAGCGTCTGGTCTCCACCGCCATGGGGTCCGGCCCGTTGTTGGCCGAGATGGGCATCCGTCAGTGCACGGCATGCGGGAGGAACACCTTCATGTGCTCCTGCCCCGAGTGCGGCGGGCACACGCGCCCGTCCAACCGCCCGGTCGAGCAGAAGGTGGACCTCGCCCGCATGATGGAGGCCGCCATGTCAAGGCTCGGACTGAAGGGGTCCCCGCCGGAGATCAAGGGCGTCCAGGGCATGATGTCGAAGAACAAGACGCCCGAGGCCCTGGAGAAGGGGATCCTCCGCGCCCTCCACGAGATCTTCGTGTTCAAGGACGGCACGATCCGATATGACATGACCGACGTGCCGACCACCCACTTCCGGCCAAGGGAGATAGGGCTGAGCGTGGAGAAGGCCCGCGAGATAGGCTATCTCAAGGACGTCCACGGCGCAGACCTCACGGACCCGGAGCAGGTGTGCGAGCTGCGCGTTCAGGACCTGATAATCTCGAAGGATTGCGGCGACTATCTCGTCAAGGTCGCCAATTTCACCGACGACCTCCTCGAGAGGTTCTACGGCCTCCCCCGGTTCTACAACGCGCGGACCAGGGAGGACCTCATAGGGCATCTCACCATCGGGCTAGCCCCTCACACGTCAGGCGGCATCCTGTGCCGCATCATAGGGTTCACGCGCGCCTCGGCATGCTATGGCCATCACTTCTTCCATGCAGCCAAGAGGAGGAACTGCGACGGCGACGAGGACTCGGTGATCCTCCTGCTCGACGGCCTCCTGAACTTCAGCCGCGCCTTCCTGCCCGAGCGCCGCGGCGGCCTCATGGACGCGCCCCTCGTCCTCACCACCAGGTTGGACCCGAACGAGGTCGACAAGGAGGCTCACAACGTCGACGTCGCCTGGTCGTACCCCCTGGAGTTCTACGACGCCACGCTAGAGTATCGCCACCCCAGGGAGGTGGAGGGCGTGATGGACCAGGTCGCCAGGCGCATCGGCTCGGCGCTGCAGTACGAGGGCTTCGGATACACGCATGAGACCTCGGACATATCGGAGGGGCCGGCGGAATCGGCGTACAAGACGCTCGAGACCATGATGGACAAGATGAACGCCCAGCTTGAACTGGCGCGCAAGATCCGCGCCGTCGACACTCGCGACGTCGCCTCTCGCGTCATCACCAAGCACTTCCTGCCCGACATGATCGGCAATCTGAAATCGTTCTCGTCCCAATCGCTGCGATGCACGAAATGCGGCGCCAAGTATCGACGCATACCGCTGATCGGCCGGTGCTACTGCGGCAACAACCTGACGCTCACCGTGCACGAGAAGAGCGTGAAGAAGTATCTCGAGATCAGCAAGGAGATCGGGGAGAAGTACGATATCGATCCGTACACCCAGCAGCGCATCGCCATAGTCGAGGAGTCGATAAACTCGCTGTTCGAATCGGACAAGATCAAGCGCTGCAAGCTCTCCGACTTCATGTGAGATCGCGCCTGGAACAATAGCGCGATGCATCCGTCGTTCTCGTGAACCTCACGCTCAGCGCTTCAAGAACGATGCAAGAATGAAAGATGAAATTGAAAAATGAAGGTGTCGGAAAGGGTTTATGCCTAATCCATCTCCATGGCCGAGACCTGCTCGCGGAAGTTGTCGAAATCCTTCTCCAGGATCTCCAACGCCTTCTCCAGCGTCTGCCTGGCGGTGAGCGAACCGTCGGTCTCGAACTCGAAGAGGAACTTGCTGTCGTCCCCGCTGACCTTGATGGCGCCGATCTCGCATGCCTCCTCGCACGAGCGGCACAGGATGCACGCCTCCAGGTCGTCGACCGCCGGCTTGCCGTCGACGGCCTTTAGCACGTCGCGGGGGCAGGCCTCCACGCATGCAAGGTCCCCCTCGCACTTGGCAAGGTCGATGTCGACCGTGGGATAGTAGCGGTAGTTGGTGCCGGACGTCACCTGCCACTTGATGTGCTTCTTGGCGGTGCCCAGCTCGGCGAACGCGTGGGCCAGTATGGCCTGTCCGGGCCCGAGCCTGACTATGGGGATGAGGTCGTCCTTGACCCTCAGCTCCTGGCCCCCGAGCGGCTCAAGGTCTCCGGAATACACGTCCCCGGGCCCCCTCTTGTTGAGGAGGTACGCGATGGTGCAGGACGGGCATCCCTCTCCCTCGCATGCGCACTCGTCCTTGTAATTGTACAGGTCGAGGTCGGTCGGGATCGGGACCAGGCCCAGGCGGTGGGCGACGATCTCGTCGAACAGCGGGCTGACGCTCTCGTACTCCTTCCCATCCTCGTCCATGATCGGACCGAGGTGGAACTCCACCGTCTCGATGGCCATCTTGGGAACGCTCGTCATGAGGCATCTCCGCAGGGCGTTGGCCACGTCCGGGCGGACGCCGGAGAGGATGAACTTCCCATGACGTTCAGACAGATCGATGATCTTGAGGTCCATAGATGCACCTTATACCCTGCGACCCCTTCTTCCGCCCTTCTTCTTGGTACCGTCGTGCGGTATGGGGGTCACGTCCTCGATGCGCCCGATCTTCATTCCGGCCCTGGCCAATGCCCTGATGGCGGCCTGGGCTCCGGGACCTGGCGACGAGGCCTTGTTTCCACCGGGAGCGCGCACCTTCACGTGCAGGCCCTCGATGCCCTTCTCGCGGGCGATGTCGGCGACCCTCTCGGCCGCCCTCATGGCGGCGTACGGGGAGGACTCGTCCTTGGCCTGCTTGACCACCATTCCGCCGGTGGACTTGGTGATGGTCTCCGCGCCGGTGATGTCCGTCAAGGTGATGATGATGTTGTTATAGCTGGCATATATGTGTGCGATTCCCCATTTTCCCATGTTCACTCCTCCTGCGGAAGATCAGGCAGGTCGGCGTCCTCCTCGACGTCGCCATCCACCTTCTTGATGACCTTGCCCACCTTGTCGACCTTAGGGGACTTCTCCTCGCGGGCCGGGGGAGCCGCCGGGGCCTCTGCGGGCTTGGGCGCGCTCCTCAAGGGGTGCAGTTCGTTAGCAATGGGGCTGCGAGGGTTGAACGTGATCTTGTCCTCCTCGCTCCTCTTGACCAGATAACCAGGTATGGTGACCTTTCGCCCGTCGATCGACACATGCCCATGAACGATGAACTGGCGGGCCTGCTTGAGAGTGGTGGCCAGCCCCTTCCTTTGCACGAGCGTCTGCAGCCGGCGGTTCAGGATCGCCTCCTGGGAAAGACCAAGGAC
>LFRW01000047.1:38001-38275 GCA_001512965.1 Methanomicrobia archaeon DTU008
TCGTTCAGCCTGACGCGCGCCTGGAGGTTCTTGGACTGCGTCCTGTAGTTCCTCAGGATGGCCTGGGCCTTCCAGAGCTCGCGCTTGTTCTTCAGGCCGTACAGCCTGCAGGTCTCGGTCTCAGCCTTGATACGCTCCCCTCTCCAGGGGTGAGAGGGTGTATCGTAGCTCCTTCTCGGAAATTTCGGATCTCCCATGTTCTACACCATACCGGTTCTTTCTTGTCGGGCGCCTTATTTCTTTCCAGGCTGGTTCTTCGTCCTGCTGACGCCCA
>LFRW01000001.1 GCA_001512965.1 Methanomicrobia archaeon DTU008
CAAGACGGCGACCGCCGCGGCGGAGTAGCCCCGTCGCCCTGGTAGTGATGCGGTCTCCATACCGTCAAGCGCATCGACGCCTATCGCACGGGCGGTCGCAAGGTCGAGGAGGTCGTGCTCATGCGGACCGCTCCCGGAGCGTTGACGGGCGATGGCGGCGTCAGAGGAGGACGCTCTTCTCGACTGGCCGCGGAAGCTTCATCACCAGCACCCGCAGCTGCGATGCGCCAGGGTTTCTAAGCGTGTGGGGGATCCCGGCCGGGCTCTCCACCAGCGTGTCCGGCCCCACACGTTCCTTTTCTTCCCCTATTTCTACCTCACACTCCCCCTCCACCACGTAGAACGCTACGTCCACTGGCGTGATGTGTTTCTTCAGCCCCTGCCCTGGTCGGATGGTCAGATGGACGATCTGTCCTTGTTCGCAGTCGTATATGGTCTTGGACTCCACTCCATGCGGATTGGGCCTTACGGGGGCGGCGGACACCTCGGTGACGATCATGTCCCCTAGACGAGCCGGCAGTACCTTAACGCTGTCGCCACCGAGCTCTTCGTCGGCAACCATAATTTAGTGGTTAGCAGATTTGCCTCCCCCATGGACATCCTGACAGCTGCCCTCATGGGCCTGGTGCTATTCCTCCCCGCGCTGATCCCCAACTCCGCCGCGGCGCTGTTCGGAGGCGGCACGCCGGTCGATTTCAACCGCACTTGGCGGGGCAAGAGGCTGCTGGGAGATGGAAAGACCTGGCGGGGGCTGTTCGGCGGCATCGGTTCTGGGATCTTCATCGGCCTTCTGATGCTGGCCATAGCATACCTTGCCGGCTCGGACGATGGCCTTGGTTATGGACAGTTCCCGCAGAACGTGGGCGTCATAGCGTGCCTGGCCATCGGATCTCTGCTGGGTGACATGGCCGGAGCGTTCATCAAGCGCCGATTGGGCATGGCCCGCGGTCAGAAGGCCCCGGGGCTGGACCAGTACGACTTCGTTGCCGGGGCTTTCCTGCTGACCTATCTGGCATATCCCTCATGGGTGATCTCCACATATCTCGAGGGAGAGGCCATAGTGGGCCTGGTGGTTCTGCTGATCTTCGTCCCAGTGCTCCATAGGTTGGTCAACATAATCGGATTCAAGATGGGCACTAAGAAGGAGCCGTGGTAATTTGGTTGCAAGGATAAAGAAGGCCCTGATCGACTGCGGGGCGTTGGCGTATGGCGATTTCACCCTCGCATCGGGCAAGAGGAGCCCATATTACATCGATATCAAGAAGGCCAGCACGGACCCCTACGTGCTGGAGGCGATCGCCGACGAGATGGCCCGCCTGATCCACATGGAAGGGCTGAAGTTCGACCGTATAGCCGGCGTGGTCCTGGGTTCCATACCTCTGGCGGTGGCGCTGTCCCTGCGGACCAAGGTGCCGTACATCATGATACGCAAGGAGAAGAAGGACCATGGCACCGGAAAGCTCATCGAGGGCACGCTCCAGAAGGGCGAGAGGGTGCTGATGGTGGAGGACGTCATCACCTCCGCAGGCTCCGTCGCAGAAGCCATCGATACCGTGCGCGAGGCTGGAGGGGAAGTGTCCATGACGGTGTGCGTGGTCGACCGCCAGGGGGGAGGGATGGAGCGTTTGGCCGACATCGGAGTGGGACTGCGCTCCCTCGTGACGGCCGAGGAGCTGCTGAAGTGAGAGACCTGATGAACTGCAGGGCCTGCGGCCTCTGCAGGGAACGTCAGAACGTGGTATGTCCCGATGGCGACCCGCTGTCGCCCGTGGCGTTCGTAGGGGAGGCCCCAGGGAAGAAGGAGGACGAGACGGGACGCCCGTTCCAGGGCCGTTCGGGCAAGGTTCTGGACAGCCTTCTGGAAGAGGAAGGCGTTCCCCGCTCATCCATCTTCATCACCAATACCGTGAAGTGTCGCCCGCCCGGCAACCGCGTGCCTACAAGGGAAGAGATGGCGGCATGCCTCCCCAACCTGGAAGAGGAGCTTCAGGACCGCCGATTGATCGTTGCGCTTGGCCGTACCGCCGCCAGCGACCTGCTTCGTCGAGAGGTGAGACTGTCCGAGGAGCTGAACAAGGTAGCGAAGGTCACCATACGCGGAAGGGAGATCGATATCGTGGTCACCTATCATCCGGCGGCGTCGTTCTACAATTCCAAGGTCAAGGATGCCCTGAGGCAGACCATCAGGATCGCAAGGACCTATCTCGAGGGCCGCGGAAGCGCTTCCTCCAAAGGAATCTGAAGTTGTCCCACCCGTCCCGCCAGGATGATAGCTTGACCTCCCCCACGCGGCGGCGGTAGCGTATCATGACCTCCTTGGAGCGTAGCTTGCGGAACGCTTCTATCTTGATCTCTTCGGAGAAGGGCATGCCATCGCTCTCCAGCCTTATCTTCGACAGGACTTCACGGCGGAACACCCACATGCCGCTCTGGGAGTCACGAATGATTCGGCCGAACAACAATCGAGTGGTGAACGAGAGCGCCAGGTTTCCGATCTTATGCATCGCGCTCATCGCCCCTTCCTCCATATGGCCGAACCTATCGGTGCTGATGAACTCGAGGTCCTCCTCTTCGAGCATCTCCACGAGGGGGAGGATATATTCCGCAGGATAGGTGCAATCACCGTCCATGGTTGCGATGATCTCCCCACGGGCCTTTGAGAAGCCGGTCTTGTATGCGCGGCCATAACCTCGACGAGGCTCCTCGATGACCACAGCGCCCTTTGCCTCCGCGATCTCACGGGTGCGGTCCTTGGACATGCCGTCCACCACGATGATCTCGAACTCTACCTTGCCGGAAAGGGCGGCGGACAGTTCGTCCATCACCTGGCCTATGCAATCCTCCTCATCGAGGGTGGGTATGACGACGCTCAGCTTCAAAAGGACCATCAGTACATCCAGCACTACTTGATTAAATCTCGCCCCTATTATGGCTACCTATCTGTTCGTGGCATCCTGCCTTTCTCTTCTAGAGTCCTTGGCCAACTTGTACCCTATGTAGCCGAGGAGCGCCACCGCCAGCCTGGTGAGGGCCCAGAAGCTCATCTTCTGCCGGAACATCTTGATCGGATCGTATTTGCCCCAGAGGTTGCCATGCTTCATGGTAAGTTGCTTCCTCCCAGCGCCGTTCCAGAAGGCCTGTCTGTAAAATCCGTATACTGTGGACTTGGTTCTTCGATATACGATCGCGTCAGGATTGTAGACTATCCTATATCCGGCATCTACAGCGCGATAGTTCAGGTCGATGTCCTCGGCGGTGATGAACCAGTTGTCGAAACCGCCCACCTTCTCGATGACCTCGCGACGGAACGCTTCGTTGGCCGAGGGGTATGAGACGTCGAAGCCCTTATGCTGCAGCTCCACACGGTCCAGTTCCTCCCATGCCCTCAGTCCGATCATGATGGAGCGGCCTGCCACTATGTCGGCGCCGGCCCGAAAGCTCTTCCTCATCTCCCTCAGCCAGTTCGGATTGGCCAGATCGTCGCCTCCAGTGAATGCGACGATCTCACCTTTGGCCTTGGATATTCCATAATTGGTGCTCTCCCCCCTCCGCCCGGGCTTGATATGTAGTTGAATGAACGGATATCTGTCAATGTATCTCTGGACGATCTCTCGCGTTCGATCCTTTGAGCCAGCATCAACCACGATGATCTCTATCGGCCCCTCTTGTATGACCAAGGAGTCTAGAAGGTCAGCGATGTACCTCTCCTCGTTCTTTACGTTCAGGACCACACTGATGAGCATCTGAATAGATAAGAGCGGTTGATATAAAAAAAGATTAGATGTTCGATCGGAGTTCTCTCAGACTCGAAGAGGATGCGTCGACGGAGCTGCAGCCAGAGGCCTGAATGTGCAAACCCTTATGCCCGAAGAACAGCTTCATAGCATGTGATGAAGATATTGGCCACCCATTATTCCATTAAAGATTGCGATATCGGCGAAGGCACCATCATCAGGGACTTCGTCAATCTCTATGGCTGCAAGATAGGAAGGGACTGCAAGATCGCTGCCTATGTAGAGGTGCAGAGGGGGGTGGCAATAGGCGACCGGTGCAAGGTCGAAGCGTTCGCGTTCATCCCGACGGGCGTCACGATCGGCAACGAAGTGTTCATCGGTCCGCACGTCTGTTTCACAAACGACCTCCATCCTCGGGCGGTGGGCGACTGGGAGATCACTCCGACCGTTGTGAAGGATGGGGCATCCATCGGGGCCGGTTCGGTCATCGTCTGTGGCGTTACCATCGGAGAGGGCGCAATGGTCGGAGCGGGCTCCGTGGTCACGCGTGACGTTCCCGACGGAGCGACCGTGGTAGGAAACCCCGCGAGACCGATAAGGAGAGGGTGACATGTCACGCATACCGGTATCGCGCCCCGTCATGACCGAGGAGATGATCGAGGCCGCCTCGAACGCGTTGGCGAACGAGCGTCTCGTCATGGGGGAGAGCGTCTTCAAGTTCGAGGAGGAGTTCGCCCGGTACGTAGGCGTCGATCACGCCATATCCGTCTCGTCGGGCACCGACGCTCTGATACTCTCGTCGATCGCTCTGAACGTCAGAGCGAGAGAGGTCGTCACGAGCACGTTCTCGTTCATAGCGACGGCGAACTCGATCGTTCACGCTGGCGGCACGCCGGTGTTCGCCGACGTCCTGTCGAACGGCAACATCGACCCGAAGGAGATCAGAACGAGAAGGGAGACGGCCGCGGTGATGCCCGTGCATCTGTACGGGCATCCGGCCGACATGGACGCTATAGCTGAAGCGGCACCGAACGTCAAGATCATAGAGGACGCCTGCCAGGCGCATGGAGCGATGTACAAGGGAAGGAAGGTCGGTTCGATCGGCGACGTCGGCTGTTTCTCGTTCTACCCGACGAAGAACATGACCGTCGGCGGTGATGGCGGGATGATCACGACGAACGACGATCGTCTCGCACGCGATCTAAGAAAGCTCAGGGACTGCGGTCGAGTGTCGCGGTACGAGCACGACGTCTTCGGCTTCACCTCGAGATTGAACACCGCCAACGCCGCCATCGGACGTGTTCAACTGAGACATCTGGACGAATGGAACGACCGTAGACGCGAGATAGCGAGACGGTACGCGGAGAAGCTGAAGGACATCGAAGCGATCAGGCTGCCGCCCCTCGGTTCGAAGGATGTCACTCCGGTCTTCCATCTCTTCGTGATCCAATGCGATGATCGAGACTCGCTGGCGAAGCATCTGAACGAGAACGGCGTGGATACGGCGACGCATTACCCGATACCGATACATCTACAACCGGCGTACCGCGACGCGTTCGGCTTCGCGCCAGGCAGCTATCCGGAAAGCGAGCGTCTGTCCAGGACCGCTCTCTCGCTGCCGATGTTCCCGGAGATGACGGACGAGCAGGTCGATGAGGTGTGTCGACTCATCGTCGAGCATTATGGGGGCAGGTGATGAGACACTTCAACGTGGCCGTTCTAGGTGTAGGATATTGGGGGAAAAAGATCGTTGACGAATACCACAATATCCCTGGCGTCAACGTTAGGGCTGTCTCCGACAAGGTGGACAAGAACTTGGACTTCTGCCGGGACAGGTACGGGGTCGAGAACCTGTTCCATGACTACCGCGAGGCTCTTGAAGACCCATCGATCACGGCGGTGAACATCGCTCTTCCCAATTCGTTGCACTATCAGGCCACCCGAGATGCTCTGGAGGCGGGGAAGCATGTGCTGGTGGAGAAACCCATAGCCCTCACCTCACGAGAGGGGAAGGAGCTGGTGGACCTCGCAGAGGAGATGAACCTGACGCTATCGGTCGGACACATCTATCGATTCAACAATGCCATGAACGAAGTGCGGAGACTGCTACGCTCCAACTTCTTTGGACGGACGTTCTTCATGAACCTCATGTGGATGAACCTGGAGCCTTCCTATCCAGACCGCGACGTGATCGTCGATCTGGCCCCTCATACCTTCGACATCACCAACTTCATCTTCGATGACTGGCCATGCAAGATATCGTGCACCGGGGCTGCCTATCGGAGGAAGAGCATGGAGGAGACCGCGTTCATCAGCGCGCAGATGCCTGACGGCGTCATAGCACATGCGACGCTATCCTGGCTGACGCCAAGGAAGGTTAGACAGGTGGAGATAGTGGGAGAGAACCGCTCCGCCCTCATCGATGCGGTGTCGCAAGAGGTGACGATCTATGAATCGGGATACACCTACCGGCTTGGAGTGGAGCGCAACAACACCATTCAGACGGAACTGGTCCACTTCCTCCGCTCCATCGGCGATCCCCTGACGGAAACGAGGAACTCTGGCGCCATCGGCGTACGCACGGTGGAGATGATCGAGGCGGCAAAGCGCTCCCTGGCCGAGGGACGTTCCATAGAGGTGCCCCAGGGGCAATGAGATGGGCGCGAGCGTCCTGATGCTTGTCACCAACGGCTTCCGCCCCGATCCGCGCGTGGCCAAGGAGGCGGAGGCCCTGGTGAAGGATGGCTACGACGTCACCGTTCTGGCATGGGACAGGGAGAACGCGTTCCCAGATCGCGAGGAGCATCGGGGAGCGCACATAATGCGCATCAGGACCGGCTGGGCCGGTTCCATGCTTCATTTCCTCATCAATTACCCTCTGTTCTTCCTTCGCGGACTCATCATGGCGCTCCGCCGTGAGGACGACATCGTTCACAGCCATGACTTCGACACCCTCCCGCTCGGCTTCATGGTGTCATGGATGAAGCGCATCCCTCTGGTGTTCGACGCCCATGAGAACTATGCTCAGATGATCTCCATCGATGCGCCTCATATCGTACCAAGGCTTGTTCTGTGGATGGAGGGGATCCTCACCAGGCGTGCGGACCTGGTCATCACGGTAAGCGAGGTGCACGCCGCGCACATGAGGCCGAACGCGCGGAATGGCGTGGTTCTCGTCGAGAACTGCATCAACGTCCCTTCCGACGTTCCAGAGCCCGAGTTCAAGGATCGGCGGCTTCGCCTGTTGTACGTCGGTACGCTGGAGCCCATGCGGTACATTCTGGAAAGCATCGACGCCACCCGCGACATCGATGGCTGCGTGTACGAGGTGGCAGGTTGGGGGCGCCTGGAGGAGGACGTCCGCAAACGGTCGGATGGAAGCAAGGTACGGTTCCTGGGGGTCCTGCGGCACCACGACATGCTCATGAGGATGGCCTCAAGCGACGTGGTGCTGTGCCTCCTCGACCCGTCCAATCAGAACTATGTGGGCAATTCCCCGACCAAGATATATGAGGCCATGGCCGTGGGCGTCCCCGTCCTCACCACGGGTGGTACCACGAGCGGTGACCTTGTAGCCCGTGAGAAGTGCGGCCTGGTGATCGACTGGAGCGAGGAGAGCTACCGGAGCGCCATAGAGAAGCTGCGCGAACCTGGACTGCGGAGGGAGATGGGGAGGGCCGGTAGGGCGGCCGTCGAGCGGGAATACAACTGGGACAACATGAAGCGCCGTCTCCTGGACGGTTATCGCGACGCTTTGCTGAGGTCACGATAGATGGGCCTGTGGGCGGCGGGGCACGGAGCCGAGCAGATGCCGCGGCGCCATTATTATGTGTGCCATGAGCCGCATGTGGAACAAGAACTGGCGGGGGTCCCTGTAGCGTATCGAGAGGCGGAAGGCGTTCCCCGGCGCCTCGAGCAAGGTGTCGAGGTACCACTTCAGGGCTTTCGGCACGGGCATGCGCCCAGTGCGGCCAAGGTTAAGGATCCCGGCAGCGTTCCAGCCTCCCTTGCGGGCAAGGTCCTCCCTCGGATGGAAATGGTCCACGAACGGCTTTGATACCACCCAGCGGTAGCCGGATTCAAGGATCCTTTGCGTGATGAGCCAATCCTCCCAGGTGTCCATGTCCGCCAGTTCCAGACCCTTGATGAGGGAGCGCCTTATCAAGGTGGCAGAGGTCAACCCCCTGTCTCCTGGCTTAAGATCGAATGTAGACCTGTCGCCAAACTTCCTCTCGTAACTGTCCGTCAGCATGTCCCGGTACGGCTCGTGGACCGAGCGCACCGCACCCTGTATGGCCCCGACGTCCCGGTCGACCTTCCCCATGATCTCATCGATGAAACCGTCTGGAAGTAGGATGTCGTCATCCACGAAGGCCACCCATTCCGTCGAGCTTTCCTCGATCCCCTTCATCCTTGCGGAGCCCAGCGAACGTGTGTCTGTCAGCACCGTCGCTCCATGGCGTTGGGCGATGTCGACCGTATCATCTTCCGACATGCGATCGACCACGATGATGCGGCGCGGCCTGAGATTCCTCTCGATGCCCTCCAGCGACCTCTCCAGCCTGGTGGCGGAATTCCATGTGGGGATGACGGCTGAAACCTCGTCCGCTACGTCACCTTTCATGGCTTTCGCCCCTACGGACGTCATGGACCCACGTTTTCCTCATGGCTCGACTTAATCCTTTTCCGCCATCATTGCGGTATACCTCGGTGACGACGGCAAGCAGGGCGCAATCCCCGCTGGATGATCGCCATCCGCACTCCCATTGATATTGTTCCATCGCGCGCGCGCAATAATTATTATATATCCCCCTCCACATTTCATTCTCCCGTCCGACATGCGTCGGACTGTTAAGATGGGATGCGACAAAGGGCATAGCGCGTCTAGGGCCCGTTTTCGCCCCCTTCGTATTCGGGGGTCAGATGTATCTCAGGCAGATAGAGCTGGAGAACTTCAAATCGTTCGGGAAGAAGTTGACGGTGCCCTTACTTGAAGGTTACACCGCTGTGACAGGTCCCAACGGTTCCGGGAAATCGAACATATCTGACGCCATCCTTTTCGTTCTGGGGCCGAAGAGTTCAAGGGCCATACGGGCCGGGAAACTGTCCGACCTCATCTTCAACGGCGGCAAGGACCGTTCACCGGCCAGCTACTGCAAGGTATCCCTGGTGTTCGATAACCAGGATCGAACGATCCCCATCGACGAGGACATGGTCCGCCTGACCCGCGTCATAAAGATGTCCCAGGACCGTGAGAGCTACACATCCACGTTCTACGTCAATGACAGGCGTTCCTCCCTTGGGGAGTTCGATGTCCTTCTCAGCAACGCACGCATCAGTGCGGACGGCTACAATTTCGTCCAGCAGGGCGACATCACCCGGATCACCACCATGTCCAACCTGGAGAGGCGTCGCATCTTCGACGACATATCTGGAATCTCAAAGTTCGACGAGGAGATCTCCAAGGCTCGCGCCGAGCGGGACGAGGTCGACGCCAACATCGAGCGGATCTCGATCATATTGGCCGAGCTGGAGCGGCAGATAGGTCAGTTGGAGCAAGAGAAGGAGGTCGCCCTCACCTACCTCCGAATGAAGGAGAAGCTGACGCTTTCGCGGGCTCAACTGGCCTATCGTCGCAGGGAGAGCTACGAAGCGGAGGCCGCAGCCTTACATAAGCAGATCGAGACCTATGAGCACACCATCCAGCAACTCAAGGACCAGCGTCTCGAGGTCGCCGACCGCATCAGGGACCTCGATGTCCGTATGATGGAGACGGAGAAGGAGCTGCGGGAGAAGGGAGGACGGGAGTTCCAGGAGCTCAGGGAGAAGATCGACGAACTGCGGATCAAGGTGGCCAAGGCAGAGGATCGCGCGGCCCAAGCCATGCAGTCCGCAGAGGAGGCCGATGAGGAACGCGCCATCAAGGCGGCCGAGCGGGAGGATATGCTGCGGTCCCTGGACGAAATGGCGAAGGAGCGTGAGGAGGCATCCCTTCGACTCAAGGAGGTCGATGGCCAGCTTGAGTCCAGGAACAAGGAGCTGGCGGCCATACAGGCCGAGCTCAGCGACTGCGACGCGGAACTTGCCACACTGGAGAAGGAGCTCGCTTCCCTGGACAGGGAGGTCCGCCAGAAGGACGATGAGCTGAACCGCCTGAGGATGGAGAAGGAGCGCCTGGAAGGACGGCGTGACAGGCTGGCGGACGAACTGGCAGAGTTCGACCGGAACATGGAAAGTTTGGACGTGGAGGTGCTGGACGCCGACGAACAGATCAAAGAGCTGAAGAGGTCCGGCCAAGACTCCTCCAGGGAGCTCAAGGAGCTACAGGAGAGATTCATCCAGCAGAGGAACGCGGAAGCCCGGATGACCCGAGAGATGGAGGAGCTGGAGCAGGCGATACGTTCACTGGGCAGGGAACAGTCCCGCCTCAAGGCGGAGGAAGAGGCGGCCGGCGACATCGCGCGAGGGTACAATCGTGCAGTCCGGGGCATACTGGAGGCTCGTGACTCCCTCGCGATCCGAGGGATTCACGGAACGATCGCCGAACTGGCGGAGGTCGACGATAAGTACAGCACCGCCATAAACATCGCCGCCGGAGGCAGGATGCAGGCCATCGTGGTGGAGGACGACGGGGTGGCCGCCGAGTGCATCCAGTATCTCAAGAGGCATGATCTTGGACGGGCCACATTCCTACCGCTCAATAAGATGCTGGACGGGCGCCCTCGGGGAAAGGCCATCCTGGCAGCGAAGGAAGCCGTAGGTTTCGCCATCGACCTGGTGAGGTTCTACGAGCGCTACCGGGCTGCGTTCTGGTACGTGTTCGGCGACACCGTGGTGGTGGACACCCTGGACCACGCTCGCAAACTGATGGGAGGGGTCCGCCTGGTCACCATGGGAGGCGAACTGCTGGAAGCCTCAGGTGCCATGATAGGCGGCAAGACGGATGCATCCAGCCTCCGCTTCGGCGCTCCATCCAGGGGAAAGCTGGAGGAGATAGCCGCCAAGCTGAACCAGGCCGTCCTGGCGGCAGAGCGGTTGGAAGCCGAGATCGCACAGGTCCGGAAGGACATGGCCGCACTGCAAGACCGCATACGTGAACTGTCGGGGGCAGGCGGGGCCTCCGATGTGACCCTCAAGGCCTTGGAGTCCCGCCGCCAGGAACTGCGCATGAAGCTTGACAAGCTCAAGACGGAGCGCGCCGACAAGGCCAGCGAGATGCAGGCCGTGACGAGGTCCATAACGGAGCTGGATGCCCGCCTGGCAAGCGGCGAGAAGTGTCTGAACGACATCAGGTCCAAGAGGGAGACCAGTCGCGCCAGGTTGGAGCAGTTGGCCCCCGCCGAGATGTCCATCCGTCTCAAGCAATTGCAGTCCGACGTCGTCTCGTTGACAGGCGTCGCCGCAGAGCTGCGAACGTCCGTGCAGACGCTGGACGCCAGGCTGCAGATGACGCGGGAGCGGGTGGCGGCCCTGAACGCGGAAGAGGTCCAGCTTGCCGAGAAGGCGGAGAAGCTTCGTTCGGAATCCCGCAGCATTGGCGAAGAGGGTGCCAAGGCCAGGACTGAGCTTGCCGCACTGCGCCGCATCGAAGGATCGATGGGGGAGGAGATAAACAAGCTTCGCGAACGGAAGGAAGCGCTCTTCCGTGAGAAGACCGAACTGGAGGGGGAGCGGGATCGCCTGCAGAACAAGGTGGAGACCACCACTGACATCATCGTAGGGCTGCGCACCCGCATCGGACAGTGTCAGGACAAGATCCGCGAACTCACCGAAGAGCTGAAGCAATATAACGTGGAAGTGACGGGGCCCGTACCGTCATATGATGCGCTCAGGGATACGATTCGGCAGCTGGAGGGAGCCATCGACAACATGGGGGCCGTCAACCTCCGCGCGGTCGATGACTATGAGGAAAAGAAGAAGCGCCATGCCGACCTCAATGAGGAGACCCAGCGCCTGGAGGCGCAGCGGAGGGACCTCATCCGCCTCGAGTCTGACCTGAACGAGAAGAAGAAAGTGTCGTTGTTCCAGGTCTATGAGGCGGTCAACGAGAACTTCCGACGCTGCTATGCCGAACTGTCGCAGGGGGGCGAGGCCGAGCTGATACTGGAGAATCCGGAGCAGCCGTTCGAGGGCGGGCTGATCATGAGGGTCAAGCCTCGCCAGGGGAAGACGCTGAGGCTGGAGGCGCTGAGCGGAGGGGAGAAGTCCCTTGCCGCACTCGCATTCATCTTCGCCTTGCAGGAATATCAACCGTCCCCGTTCTACCTTCTCGATGAGGTGGACATGTTCCTGGACGGGATCAACGCTGACATGGTGGCGCGGAGGGTCCAAAAAGCCTCCAAGACCGCACAGTTCGTTCAGATCTCCCTGAGGAAGATCACGCTCACAAAGGCCGATCACATCATCGGCGTCACCAAGCAGGACGGAGGCATAAGCCATGTGATCATCCGTCCGAACATATCTGACATAAAGGACTTCCAGGCCGAGTTCAACATACCGGATGAGAAGATGGAGGAAGGAGCACAATGATGGGATGCGCAGGGGCGGAGAGGGTGCTGGAGCACCTCATGTTCCACAAGGCCATGATCGACGAGGACGACAAAGCGGTCAAGATCGACCATTACCTGTCGGTCCTGGAGGATAATGAAGGCCGCATCGCCCCCAAGGATCCCCTGGACCGGTCCCTGGAGACGGTCTTCGAACTGGTCCTGAACAACGATCTCGACCCCTGGGACATCGACCTCATGAAGTTCGCTCGCCTCTATGCCGATAAGGTCAAGGGAGAGGACGTGAACTTCGTCATCGCCGGCCGCCTCATGTTAATGGCATGGTCCATCCTTCGCATGCAGAGCGAGGGCGTTCTGCAGCGCTCAGAACGAAGGGAGGAGGACGCGTTGGAATGCTGGGACCCTGACTTCCTCGACATGGAGGACGAAGGGCCCGTCGTAAGGCTATGCATGCCCGAGGAAGTGACCTTGGACGAGGTGGTCAGGCACAAGGGATTCCGACCCGTGACGCTAGTGGAACTGCTAGATGCGTTCGAGGAGGCCAACCGGGAGCGGGAGATGAACGAGCGCAGGGAAAGAGCGCGTGCGGCGAACCGGGCGAAGATGGACAAGTTCGACACCAAGGCCCACAATGACGACCTAGAGAAGGACGTGGAGGACATCTGGAACCGCATCCTCCGGTGTGGCCCCGGCCCCATACGGCTTGAGGACATCTGGAACGGCGGGAAGGAAGATCTCATCACCGTCTTCACATCCTTGCTGTTCCTGGCTCGAAATGGGAAGATCTCCGTATGGCAGGATGACCTACCGTTCGGCACGATATATCTGGAGGTCAAGATCGACTGGGACATCGGCACCCTGGAGGACGTGGCCCCGCCGGTGCCTGTGCCTACGCCCAGGGGCAGCGAGATGGTGATGTGAGGTGGACGTAGATCCCGTCAGGATAGTTGAGGCCGTTCTGTTCTCAGCATCCAAACCTGTCAAGGTCTCGGAGATCGAAGTATTGATCCAAATGGACGGGCGGACGGTGCGCAAGGCGCTCAAGAAGCTCGCCGAGCAGTATGATGAGATGGGCTCCAGCATAGAGGTCGCCAGGACAGGCGGCGGATACTCCCTCATCCTGAGGGAGGAGTATCGGCCCTACGGGCGCCAGTTCGCTCCCAAGGAGGTTCCCGACGAGGTGCTCAGGACGGCAGCATGGATCGCATACCATCAGCCAGTGCTGCAGAGCGACCTGAACCGTTCGCTCGGGTCCCGCGTGTACGGCGACGTAAGGACGTTGACCGAGCTCGGACTGATCCGCGCTCGGAAGAAAGGGCAGACGTTGGAGCTGACCACGACCAAGCGCTTCTCCGAGTACTTCGGGATCCAGGGAACAAGCCGGACGGCCGTGAGGAAGTGGATGGAAGAACGGGCCAAGGAGTGACGGCCAGCAACACCTCTCGTGCCATGAACGTGGCCGTCCAAGAGCCTCCTAAGGGAAAAGACCGGAACCGATATGGGCGCTGTGACCGGCCGTGCATGGCATCACCGTAAGGCATACGCCCCAATGCCATTTGGCGAAGCGTACATGATGCGCGAGTCGCAGCACGACCCATCTCGTCGAACACAGTTCGGGGGACGTTAGCCAGTATGGCCGTCACAGTTCGCAAAGGTTTAAATCTGGATGCCACAATCCCTTCGTTAGTGATTATTTATGGTCCTGCCCCTCGCTCTGCTTGAAAAGTCCATGGGTCACCGGATTTCGTTGCTCCTGAAGGACAGCCGCGTACTGGAAGGAAAGCTCGCCGGCTATGATGACTACATGAACATGGTTCTGGAAGACACCGAGGAGCGAACCTCCGAACAGACCCGCCGCCTGGGCACGGTCGTGCTGCGGGGAAACAACGTCGTTAGCATCTCCCCGCTTTGAGGGCGACGTGAACGCATGAAGGCGCTCATCCTGGCAGGCGGGCTGGGCACTCGCCTTCGACCATTGACGTTCTCCATGCCCAAGCCCGTCATCCCATTGCTGGGACGACCACTGGTGCGTCATCTCATCGATCCCCTGCCAGAGGAAGTGGACACGGTCATCCTGGCAGTGTCCTACATGAAGGATTATCTTGAAAGGTACTTCCGGGAGAACGATATAGGCAGGGAGGTCGTACTGGTGAACGAGGAGGAGCCTCTGGGCACGGGCGGCGCCATCAAGAACGTCGCTCGCTGGCTGGACGACACCTTCTTCGCGTTCAACGGCGACATAATATCATCTCTCGACCTATCCGCGATGCTGGAGTCCCACAGGTCCCACCATGGCATCGGGACAATCGCCCTGTGGTCCGTGGACGACCCCTCGGCCTTCGGGGTGGTGGCCACCGATGGTTCAGGTCGAGTGACGACGTTCCAGGAAAAGCCTGCCCCTGGAGAAGAGGTCTCCAATCGCATCAATGCCGGCGCATATATATTCGAACCGGAACTGCTGGACCGCATACCCGACGGGGTCGTGTCCCTGGAGCGGGACGTTTTCCCCAACGTGCTGGACCGTGGCCTGTACGGCTATGCCTTCCAGGGCTACTGGGTCGACGCCGGAACAAGGGAAAGCTTCCTCCGCGCCCAGCGGACCTTGCTGGACGTCGGCGGCGGCAGGGTGGCCTGCGCCGTGCGTCGCCTGTCAGGGGTCCGCATCTCTGGCAACAACATGATCGAAGCCGCTCATGTGGAGCCCAGTGCGATAGGGCCCAATGTGTACATAGAGAGGGGAGCGCAAGTGCACGACGGGGCGACGATCTCCAACAGCATGGTCATGGCGGGCGCGGTCATCGGCCGCGGGGCGACGATCTCCAACAGTATCATCGGTCCAGGAATGGTGGTGGAGGATGGCGCGGTCATAGCCGATGTGATTCTGGCATAGGTAGTCCATTCTAGGTTCATTTTATAAGGAGCATCCCCTTTACAGGCGTTGACTGGTCTACATGGGATCGAGCGATAAACTACTCGAGTTCATATCTGGACGAGGATTCAGGAAAGGCTGGACCGCATTCAATATCATCTTTTTCCTGTCGTTCATCATCCTCCCAACGGTATTCATTCTGTCCTCTGCGGTGACCGACTGGTCGGACATACAGGAACATGTCCTCAGCGACCCGGCCACCATGGACCTCATCATCAGCGCGGTAGTGGTGTCCTTCGAGATAGCCGCTATCGTCACCGTAATCGATTTCGTAGCGGGCCTTCCCGTCGCATGGATGATGGCCCGGAAGGAGTTCAGGGGCAAGCAGTTCCTTGACACCCTGATCGACATGCCTCTTGCGGTTCCCACCGCCGCATTAGGTTTCTCGGCAGCCATATTCTGGGCCGCCACGCCCAACCCGCCGCCCTTCTCCTTGTCGGCGATCTCATCGCCCATGCTGCTGATAGTCCTGCTGCATGTGGTGTTCTCCTACCCATACATGGTTCGCTCGCTGACCGCCATCCTAGGAGGTATCGATGAGACATACGAGACGGCGGGAAGGACCCTGGGAGCAAGCCGCCTGACCGCCGTCCGGACCATCACCCTTCCGCTGTTCCGAGCTGGCCTGGTGACCGGCGCCATCCTATGTTTCGCCCGTTCACTTAGCGAGACCGGCGGCACGATCATCGCCCTTGCCACCCTCTACGGCCGCAAGATGGTGGAGGGAGACTTCCAGACCGGGCCCACCCTCATCGGGCTGTGGAAGGATGCCTCGGTAGCCGACCCCACATTGGTGCCCGCCTTGACGTTCGTCAGCATACTATTGATCATCCTTGCGCTGGTGCTCCTTGTCGTGCTGAAGGTAGCCATCATGAAGGTAAGGGTACCGCTACGCAAGGTATGGCCCTCTCCGGAGAAATTGCTGAGCAGGGGCCTTTTCCCCAAGATCAAGGACACTTCGGCCATCCTCTTCCTCCTCATCGTCGTCATCGTCCCTTCGTTCTTCATCTTCACGTATGTTCTGACCGGCACTCCTTCCGATGCCGATTGGAACCCTTTCATTGACGCCTTGGTCACGTCGTTCGTGGTGGCTTCGGTGGTGACCGCCATAGACCTCGCGACAGGCATCCCCATGGCGCTGTACATCGCAAAGAACCGAACGAGCAAGCTCTCGCAGCTGCTAGATGTCTTCGTGAACATTCCTCTCATCGTGCCCACCGCCGCTTTGGGCTTCTCCCTGGGCCTGTTCTGGAACACGGTCGATCCGGCCGCGATGCCCCCCATCGTCCTGATCATCCTGTCGCATGTGGCCTTCACCTATCCACTCGTGGTCCGCAACGTGGTCGGAGCAGTGGAAGGGATCGACCCCGCATATGAGGAGACGGCCCGTACGCTTGGTGCCAAGCCGCTGCAGAGCTTCCGCAGGGTACTGCTTCCCATGATCAAGGGATCCATATTGGCAGGTGCCATCATGGCCTTCACCAGGAGCCTGGGGGAGACCGGGGCCACGCTGGCGGTCGTTGCCAACGCCAATACCGCACCGGTGTTCATCGTGAACCTGGTGAACGACCAGTCATATTACCTTGCGGCGATGGCCTGCATAATACTGATCATAATATCGTACGTGTTCATGCTGCTGCTGCGTCGCTTCACGCGCGAGGAGGTGGTATAAACGCCAACGGTGACGCTGAGCGGGATAGTGAAGAGGTTCTCCGACGTCACTGCCGCCGATGGGCTCGATCTGACGGTGAACGATCGGGAATACCTCTGCCTGCTGGGACCCACGGGTGCGGGCAAGACCACCGCGCTGAGGGTGATCGCCGGACTGACCGTGCCGGACGAGGGCAAGGTGTTGTTCGACGGGCGCGAAGTTACACACCTGGAGCCTGAGAAGAGGAACGCCGTACTGCTGTCGCAGACCTATTCACTATTCCCGACCATGACGGTGGCCGAGAACATCATGTTCGGACCGGACATACGGAAGGTCCCAGAGAAGGACAAGGAACAGATGCTCTTCTCGTTGCTGGACCTGGTCCGTCTGACCAGCCGGGCCGATTCATATCCCCGCGAACTGTCTGGAGGGATGCAGCAACGATGTGCGCTGGCCAGGGCCATAGCCACCAGTCCAGACGTCCTTCTGCTGGATGAGCCGCTACGTGCGCTGGATGCAAGGCTGCGGATCGACCTGCGAAGGGACCTGAAATCGCTGGCCAGGACATTGGGCCTGACGGTGGTGCATGTCACTCACGATCAGGACGAGGCCCTGGTCATGGCGGACCGCATCGCCATCATACGGGCCGGTAGGATCGTTCAAGTGGGAACGCCGGCAGAGGTGTTCGATGAGCCGGTGTCGCCCTTCGTGGCGAACTTCGTCGGTCAGTCCAACTTCTTCACCGGAACGGTCGTTCACTCTGGTCCAGAGGGTTCGGTGGTGGAGGATGAGGCGGGAAATAGGGTAAAGGCCCGCCCGACCGATGTGGCGGTAGGTGAGAAGGCGGTGCTGGCCGTCAAGGTCGGCCACACGCATCTGCTCAAATTGGATGCGGCGGCTCTAAAGGGCAAGATAGAAAGGATGCTGTTCGAGGGGCGCGTGGTCCATGTCGATGTCGATGTGGCGGGCGCGGGCCGTTTTTCCGCCAAGATCCCTGCCAGCTACCGAGGGCGCTATCAGGTGGGCGACGATGTCGGCATAGGTTGGAACAGGAACAAGGCCAAGGTCTTCCCCTACCCGGAGGGGGGCCTGGAGAACGAGCTGAAGGTGGACTAGATGCCGGTGGTCGAGCTGAAGGGTGTGAGCAAGCGTTTCGGCAAGGTGGTCGCATCATCCGATATAGATCTGCGGATCGAGGATGGAGAATACGTCACCATCCTGGGGCCGTCTGGATGCGGCAAGACGACGCTCATCCGCATGATCGCTGGCATCCTTGAACCTAGCGAAGGGCAGGTTCTCATCGGCGGGCGGGACATGAGCGGCATCCCCATAGAGGAAAGGGACATAGGATATGTGTTCCAGAACATCGCGTTGTTCCCCCACCTCAACATGCTGGAGAACGTGTCCTACGGGCCGATCGTGAAGGACATGAGCGAAGAGGACCGCCAGACTATACCTGTGCGATACCTTGAACTCGTCAACCTCCTCGACCGCATGAAGGTGTTCCCCTCCGCTCTATCTGGCGGCGAACAGCAGAAGGTGGCTCTGGCCCGAGCACTGGCGTCAGGCGCCCGGCTGCTGCTTCTGGACGAACCGCTGTCGGCGCTGGATGCCAGGGTGAGGATGGACCTTCGGTACGAGTTGAGGCGCATAACCAAGGACCTTGGGCTCACCGTCCTCCATGTCACTCACGATCAGGAGGAGGCGATGACCGTCTCGGACAGGATAGTGCTCATGCGGAACGGCCGCATAGTCGAGTCCAATACGCCGGAGATGATGTATCGGGCACCAAAGGAATTATTCACTGCCAACTTCATTGGGGAGACCAACCTATTGGCCGGCGTGGTCGTGGAGAACAGAGACGATCGCACCCTGGTCGAGGTGAGGGACGGTACGGTGGTGGAGGCGCAGCCAAGCAAGTTCGAACCCGGAGATGCGGTCGTCATCTCGGTCCGTCCAGAGCGGGTCCATGCTCTGGAAGAGGGGCTCAATGCCGTGGTGCGCACAATGTCCTTCATGGGTACGTATATAAGGATCACCGCAGAGGCCGATAGCGAGGACATCTTGGGATTTGATGTCCCAGTTCCGAGAGGTAGGGATTTTAACATCGGAGACAATGTCCATCTGGGTTGGAGCATGGCATCGGCGTTGTTGTATCCTAGACCCCCTGGAGGGATCGCGGAGGCTGTTAAACTTGAATGAGCGAAAGTCATTGCTGGAATGGTTCGGGGTAAGGCGTGAATCGATAATCAGGACTGGAATACGAAGCCATGCTATCGCGGTAGGGGACGCCGCCCTTGAGCTGAACAAGGCCATCTCCGCGCTATGCGGCAATGATGAAGAGGAGGCAACGGATGCGATCAAGCGACTCCTCATCGCGGAGAACACCGCCGATGAGCTGGAAGCATCGATAAGTGCCGATCTCAGCAAGGGGGACCTTGAACCCCGGGAGAGGGAGGACCTGCTCAGGCTGGTCCGCCGAATAGACTACATCTCGGATTGGGCCAAGGAGTCGGCGTTAAACCTTCAATTGATACTGGAGGCGGACGTCAGCGTCCCCTGCGACCTGTGGTCTCGCTATGCTGAGATGACGGAGGCCCTGGTCCAGGCGACCAAGGCCTTATTGGTCAGCCTTGAGAACCTGGGGGTCAACAACGACAAGGCCACCCAGGCCAGCCGCGAGGTGGAGAGGCAGGAGCACGTCATCGACGACCTATATTTCTCCACCAAGAAAGCGATCCTCTTCTCCGACACCGATCCCAGGGCTGTGTTCCTTCTCCGCGACATGCTGCATGGTATCGAGAACTCGGCGGACAGTTGCAAGGATGTAGCAGACATGATCTACATCCTGATCATATCAGATTCTCGAAAGGTCAGGTAGAGATGATGTCACAGCGACTGTTCGGGACCAACGGAGTGCGCGGCATAGTCAATGAGGACATGAACGTCCAGTTGGCGATGGACCTGGGCAAGGCCATAGGCACCTTCATGGGCGGAAAGGTGGCCATCGGCAGCGATCCCAGGACATCCGCAGACATGTTCAAGAGCGCGGTGTCCTGCGGGCTCATGTCGGCTGGTGCAGATGTCATCGACATAGGTATGGTCCCAACCCCGGTGTTGCAGTTCCATGTCAAGGACAATGCCCTTTCGGGCGGGGTCATGATCACGGCCTCCCACAATCCGCCGGAGTTCAACGGCATCAAGTGCGTGGACTCCGACGGTACCGAGATGCCGCGCCACAAGGAGGAACAGATCGAGCAGATATATTTCCAGAGGAGCTTCCGTTCGCAGGACTGGAGGGGCGTGGGAACGCTCCAACGGTCCACTGGAGCGGTCGATCCGTATCTGCGAAGTGTTAAGTCCCTTGTAGATGTGAAGGCCATCGACAGGTCCGGTCTAGAAGCCGTGCTGGACTGCGCCAACGGAGCCGGCTCTGCCGCCACACCGCAGCTGCTTGACGACCTTGGCGTAAGGGCCGTGACGCTCAATTCCAACCCCCGGGGAACGTTCCCGGGCCATCACAGCGAGCCGGTGGAGGAACACCTCCAGGACCTGATATCGTTGGTGAAGGCGTCCGGGGCCGATCTGGGAATAGCGCACGATGGCGATGCCGACAGAACGATCTTCATCGACGACCGCGGCCGATACCTGTACGGCGACCGGACACTGGCCATTGTGGCTGAGCACATGGTCAAGGAGAACGGCGGTGGAACGGTCGTTACGCCGGTCTCGTCGTCCATGGCCGTGGAGGATGCGGTCCGCAGGGCGGGCGGCGAGGTGGTCTACACCCGAGTGGGAGCCCCCGTGGTCGCGAGGAAGATGATAGAGATCGGAGCCGTCTTTGGAGGCGAGGAGAACGGCGGTCTCATCTTTCCACGCCATCAATATTGCCGTGACGGGGCAATGACGGTCGCCAAGCTGTTGGAGATCATCGCGCTGGAGGGCCCACTGTCCGAACTGGCGGACCGCGTCCCTCAATACTGCCAGGACAAGCGCAAATTGGCTTGCCCTGACGACAAGAAGGAAACGGTCCTCAGAGGACTGGTCGAACACTACCGCGGTGAGCGGGTGGATACCACTGACGGCGTCAAGATATTGTTCGAAGGCGGGTGGACGCTGGTCCGGCCCTCGGGGACCGAACCTCTCTTCCGCATATACTCGGAGGCACGAACGGAGGGAGAGGCTCAGAAACGTTCCTGCGAGTGCCAGTCGGTGCTGGAGGACCTGCTGAAGGACTGATCGAAACCCTTTCCCACTTCATTTTATTAAACGGTCACAGGGCAGGCCCGACAATCGGTGCGGGCGGAATTCAAGAAAAACATGGTTGTAACGATGCTTCCGCCGGACGGCGGAAGCGTGCCGGGATTACCCGGAGAGTTCTCAGCTTAGACCCTTGTGATCTTTCGCTTACCCATCGCAACCATGTACATGACTTCTTCGCCAGCCTGCAAAGAGTCCTTCAGCTCGGGATCGATAGGCATGGAGAAGTTCTCGAACGTCTCCAGGTCCATGATCTCAGCCTCATCGCCCATAATTGCCAGGATCTGCCCCTTCCTCTTATCGATCATGGGCACTTGGATCTTGTGTTTCACGGGATGAACGACGCTTCTCTTCTTGCCGTCAAAAAGACCTACCGCGTCGATGCGGCTCTTGGCTTCACCGTGCTTTCCTGGCTTGGAAGTGTCGATGGATAGGATCTTGCAGGGTTCATCGTCGATAAGCATATAGCGCCCAACTTTGAGCTCCCTGACCTCGGCCTGCGTCCACATAGTATATCGATTGAGGGAAATCACCCCCTGGTTATATATTTTATCACGCAGGACCCGACTGGACGGGCACCTGTGGGTGAGCATACGCCACTATGCCGTTGAATCGTCAGCCAACGATGTCCTCGGAAGCAGGTCCATTCACACATCCCTCGTCATACATCTTCATGATGAGGTGCGAAGGAAGTCCGTTGAGACGATGGGGTCGCTCCGGTGCCGAGATGCGACAATTCACGGAGATCGGACCATCGAGGCCTTCACCGGCGCCCCTTCCCCATCTTCCTGGGGCGGTCCTTCCCCCCTCTCCGCCTGCCTTCCTGGGGACGTCGTTTCTTCTCCACCGGAGGGTCTGGGTACTTGGACTGGATCTCCTCCACACGCCGTGCGATATCGTCGTTGAGAGAATCCCCGATGTACTCGCCCCCATAATAATCGACCCTGGCGGCGATGGCCAGCTTCCCTCCCATCACCCTCGCCACATTGCCCCTCTGCCAGTATGGCGCTCGGTGTACGGTCGGATGCTGGAATATTATTCCATGCTTGGGAGGCTTCTTACCTTGGCGGAGGTGCGCGAACATAGCCTTCTCCGCGCCGAGCAACTGTATGGTGCCTGCCGGCAGTGAAGCCAGGCGGCGCAATCCTCCGGCCAGGGAGATCAATCGGGCTCCCAGGCTGGGGCCGACCACGGCAGAGATGTTGGGCGCGGTCTCCTCCATGCGTCCCGCTATATACTCTTCCAGGGCCTCTTTCTCCTCATACAACGATGCAAGGGTGGCGGCATACGATCTGATGGCGGTCAGATCCTTCTCGTCCAGTTCTGCGCCGACGGACTCCAGCTGCAGGTCCAGAACGGACAGGACCTCCTCCCGGAGCCCATTCTGGGATATCAGTTCGGCATAGCGCCGCT
This sequence comes from Methanomicrobia archaeon DTU008, assembly GCA_001512965.1. GTDB lineage: Archaea > Thermoplasmatota > Thermoplasmata > Methanomassiliicoccales > Methanomassiliicoccaceae > DTU008. The sequence goes on from LFRW01000001.1 coordinate 22,495, forward strand.
CGCGAGCGTAGTCGCCTAGTTCCGGGAAGTGGAGGCCATACCACTCGTGGAGGCGCTCCGACATCAGATTGATCGTCTCGATGAGGTCGTCCATGCCGCGAACGGCCTGCAGGATGAACCGGTCGGCGGGAAGCGGCTCCCTGGTCCGTATCTTCCCCAGCTCCACCATGGCCTTCTGTCTCAGCTGTTGCGAGTAGCCGAAATCCTCGGCGCGGATGAAGGACGAGTCCAGGAACTCCGGCTTGCCCAGACTGGACATTCGAGGCTCCGCGACCTTCATGCGTTTGACCGCCAACCTCTCCTCTTCCGGAAGCAGTTCTCCCCTCTGGACCTTGGCCAGCTTGGCGGCTATGGCCACTGGGTCCTTCTCGAAGAGAACCTTCTTCACGATCCTGTCTCGGTCGACAAGGAAGACCCCGAACCACTTGGTGACCAGTATCATTCAGTTACCTCAATCGGCTCTCGGCCTTCTACTTTGCCATGGAGAGGATGCGTTCGACCTCCTCTTCCGGCAGGTCCTCGGGCTCACCCGCCCTCTCGGCCATTAGCTGCAGGGTGGCGATGTATTCAAGGGTCTCCATGCGGTTGAAGGCGTCCTGCAGGTCCCTCCCTGTCGCCAGGGCACCATGGCTCTGCATTATGCATGCCTTGGAGAAGCCCAGCTGACGTACCAGCTTCTCCGCCAGGTCGTCGGAGCCCGGAGTACCGTAGGCGATGATGGGGACGAAATCCCCCAGAACCATCAGGCCTTCAGGGGTGAGGGCCGTCCTCAATCTGCGGCCCAGCACCGCAAGGGTGGTGCACGACAGCGGGTGGCAATGGATGATGGCTCCGACCTCGGGCCGCGAGCGGTATATGCCGGTGTGGAACGGCGTCTCCATGGACGGCCTGTTGTTGCCCTCATATTCACCCGTCTCGATGTCCACCAGGATCATCTGTTCCGGGGCCAGCAGTCCCTTGCATGTTCCGGACGGTGTGATGAGCATGGTCCTCTTGTCCAGCCTGCAGCTCATATTGCCGCCGCTGCCGAAGGTCAGGCGCCTGTCGAAGGCCAGCCTTCCAGTGGCTGCCAGTTGCTTCCTGGCATCCTCCTCGTTCAAAGTTGCCCTGCCTCCTCGAACCTCACCTTGCGCACCTTGTCGATCTCCGACGGCAGCAGCACGCCCGCCTCGGTGATGAATCCCGTGACATACTTGGCCGGGGTCATGTCGAACGACGGGTTGAGCGCTACTGAACCCTTCGGGGCCAGGCGAGTTCGTCCCACCATCGTCACCTCCTCCTCCGCTCGTTCCTCGATGACGATCTGGTCTCCGGACGACAGGGAGAAGTCGAAGGTGGACAAGGGGGCGCATACATAGAACGGTATGCCCAGGGCGTTGGCGATGAGGGCCTTGTCGAAGGTGCCTATCTTGTTGGCGAAGTCGCCGTTGGCCGTGACTCGGTCGGCGCCCACCAGTATGATGTCGACACCTTCTCGCATGAAATGGGCGGATGCCCCGTCCGGTATGATGGCATGCGGGATGCCCTCGTTGTACAGTTCCCATGCCGTGAGCTTCATGCCCTGAAGGCGTGGACGGGTCTCGGACACGTACACGAATATGTGCCTACCTTCGGTCCAGGCGGTCCTGATGGGCGCCAGTGCGGTACCGATGTCCACGGTGGCGAGCGCGCCGGCGTTGCAGTGGGTCATGATGCGCGCCTCCTCTTCTATGAGGGCGGCGCCGTACTTTCCGATGAGGCGGCATCGCTCGACGATCTGGTCGGCATACATGTCCGCCGCTTCCACCGGATCATCGCCCAGTTCCAGCGAGCGGAGCATATGATCGATGGCATAGAAGAGATCATATGCGGTGGGGCGGGTGGACCTCAACACCTCGGCCGCCTTTCCCAGGTCCTCACCTTTCATTGCGGCCAGGGCCATACCGTAGGCCGCCGCTGCCCCGATGGAAGGTGCGCCTCGCACCGTCATGTTCCTGATGCACTCCGCCACCTGCAGGTGGTCCTCAAGATCCAGGATCCTGAACCGCTGAGGGATGAGACGTTGATCTATCATGCGGACCTTGCCGCCTTCGAACCAAACCGCCCTGACCTCCTTGCTGCTCTTCCCAGTAAGTACACGCATGCTAAGACCAGCATGTCATTCCCCGGAGATGTAGAAAAATATTGGTACTGAACATAGGATACGAACGTTCGTATTTCCTTGGGTAATTAGAAATAATCTCAGAGCGATTAGCGGTCTGTTGCTATGAAGAAGGGTGCAGCTCTCGACGTCTATTCCACTAGCTCCGGACTGAAGCAGATATCCAATCCGGTGAGGCAGAAGATATTGAGCGAGCTGCAGCGCCGAGACCTCAGCCTGTCCGAGATAGCTCAAATGACGGGAAAGGCCCAGTCCACCCTGTCGGTCCATCTGGACAAGATGGTCAAGGAAGGGCTTGTGGCATCCCGGGACGATCCTGCGGACAATCGCCGCAAGATATTCTATCTGGTCTCCAAGCCGGTAGGCTCCTCGGTCGTTCCCAGGGAAGACCTGACCAAGGCAATAAGCAGCATCATCGACAAGAGCGTCGGGAGTCCCTCCTCCTTCCTGAAGGGAGAGCTTCGCGCCCTCGTCATAGGGGTGGAGGCCATCGGCCTGAACATGGACCCTGTGCTCAAGGACGTGGGGAAGCATATAGGGACCCAACTGGCCAAGCACATGAGGTCCACAGAGATCAAGCCTCTCGTGGATGAGGTGAAGGAGTTCTTTGCCCGTCATGAGCTGGGCGAGTTGAGCGTGTACTCCCTGGTCCCTCTCACTCTCATCATAAAGGACGATTACGACTGCTCCGACATCCCCGACGTCGCCCGAACTCTATGCATACTCAACGAAGGCATTCTGGAGGCCATCTTCGATGCGAAGACCGGAGTGCCTCTCGGCGTCACACAGATGGAGTGTTTCGGCACCAAGTACAACTTCTGCAAGTTCGTGTTCGAGCCAACGCTATATGATTGAGAGGTCTCAGTACGGGCAGTTGCCGCGGTCCAGGTGGCTGTGCGAGCACAGGGGGTCCTCGCTGTAGGCGCTCCCGGCGAAATAGAACGCGTTCGCCCGGCAACCCCAGCACAGGTTGTTGTCGCACATGCTGCAGGTGACGCTCTCATCGTTCTCCCGATAGGGGGTGAAGAACAGAGATGACGCGTTGAAGCGGACGATCTCCTCCAAGCTCTGCTCCCTCAGATCCCCAAGGGTGCGTCGCAAGGAATAGCATGATGAGACCCTCCCGTCCTGGGATACGAAGACGCAGGTGCCACAGTAATGTTTGGGGAAGTCCTGGCAGCCCATCCCCCTCCCGCCCAGGAATTTCTCATCTCGGAGGCGGTAGGCGGCGCTCACGTCCTCCGCACGGGGAAGGTATGAGTATATGGACCCGCGCTCATCAACAGGCTTCAGTGACATCAGGCAGGTGCTGATGCGGTACCTGCGATACATGAAGTCCATGGTCTTCTTGACATCCTCTGGCGTATGATGTGCGGTGAGCATGATGACGTTGGCCACATCGCAGGGCGACTTCCCTGCCTCCAGCAGCAGTTCCAGGCCGGAGATCGTGGCCCTTACCTGCCTGGGATGATAGGTGTAGCGGAGCGAGCTCAGGACCTTGGGATCAAGGGAGTCAAGGTGCACCATGACGAACCCGTCCTGGGTGAGCTCGATGACGCGTTTCACCGTCACGATATCGTTCAGAAGAGGTCCGCACGTCCATAGGTTGTTCGTCATGCCCGCGTAGCGCACGCTTTGCATCAATTCGATCCAGTCGGGCCTCTCCAGGGGATCGCCCCCCATCCAGTCTACCTGCTTTATGCCGAGATTGGCAGCCTGGCGTATCAGGCTCTTGATCTCCCGGGTGGTGAGGGGCTCCTTGGCATCCATCACTCTGGCGTAACAATATGCGCAATCGGCCGAACATTCGCTGGTGCACTCTATCTGAAGACGATATGGTTCGTTGCGATCGAAGCAGGCTTTCTGCAATCTCGCCTGTTCGGAACTATCATTGAACAAAGCATCCAGTGCTTTTCCGCTCCTCGACAGGAACGCACCTCCGGCTGGGGTGAGCCATTATCCATAACCGTTTAATAAGCTTTGGTGAAGAGGTTAGCAAGTGGCCGATGATGTATCTTCCCGAATGTTCCGTTCATACCTCTTCATCCACTATCCAGTCGACATCACCAAACTCTTCGTGAAGCAGGACGTTCCCTTCCTGGATCATCAGACCGTATCGTTTCGCCTTCGATACATCGTCCGTCTTCTTACCCTCTTCATCGGTGAGTACGATGGTGACCTTGGCTGCGGGATGTGCGCTGAGCAGTCTCTGCAGGTCCTCTCGCAGTCCCTCGAACTCGCTACGGGTGAGCCCACCTGGCATGGGCGGTCTCTCGTCTTCCATGCTCATACCTGTTGGGAATGACCAATGTGGCTATAAGCATCACGAACGGCCTGCCCGACGCTTAGCTTCCGCTACTATCTGGCGGAGACTTCGGGCAGATGCCTCTATATCGTCCTGGGACACCACCGCGGATATCACGGCGATGCCATCCGCGCCGGCCTCGATCACGCTGGCCGCATTGGATCCATCGATCCCTCCGATGGCCACCACCGGGATCGACACGGCATCCTTCATCCTCGACAGCATCTCGAGGCCGCGGCCGGGACCCGCGTCGTCCTTGGAGCCCGTGCTGAACACCGGGCTAAGCGCAACATAGCTGGCACCTTCCTCCTCTGCCCTGACGGCTTCGCTCACCGTACCGACCGAGGCGCCCACGATCATGCTGGGCGGTAAAATTCTCCTGACAGCGGCCACGGGCATGTCGTCCTGCCCCAGATGCACACCGTCGGCATTCGAGGCCAGTGCGATGTCCGGGCGGTCGTTGACGATCAGCAGCGCTCCCATCCTGGCGGTCAACTCCCGAAGGTCCGATGCGAGGGCGAGCAATCCCCTATCGTCCATGTCCTTGTCTCGAAGCTGTATGACATCGGCTCCTCCAGCCAGTGCCATCTCCACGACCTCGTGATGGGACCTCCCTTTTGCTTGCTTGCGGTCAGTGACCACGTATAGGTCCAGCCTCAAACGCTCACTTCCCTCACCTTTGCCTCCTTCATGTCCTCGGGCTTGAGGGCCGCCACCGCATCCAATAGGGCGATCTTGAACGAGGCGGGCCCTATGGCGTTCCTGGCCGCCCGCTCTCCCGCTATTCCGAAGGCGACCAATGCTGCCGCCGAGGAGATCATGAGGTCGTCCGCGACAGCCGCGAACGATCCAACGAGCGAGGACGCCATGCAGCCGGTCCCGGAGACTGCACCCATCAGCGGATGTCCGCTATCCACCAATATGGCATCCGTCCCGTCGGTTATGATGTCCGTGGCGCCGCTCATCACGACCACTGAACCGGTGGCATTTGCGAGCCGGGACGCGGCGATCATGGGATCTCCCGAGATGCCTCCGGAATCCACTCCCCGGACCACTCCGCCGGAGCCTGCAAGGACGCCGATCTCCCCTGCGTTCCCTTTTATCACCGCAACGTCCAGTTCCTCAAGCAGACGGCGGGCGGCGTTGGTGCGCATGCTGGTGGCGCCTGCTCCCACGGGATCGAGGATGACGGGTATGGAGTGTTCGTTCGCCCTGCGCCCGGCGATGAGCATCGCCTCCACCTGTTCCTTCCTCAAGGTGCCGATGTTGAGCACGAGGGCTCCAGCCATCGACACCATCTCCTCCACCTCTTCCTTGGCCTCTGCCATGACGGGGGAGGCGCCGATGCACAGCGTGATGTTGGCGCAGTCGTTTACTGTCACGTAGTTGGTTATATGGTGGACCAGGGGATGCTTCTCTCGAAGTGTCGCTAGCAGTTCTCCAGAGGACCGTTCGAAGGAGGACGCGTTCTTTTTCACGAGGATCGGCAAGAAGTCGAATAAGTGCTATTTCAGGCTTATCAATGCTCTTCTAGCTCGACGGTCCGTGATGCAGGGCGAGGGGCGAGCATCGAAAGGAACGTCCGATTTGCGAAACGCGACGACCATCGGAGGGACGATGAGATGCGGCGATGTGTCCTCCAACCTCCCGTTCGCCGATGGGCATCGGGGAAAGCGGTGTCGGGGAGCCGCATGGCACACCTGCCGATCTGACCATGCAGGTATGCCGCCCGATGCTCTCTCGACGGTCTGCATCGGGCTGGCCAGAGCTCACTCCTCTGACGGTTCCTGCTGCGTCACGCAGTGGAAGCCGCCGTAGCCATACACAAGGTCCCGCGCATAGATGGGTACGATGCGATGATTAGGCATCGCCCTCTCCAAGATCCTTAACGCCACGGCATCGTTGATGTCATTGAACGTCGGGAGCAGCACCACGCCGTTGCCGATGTAGAAGTTGGCATAGCTTGCAGGCAGTACGCGGTCTTCATCCGGCAAAGGTATCGGGGCGGGCATGGGCAGCGTGAGCACCTTGAGCGAGCGTCCATCCTTGGTGCGGAAGTTCCTCAATATTTCGAGGTTGGTGCGCAGCACCTCGGAGTTGTGGCTGCTCCCTCGAGGGGAGAACGCGCACACCACGGTATCCTCGGACACGAAGCGAGCGAAGTCATCGACATGTCCATCGGTATCATCTCCTTCGATGCCGGATTTCAACCAGACGACCTCGTCCACGCCGAGGTATTCCCTCAGATATCCTTCGATGCCCTCTCGATCAAGATGTGGATTGCGGTTCTCGTTCAGCAGGCACTGCTCGGTCGTCAGTACGATGCCAGCACCGTTGACGTCGATGGAACCTCCTTCCATCACTATGCCTGGACGGAACGTCGGCAGTCCGGTCGAACGGACGACCTCCTCGCCTGCCACATCGTCATAGATCAGATCGTCATATTTTTCGCCCCAGGCGTTGAACTTCCATTTCACCGCGGCCTTCTTACCGGTCTCCCGGTGCAGGAGGAACGTCGGTCCATAATCACGTATCCATACGTCAGAGGATCTGATATGGAGGAACAGCACGTTGCGCATGTTCGCTCCAGCCCTCTCCAGCATCGGCCTGATGCGCTCTTCGCTCTCCTCATCGTCGACAAGTATCTTGACCAGTTCCACACGGCTCAGCGCCTCCACCATGGAGCAGTAGGTCTGCTCCACTCCGGTCAGCACGTCGCCTGGAAATGTCAAAGGGTTCTTGGGCCAGGATAGCCAGGTTGCATCATGTCGAGCCCATTCGGCCGGCATGCGATATCCGGCTGCACGGGGGGTCTGTTCCATATTCTCATCTCCTCTCGGTTATTCGGCCGTAGCACTCTGGGCGGCGGTTGCGGAAGAATCCCCATCCCTCCCGGATCTGGCGGCCGTGCTCCAGATCGATCTTGGCCAGGATTATCTCCTCTCCATCTCCCGCCTTCGCGATGGTCCTTCCAAAGGCGTCCACTACGAAGCTGCCTCCCCAGAACTCCATATGCCCTTCTCGTCCAACGCGGTTGGCGGCAGCCACCACCACGCTGTTGGCGATGGCATGTCCGCGCATGACGTTCTCCCAGGCAAATTGCCAATCCCCTTCGCTCTGTTCTATATGGTCCGACAGTCCGATGGCGGTAGGGTAGAACAGCATCTGTGCGCCCTCCAGGGCGCATATCCGGGCGGCCTCTGGAAACCATTGGTCGAAACATATGAGGGGCGATATCGATCCATGAGGGGTCTCGATGACCTTGAAGCCCGTATCCCCCCTTTCGAAGTAGGATTGTTCGTAGAAGTTCTCATCGTATGGTATGTGGGTCTTGCGATATGTTCCCAATAGGGAGCCGTCCTTACCATGAACTAGGGCGGTGTTGAAGAAATGTCCTCCGGCCCGTTCGTATATGGATCCTCCCACCAGCACGACGTCGTTGTCCTTGGCCATGACGGACAGCGCATCGGAGACCATGCCGGGGATCGTATCGTGAGGGGCCTTATCCCTCTCTGACGCGCTATTGATGTCATGCTGTGGAAAGTACGGGGTTGAAAAGAGCTCGGGGAGGCACACTATCTGGGCGCCGCCTTCTGCCGCCTCCCTCACCATGGCCGCCGCCTTGCGCAGGTTGACACTCGGATCGGACGCCATGCTCATCTGGACAATGCCTAGGACGACCTCATTGTTCATATGATGCCCTCTCTTGATGCTTCCACGCCATAGAGGCTCTGCTTATTAGAGCCTTTCCTGAGCTGGCATCGCTGCCAGACCACGCTCAGTTCTTCATGATCTCCAAGGCGCTTGCGGCGCTCTTGCTGACATAAGGGCTGCGATCGCAGGTGAGCTTCTCCAGACGTTCCACCGCCAGAGGACTGCTCATGTGCAGATGGTGGGCGAACTGTTCCAAGGCCCAGGAGCTCGTCCCTCTCACCATGGCATCCCGGTCCAACAAAAGCTCGGTCAGATAGCCGACGGAAGATTGTACGCCAACCCTCATGGACGCGAGCTCTCCAAGGGTCCACGCTGCGTTCTCCCTTACCTCGGCGTCCTTGTCCTTGGTCAATGCGTTCAAGAGGTCGAACGGCCAGAACGCCTCCACCTTGTTCTGAGCCATCTTGGCCATGATGCGCGATGCCCGCTGGCGATCCTCCACGATAGGCGACCGGAGGAGAACCGTCAGGCTTGGCAAGGATGTGGCGTCCACGTCCTTCGATCGAGCCAGCTCATCCATCCTCTTCAGTGCGGAGTGACGGACCTCAATATCGCTGGATATGATGTCTAGGTTCAGTCTTTCCAGTTCGGGAGATCCCATGTGGTTCACTCTTTTTCCCTTTTCTGAACGAGGCCGATATCACCTGCATGGGCACGGCCACAAGCCTGTGTCCATGACGTGCCATCGACCCTGAATATGGTCAGGTTAGGCAAGGGCTATCGTCAGCTCCCATGCATAACTCGACATGTAATTCGGCCGTAATCTTCAGGGACTTTATAATATGTTGCCGAGTCATTATAGAAAAAAGTGTCCCATGAAGGAAGTTTGTCAGGTCGACGGGCCGGCCTTCCATGGACGTCACGTGGTCATGGACGTATCAAACGCCAAGACGCATCCGCCCTCTCATCTGCCATCGCCTTGCCGATGTCGACGGGCCGCCATGTTTCCGGAACGATGAGGCCCGAGACTATGATGTGCATTAGATGTCCGATCGTACGAGTTCGACCGGATGGGCGGTCAGGGAGGAGATGTCGATGAGCGTCGGACAGCTCATCTGCAATGACCTGGGGAAGGTGTACGATGGTGGGAAGAGGGCATTGTCGTCCGTCAGCTTCAGCGTTCCAACCGAAGGGATCTTTTCCATAATCGGCCGGAACGGCGCCGGAAAGACGACCCTGGTGCGTATCCTCGCCACCCTTCTGGAGCCAAGTTATGGAACGGCCAGCATAGACGGCCTAGACGTCATGGAGGATGCCGATGAGCTCAGAACGAGGATGGCCATAGTGCCTCAGGAAGGACGCCCCCTTCCATGGCTGACCCCCCTGCAGACCATATCCTCATATCTTATGTGGAGGGGTGAAAGCTACAGGGTCTCCCGAAGGAAGGCGGAGGAGGCGCTGGCCCTGGTGGGCCTGGAGGACGTGCGTGATAGGCTGAACTACAAACTGTCAGGGGGAATGAAGCGCAAGTCGCTGCTGGCCATGGTGATGGCGTCCGATGCCGAGATAATCTTCCTGGACGAGCCGACCACAGGCCTGGACCCCATATCCCGGCAGGTCGTATGGGACCTGCTATCTCGTTTGAGCAGGGACCGCTTCGTCTTCCTCACCACTCATTATCTGGAAGAGGCCGAATCGGTTGCCGGTCGCATCGGAATATTCGAAGAGGGCTCGCTTCTCGCCTTGGGCAACATGGACGAACTGCGCGCCAGCATGAGGTATCAATATAGCGTCCGGGTGTCCAGCGGGATCGAGCTGCCGGAGGTCGACGGCCGGGTGCTGAAGGGTCGGGATGGCCGGGTCCAGATACTCACCACCCGGGAGGAGGCCGTGCGTCTCTCCGACCAGTTCATCGGACGCGACATAAGGTTCTCGGTGAACCCGGTGACGCTCGATGACATCTTCTACCACCTTGCGGGAAGGGAGATACACAATTACGAAGAGGACGGCGAAGGAGGCGGTTGGCCGTGATCCGGTCGGGGAATCAGGTCATGGCCTCCATACTTGTCAACGCCATTTATGAGATGAGGAACTACCCAGTGGTGCTGTTGAACACCGTGCTTTCCCCGCTGTCGTTTCTCGTCCTGATATTCCTGATAAGCGATGGCGCATTGCTCGGGGAGGCGATCCTGGGCGGCCTGATAATGTCCATGTTCCAGAGCGGCATCTCCCTGCAGACCGACCTGTCCCACCTCAAGAACGATTTCAAACTTCAGGAGATCGTGGTGAGCTCACCCACCCGCCCCTCGATCTACGTGGCAGGGATGGCCTTGTCCGAGATCATATACTCGTCCCCGGCCATCATCATCCTGGCCATATTGTTCGCCATAAGCATTCATGTGCCTTTCATCCAAGTGGCCGGAATCGTCCTAGTCCTCTTGATGGTGTTCCTCTCGTCCGTTGCACTGAGCTTCGCTCTGGCCACGATCTCTACCGACATCGTACAGAGCTATTCGTTCAGCAGACTGATCACGATCCTCCTCACCTCACTGGCACCGGTGTACTACCCCATCACTCTGATACCGGAACCGCTCCAGTTCCTCGCATACCTTTCACCGACCACCTATGCTGCGCAACTCGCCCAACACCTGGGCGGGCTGACGCAGGTCTCACCAGATATGTTCATCTTCGATTGGGCGGTGCTGATGGTCTTCACCACCGTGTTCTTATGGGCCGGGATCCGGAAGGCAAGATGGAGAGATGTTTGATGAAGGATGTGCCGATAGCTCATCGCCGATCCCCCCACCGAATGGAAGTTCTGCGATGTACGCACGACCGTCAACGGCACCGGTCTTCGAAACTTACAGGGCGGGATGCCCTGTCGTACGACCGATCGAGGCAGAAGCCGAACCGCAATGGCAGGTGTTGAGATCCAACGATCGATGCCAGCAGAGACGCTTCGGTCCGACACGGCCCCATCTGTCGATGCCGTATGCAAGATGGGCCGAAGCGCCTTAGCATCGTCCACTCGGGCCGGGTGAAGAACGATCGACCCGTGGTCGGCACCACACTCCAGCAGGACTTCATCCAGGGCATTTAGGTCCAGAACATCTGCGGACCTATCGGGCTGGGGAAGGATAGCATTGATTCGTATGGAGGCCACATGCACCGATCCTCTGCAAGCGCGGACCAACGTTGAAGTCGTCAGCAGCTTTACTGCGCCGAGATTCCTTGAAGCTGGGATGGGCCACCAACCTTCCCCTTGGCCTTCGCGAGCTCCTTGGTCCTTTCGATCCCCTTTGCCAACATCGCCAACGTCCCTTCCCGGCACTCCCATCTCAGGTCGAGCTCATCCGCGAACTGCTTGGACATGTCGATGCATTCCTGGACGTTCCCTAGCCTATCATCGATGAACAAGACCCTGGAATATCCGTCGAACATCACCCTGAGGTACCAGTCGATGTCGATGCCCACCTCCTCGTAGTTGGGCATCTTCTTCCTCATCTCCTTCTCGAACCATTCCCGGTTCATCCTGGCAAAATAAGGAGTATGGTACATGGTCCCGGCACACATCTTCCGCTCCTTTTCATATTCAGCGGGCGTCAGGAGCACACCGATGCAATCGTCCGCGTCCAACCGGACGGTGGGCACCCTCATCTCCTCGGTCACTTCCGCGAGAGAATTGCATATGCCATAGCCAAGCAGGACGGCGTCGACCTTTCCCTCCAGGGCATTGACCTTCTCTATGACCGTCTTCTTCAACACCTCGGGATGTTCGTGAAGGCCGAACTCAAGGTACTCCTTGTGAACTATGTCGCGATCATCCTTGATCAGGTGTTCAAGGCCTCTTTCGAAGGTCTCGCATGCAATGACGCCTATCTTCATGCCATCACCCGGCCGCACCAGACATTCATCCGATGCCTCTCCTAACATGTTCACAAGAGGCTGGAAATACATTAATATTACGACGTAATAACTTACTATTACGGTGAGGCCATCTCGAACGAAGATATCGACAGGCGGTTAGAGGCCCTCTTAGATGAGGTAAGGCAGCTCAACAGCTCGGTCGTACGATTGAGGCATGACGATTATCGCATGGTGTTCGGAGAACAGATAAGACGGATCCTCATCGAGAGGGTAGAGCGTCATTTTGCAAGAAGAAGTACGAACGTCATCGATGAAGACGATGAAGGGAGCAGGCTCAAGGAATCATTGGTCAGACTGGTCGACAGGGTCGTCGAATCCTATCAGCGGGATGGAACGGTGACCGCATCGCTCCTTCTCGACGAGCTGGGCGGATCGCTCGACCGATCCTCCATGAACGTTCCCGATCGGACCTTTGTCTCCGAACTGCTCGATCAGATGCGAGACTACTTCATCACCTCGAACAAGCTCTCCTGGCAGGTAGACGACCCGACTCGCCGCAACAGCCTCTTCTCCGGGGGCAAGAGCGACCCCTCGCCTGAACTGGTCGAGAAAACTCTGAGTCCTTTGGCCAGCGCCAGGAGGATCGATCTGCTGCGGCGCCTGTCGAATGAGAGTGACAGTCTGGCCGGCCTCAGTAGGGGAACGGGGATGCAGAAAGGTCATCTCCAGTTCCATCTGAGGATCTTGTTGAAGGCGGGGCTCGTTCAATACGATAGGAAGAGCCGCCTGTATTCCATAACTTCCCAGGGGGCCGTTGCGATAGATGAGATCTCAAGGCTCATCTGTCGGCTGGCTCCGGCAGAGCACAGTGGGGCGAAATGATGTCCATGGCGGCCCCAGCCGCGGAGGACCTGGGAACTGATCGAATTCTCGGCTTTATTGTTCGAATGGAGATGATCGGCCAAGCAGGGACGCTCATCGTTCGCACCGTCACATGACATAAAGTTATTATAATATTGTAGCGTGTACGATACTGTATAACGTACAGTATGCAAGGTGGTGCAATGACGAAAGGGTCCACGGAAGAGCTGGTCGATTCG
>LFRW01000021.1 GCA_001512965.1 Methanomicrobia archaeon DTU008
CACCGTGCACCATTCGCCCAGCCTGCTGTCGAGATCGGAGATCTCCTTCTCGCACTGCTCCTGAGGCCCCCGTATGCGGACCAGACTGTGTCCCGACCTCGGTCCGGTCGGGGCGCAGCGCATCACCTCCACCGAGAGGCCCTTGTCCACCAGCCCCGGCAGGATATTGGTGCAGATGTTTCTGTTCACCATCTTGTAGGAAAGGATGACCCGCCGCATGTCGACTGGGGATCGTCTAACTTCGGCAAATATCCTTTTATCCTCTTATCGACGCGCAGAATCACATTTCACAGCGGAAGCATCTCCCTCCCGTAGAATGAGTTGGTGAGCTGTGCAGCCGCGGAATAGTAGCAGATGATTGAGAACGCCAACGCGAGGTATCCGGCAATGGTCAGCGGTACCGCGGTTGCGCCGAAAACGCCTGCCAAGGACAGACCGAGCAACATGAGCCCCGTGCCTATTATTGCCAGGCCGACCGACATCAGGCGGGACAGGCGTAGCATCGACGGGAGCAGAAGGAAGAACACGATGCTGGTGCCGGTGAACCAGTACCCGTCCATGACGGATTCGCCCGGGATGAGAAGGCCTCGAACGAACGAGAGGCCGGCGCCGATGCCGAGCAGGCCGCCGAACACCATGCCCATGGTGCCGAAGAGAACCTCCCCTCGGCGCATCTCGATGATTCCAAGGATGGTGAGGGGGGCCGAGATGCCCAGTATCCAGAGTCCCAGGGCGGGCGCCAGAGTGGCCTGGTCATCGGAAGTGGCGAAGAAGAACAATCCCAGATGCAGTACGCCTAGAATGAACAGCGTCGCTGGCCCGCCCGGCGCCCAGCCCTCCTCATCGGCCATGGCCAGCAATATGGCGGCCGCGATAGATATCGATTATGACCGCGTCGATGTTAGAAATTCCTAACAAGGTTTCATATACTAATGTTATGTTTATCGCACATAAGGTTAGAAATACATAACTAGGTGACAACATGGCAGAGATGGAACGAGAATCGACGGGCGACCGTGTACATCACACAGGCCAGGGCTTTCATGTTTACGACGAGATGGAGATGCGCCAGGGGGATCGAACATGGCGATAAGCATGGTAAGGGCGAGAACGATCAGCATGGTCCTCGGCGGGGCACTCCTCATCGCATGCGGGGTCCTGATGATCCTGAACGACACGTTGGAAGGCATCCTATGGCTCGAGGTCCTCCTCGGCCTGGGCCTGTTCGGCGGCGGACTGTTCGAGTTCCTCGGCATGAGGAAGCCGCTCAAGGATGAGCGGACCGAAAGGATAGGTACGAGGGCGGCCACCTATTCATGGTACTCCCTTCTCGTCCTGGTAAGCTTCTTTGCCATGGTGTTCGGGTTCGGAGGCGGCGACAAGATGACCATGTCCCAGGCCGTGGGCGTTTTACTGATCGCCATGGTGGTGTCCATCCTAGGCTTCAACTGGTATCTTGGACGCCGGGGAGATGTGGAATGAGGACGACCATCAAGGAGCACCGCGCCCGTCTTAACCTGACACAGGAGCAGCTGGCCGAGAAGGTCGGCGTGCGTCGGGAGACCATCGTCTTCCTGGAGAAGGGGAAGTACAACCCCTCTCTACGGCTGGCGCGCGACATCTCGCTCGTGCTTGGCGTCAGCATCGAGGAGCTGTTCCTGTTCGACGACGAGGAAGAGAAAAAGGAATAACGCATCGAGCGATGACCCGGGCATGGTGCACATCGTGCCGGTGGACGCCGGGAACGCGGAAAGGTACGTTGAACTGGTCGAGGCGTTGGCCAACTTCGAGAATCTCGACCCTCCGGGCGAGGAGGGCCGCGCCCGACTGATCAGCGACGCGTCCTCGGCCGACAGACCGTTCCACGCGTTCCTGGCCATGGTCGACGGCGTGGCCGTCGGCTACGTCACGTTCCTCTTCACCTACTCGACGTTCCTGGCGCGGCGGACGCTGTTCCTGGAGGACATCTTCGTTCTCGAGGAGTATCGTGGCCGGGGCATAGGAACGAAGCTGTTCCGCTTCTGCGTCGATGAGGCGAAAAGAGAGGGCTGCGGGCGCATGGAGTGGGCCGCCCTGGGCTGGAACGAGCCGGCGCACTGGTTCTACGAGGGATTCGGCGCCAAGCGGCTGGACTGGTACCTGTTCCGGCTTTCGGGCGATGATCTCGACGCCATCCAATGATCACGGCTTGATGTACTTCGACTCCTCTATGCGGCGTCGTAGCATCTCGTCCTCATCGATGGGTATCTCTTCCTTCTTCTCTTCCTTCTGCTCAACAGGCGGGTCGCCCCAGATGAACAGCGGGGTGAGCTTTCCGCAAACGGAGCAGCGCCTTATTCTCACTATGAGCAGATTGATCCCGAACAGGCCGGGGACGAACAGTTCGCCACATCTTCGGCAGCGTCGAATGCTAGCCATGCTCGATGTTATCGAGAAGTCCTAGTTAACTCTATCTTCGCACCGTTCAATCCATCTAGGCAGGAGGCCGTGGATCGGTCACCAGCATCCTTTTCGGTCGCATATATGGTCAAGTACATTCTCTCGGTCATCATTCCGCGTCGATCCACATTCTTCATGGATGATGTTCGGCGACGTCAAGTCCTTGGACATCGTCTCGCCTATGCATCTATCAGTGGGTCCCTGGACCATTGATCTAAGCAACACGCTGTCTGTTGGTGTTAGCGTTTCGAGCGATAAGGCATATGGTATGCTCGAAGATCAGGGACCATCCGCATTACTTATTCAATCATATCTATCGAATAGTGCGTTGAATGCGGATGGACATATGGGCGGATATGGGGCGACTTTCGAAGGATTATAGATTCAGTAGTGCATGTCCCTGAGGGGATAAGCTGAGACTATATTCTGGAACTGCGGAGCAGTTTATTGAAGACACCACGATGAACAGCATTACAGATAAGCTCAAAACGACTTTCTTTCATTATTTCAGATATTATCCTTCGACAAATGAGGTCAGATCTTGGCGCGAGTCCCTGAAAGCCACTTCATTATTGTTCTCGTCCTCAAATTTCAATGATCAGGGGGTGATCTTGGAATATCAATTACCACAGACTTCTCGGCGCCTTGATTGCATGGTATGCGGTAAAGATGAAGCAGGAAAGGATAATGCTGTGATAATATAGCTAAAGCAATGGGGAACATGTCAAAACGCCGAAGGCGAGAATGAAGTCCTCACGTATGTTGGCGGCAACTATCGAGAAGTTCTTCACCCCTCGGCCCAGGTGAATCAGTATCGAATGTATCTACAAGATACCCATACGGCATTTTATGACGGAGTAGACCCCATCAGACTGGCATCGTGTGCATACCTTCATAACTATCCTTATTCACCTGAAGATGTTCCCTTCAATAAGAAGTTCACAAAACTTCTTCGAGAGAGTCCTCTCTCCACCAAAGACGATGTCGCTAAATTAAGGAATTTTCTGATCCCCCGGCTCGGAGGGGGAGAGGGAATGGTGGTCCTACAGAAGGTGGAGCATAGCGACTGCCGCCCTAGTAAAAAGTTGATGCAACATGTTGCGAACATCATCGAGGGCAAGAAGGAGTATACGTTGCTCGACGACCAACTGATTGTTTATGATAAGCTTCTGGCCTGGGCAAAACAAGGATTCCACGATCGCAAAAAATCCGTCATAATAGTCAAGGGAGGCCCTGGCACCGGGAAATCGGTGATCGCAATGAATCTCATGGCCGCCCTATCCAGGCAGAACATCGCGACATATTATGCAGCTGGATCGAAAGCATTCACAGAAACCTTGAGGAAGATAGTCGGTGCAAGGGGCAGCGTTCAGTTCAGATATTTCAATACTTTCGGGAACGCTGAACCGAATTCCATAGATGTGCTGATCGCCGACGAGGCGCATCGCATCAGGGAGACTAGTAATAATATGTACACTCCAAGGAAGATGCGTAGCGGATTGCCCCAGATAGATGAGCTGTTGAGGGCAGCAAAGGTCTCCGTATTCTTCATCGATGATCTGCAGGTCGTGAGGCCTAATGAAATAGGTTCGGTCGAGTACATTAGGCAACACGCTCGCGAAATGGGGGCAGATGTTCTAGAATATGAGCTCTAGGCTCAGTTTAGATGCGCAGGCTCCGATGCGTTCGTCAACTGGGTGGACAATACGCTTGGCATAAGACGTACGGCAAACGTGATCTGGGACCAGGGCGAGAACTTCGATTTTAAAATATTCAGCTCGCCAGAAGAGCTTGAAGGGGCCATTCGAGAGAAGGCCGAACAAGGATATACGGCGAGGATGACAGCTGGCTTCTGCTGGCCTTGGTCCGATCAGAATCCAGACGGGTCGTTGAAGGACGACGTGGTCATAGGCGACTATAGGCGTCCCTGGAACGCCAAACATGATGCAACGCGCTTACCGAAAGGTGTGCCTAAGGCCCAGACCTGGGCATATGATGAAGGCGGAATGGAACAAATCGGCTGCATATACACGGCACAGGGTTTCGAGTTCGATTATGTCGGGGTCATCTTCGGCAAGGATCTGACATATAACTTCGACAAGGCCCAGTGGGAAGGCCATAAGGAAGCTTCAGAGGATGGTCTGGTCAAGAAACGTTCAGGGAATAGATTCACCGACCTTGTGAAAAACACATATCGGGTTCTTCTAACAAGGGGTATGAAAGGGTGTTACGTGTATTTCATGGACAAGAACACGGAGAACTTCTTCCGTTCTAGGATCGAACGAGCAGATAACTGACGCTTCTGTTTGAAACGAACATATGCGATATCGCGCGATGCGCGCCATCCAGCAAGTTACTGGTTCCATCACACCTTTCCTTGGCTGTGTCTTTAAATCAATTAATACACATCGCCGTTCTCCAAGGGGACGCAGATGAACGAAACTTCGGTAAACGAGGAAAGGCCCGCTGAAGAATACAGGCGCCTGAACAAGAAGTGCATGCTTTCGATGTACATCAACAACGCCATCACATATGCCATCCTTCTGACGGCGTTCCTTCTGCTATTGACCTTCGTGCCTCAACTACAGGAACCGGCATTTGGGCCTGTGATAATGCTGGCCTCGGCAGGCATGGTCCTACTTCTCATATATCTCATCGCTGGCCCCAAGATCTACTACGACCGCTATCGATACATCATCACCGCCGACAAGGTGGACGTGCGCTACGGCATCGTGATCCTTCGGCATATCCTAGTTCCCATTGAAAGAGTCCATCAGGTGGAGGTCTCCCGCGGCCCGGTCAACAACATGCTCGGACTGGCGAACGTCAACATCACCACTGCCGGCGGGGTGGCGACCATCAGCTACCTTGAGTTGGATGAAGCGGAGAAGATCGCGGAGCGTCTAAACGACCTCATAAACAGAATGTTAAGGGATAGGGAGTGACGTGTCGGAAGAACTCCTGAGGTGCCACCCATCCATCATAGTGGAGAACACCCTCCGCACCGCCATAGCTCTATTGATAATCCTGTTCTTCTGGGTCAGGTCGCTCGACATGCCGTACATCGTTGGCCTGGCCGTCCCCCTGGTCGTGCTGATAGCCTTCCATTACAGGCAGTGGAAGCTCACCTTCATACGGTTCGGGGAGACGGACATCGTCGTCGAACGAAAGACGCTCTTCAAGCTCAAGAAGACGATACCATATTCCAGGATCGCATCGGTGAACATCAACCGAGGCGTCATAAACCGCCTGTTCGGCACGTCGAAGCTAATCATCAACATAAATTCAGGTTACAACGCGGTCAAGCCTGAAGCGTCCCTTACCTTCGAGCAGCGCTTCGCCGACCGTATGTGCGAGGAAATCTCCCGACGCATCAACTGCGCCGAGATGCCATCGTTCGGGGAGGAGGTGGAACCGCTCGTCCAGTTCACCACCGCGGACGTCATCCTTCACGGCCTGTTCAGCGTCCCCACATACCAGAGCATCCTGGGCGCCTTCTTCCTTGCCAACTCCGTGATCGAGCAGTATCGTTCAACCATCACGCAGGCAGGGGCGGACCTGGGCGGGTCGCTGATCTCCCTGTTCATGTTCTTCCTCCTCACGGTGCTCCCGGCCGTCAGGCACATGATCTACTATTACGGGTTCAAGGTGTACAGGAAGGGGGACACGATCTTCCTGCAGCACGGGCTCATCCGGTTGTACAACATATCGTTCAACATCTCGCGCATCAATGCCATCAAGGTCAAGAACACCCTTGTATCGAGGCTTCTTGGCCGGTCCTGCATCGAGGCGGAGGTCGTGGGCATAGGCTCCGATGACGGCCGCGGGACCACCCGGCCGCTCATCAGCATCCTCAAGGACGATGCGATCACCCAGCGCCTCTTCGTGGAGCTGGTGCCCGAGTTCATCTATGAGGGGGAGGCCGAGAAGCAGCCGGATGGTGCGAGGAGCGTGCTGATCGGGCGGACGATAATCGCCTCAGCCGTTCTCATCGCGGTGATGGCATACCCGTCGATGCTCGCCTACGAGAGGTTCGCCTCGGGAGGCAACGGCATCGTCGATGCCATGCTGCCATACGCCTTCCCGCTGCTGACGGCGTTGGCCATCATCGCCATCGTCTATTCCGTATCCGTCTCATTGAGGGTCCGGGAGATGGACACGGGGGAGAGGCTGTTCACCTTCGTCAATGGCATACTCGACCGCGAGACCGTGGTGATGAGCTATGACAAGGTGCAGATGGTGCACGTCATCCGCGGTCCGCTCGCCAGGCGCTTCGGCGTTGCGAGCGCGAAGGTGTTCCTGCTGTCCTCGACGGGCACCAGCAGCATGTCCTCCGGCCTGTTCCGGGAGGACGGTCTCGAAAGGATATGCGAGATCGTCATGGAACGCGCGACTCGGGGAAGGCGCTGAAGCGGCGCGCGGGTCTAGAACTCTGCAAGGGTGCGCTGTCCTTTAACCAGCGGCCTCGCGTCGATCCCGAGTCGGGCCTTGATCTCGTAGGCGAGCGAATCGGCGAAACCATGATGCGTGATGACCAGCTCGGGCTCGCATCCCTTGACGAACTCGATGAGGTCGTTGAAATCGGCATGGTCGGAGAATGGGAAGGCCTCATGCACGCCCATCCTGCGCTTGTACCCCGCATCGATGGCCCAGCCGGAGACGGCCAGCCGCTTTACGTCCCGGTTGCACATCAGCTTTTCCTGTCTGGTGCGCTTCAGCCAGGGGGAGCATACCACAACGAACGGTTCGTCTATGGCCTCCCCATCCCACAGTTGGCATTCCAACGGGTCCTCCTCGCTACGCAGCAGGGAGGTGGCGTTGAACACGGACAGATCGGCATATGGGCCGAGGTCGCGCAGTATGCGTATCATGTCCTGCGACTTTCCGAAGGGATAGGCGAAGAGAGATACAGGCCGCCCCTGGGAGAAATTGTCCTCCACCTCATCACGGATGAGCGAGGCGATCACATCGCTCGGCGGGAAGACATAGCGAGGCTTCCCGTAGGTCGATTCTATTATCAGTATGTCGGTCTTGACCGGCCTAGCTCCCTTGTTCCCGCAGCGATTTCGGGTACACAGGTCGCCAGTGTATAGAACGCTGCGGCCGTTGACCTCCACCTGGAACATTCGAGAGCCGGCCATGTGCCCGGCGTCCAGCATGGTCACGCCGTCCGGCTCCGCCATGGAGAGCTGTTTCTTGCTCCTGTCGTTCAGGCAGCGAAGCGTGATGTCGGAGGCGATGACCTCCGTTCCCTTGATGCGCTTCGGTAGATGATCGGAATGAGCGTGGGAGATGCAGAACGTGCCGCTTTCCTCGATGACCTCGGCATCAAAATGGTATTCCTCATCACCAAGGACCTCTACGCCGTTCCCCAGGCGTATGGTCAGCGATCTCCCCGACATGTTGGGCTTCGATACGGGGCGACGTTGATAAAGATATCTGCCAGAGGGCCCCAGGGAGCGAACGGTCGCGTATATTAATAATTATGTAATAATATATGTCATGGTCCCTGCCTCTTGCAGGGAGGTTCGGTCGGCAGACCTCCCTGTCGAGAGTCCGTTGAAGGGGGCAAGCGAAC
Organism: Methanomicrobia archaeon DTU008; assembly: GCA_001512965.1. Taxonomy (GTDB): domain Archaea; phylum Thermoplasmatota; class Thermoplasmata; order Methanomassiliicoccales; family Methanomassiliicoccaceae; genus DTU008. The sequence continues at coordinate 8,018 of LFRW01000021.1, forward strand.
CATTCTTGAAAAAAAGTGAATAGCACATCCTCCATGAGGCGATCATGGCCATTCTGTATTTCCTCGGGGGGCACGACCCCTTTTTGGAGGGCGGCGTTCACATAACCTATCGCGCGCTCAGGGAGGCCGGTGGCGACCCCAGCGTCCTCATCCTGCCCTGGGGGCTCGAGCGCCGGGAGGCCGAAAGGAGGATGGCGGAGCTCAGAAGCGCCTTCCGCGACCTAGGGGCCACCGCCGAGCCCGCGTGGCCAGAGGAGTCCAAGGAGGCGTTCGCCGCCAAGCTCCGCGCCTCCGACATGGTGTTCCTTGCAGATGGGGACCCCCGGACGATCCTCAGGGCGCTCCGCTCCTCCCAGATGGGGCAGTTACTCCAGGGATACCATGGCGTGGTGGTGGGAGATGCCGCCGGGGCTAACGTGATGACGATGATGGCGCTGCTGCCTCCCGACCGGTACAGCAGCACATACAACATGGTGCCCGGCCTGAACCTGGTGGACTTCTGCGTGGTGCCCCGTTACACCCGCGACAAGGACCAGTATGTCATAGAGGCCTCCTCGGGCCGCACAGTGTTCGGCATCCCGGAGGGGAGCGCGGTCATGTACGGCGCCGGGCTGCTCAGCCACAGCGGCATCGTACACATGTTCAAGAACGGCAAGCGTACCATATTAGAGGATGGGGCGCTCCTCTGACCTCAACGCCTCTGCCGGGGACACTCCGACGGTCCCGCCAGGTCCTCCAGGACACACATCCGCGTCCCTTGGACATTGAAGCAACGGTCCTTCCCGCAAGGCTCCAGATGTATGGTCACATCCGTTCCCGGAAGGACGGACTCTATCTCCTTCTCAATGTCCCTGGCGATCTGATGTCCCTTGTCGATGGTGATGTCGTACCGCAGGACCAGGCGGAAGTCGACGTACCTCAACGAACCGGCCTTTCGCGTTCGCAGGGAATGATAGCCGATGAAGGTGTCCGACTTCTTGTCCAGCGCATCCTTGATGAGCTTCTCCTCATCCTTCGACAGGCATGTGTCGAGCAGGTCCATGCCCGAACGCTTGGTCATGTCCCATGCTGCCCTTATGATGAGCATCGCCACCCCCAGGGCGATGATGGGGTCAAGTTCGTTGATTCCCGTTATGCGGATCACCACGAGGCCGACCATTATCCCGGCGGATGTCCATACGTCGGTCCGGAGGTGCAGGGCATCGGCCTCCAGGGCAAGGGAGTCCTCCTCCTTGGCGACCTTGTAGAGGTAGCGGGAGACGAAGAAGTTGACGACGGCCGAGATGCCCATGACGATTATGCCCAGCTCGACGAACTCGACCACCGCTCCTTCGATAATCCGGCTGGCCGCCTCGTAGATGATGATGGCGGCCGCGGCGAAGATGAGCACGGACTCCACCACGCCGGAGATGTTCTCGAACTTCCCGTGGCCATAGGGATGTTCACGATCGGCCGGCTGGGACGCCTTGCGGACGGAGTAGTTGGCGATGATGGCCGCGATGAGGTCCATCATGGAGTGGACGGCCTCCGATATCACCGACACCGAGGCCATGGCTATGCCCACGATGAGCTTCATCAACACCAGGGAGGTGTTGGAAACGACGGATACACGCGCCGCCCGGACCTTGCGCTCCAAGATATCGGTGCGCATTAAAATGTGTCAATATAAGGGGTTTTGGTGTCCATGTAGCGCGGTTCAGAGCTTGCCTTCCTTGGCCTTCTTCTGCAACCGCTTCGAACGCTCCTTGGCGGTGAAGCCAGTGGCAGCTTCCATGAACGCGTTGTATCTCTTGTTCGACTCCACCATGGCCTCGGGGGACGCGTTGCGGTCCGACTGCGTCACTATGTCCAGGGTGGTCTTGTTGATCAGCTTAGCCTCGAAGCGGGTGGTGGCCCCGAACGAGGTGACCAGCTTATCCCCTTCTTCCGTCACCGGCCCCAGCTTCTCTTCCATCAGCTTCTTCAGGCCGTCGCCTTCAAGCGCCGACCCGCGTCCTCTCTTGATGTCAAAGTGCATGATATTACCTCTAATTGAACTCCAGTTCATTGCTCAGGTGGCGCGCCACATCAACCGTGGTCCCCATGGCCCCCTGAACGTCCATGAGGGCGGCCCACTCCTCGCGGCACCCGCATTCGAGGCCATCCAGTTCTCCGATGTCCTGTTCAAAGGAAAATCTCTGGACCGCCTCAAGAATCTTTCTGTCGCACGCATCGCAGTTATGGACTCCGCGGACGGTCCCTCCGCCTGATGGGGAGGACATGATGCGACATTCCGAGAGCTCGCTGCCACGCCTAAGCACCTCGATCAGGCTCCACAGCCATGGTGGGCGATAGTCCCCGCGGCGGAACAACGATTCCACCACGGTCCCCTTCTGAACGTTCACTGGATTTATCGAGACGCTCTCGGAGTACTTCGAAGCGTATGCGATCGACGCCACCGCGTCTTCCACGGCCGCCCTTTCAGTGAGGAAGGGAGGCTTCAACAGCAGGTAGGTGCGGAGCGGTATGTTCGCGTCGTCGAGCGCCTCGGCTGCTCTACGGTAGTCTTCCACCGTGAACCCCTTCCGCACGCACTTGCGCAACACCTCCTCGTTGGCGCTCTCGAGCCCGATGGCGACCTGGGACCTGGGATCGAGGCCATCCAATGCATCAGGGGTGATGAACTCGGCCCTGCTCTCGAACAGGATGCGCTCAGCGTCGCCGAAGGCCTTGAAGACATCCTCCCTGAAAGTCAGAGGTATCTCCTTCTCATCTAGGAAAGAGCCGGAGGTGTAGATCTTCACCATTGGCTCCCCGTCGTATCGCTCCAAGGCGTTGGCCAGCTGTGCCCTGAGGTGTTCCTCGGTCACTTTCGGGGTGGAGTCGATGTTGTAACCGCACATCAGGCATCCCTTCCTGGCCGACCACCAGCATCCAGTGGTGCGGAGGATCGTCACCATGGTGTCGACCCTTCGGCCATCAATGACATCCTGCTCCTTCCAGACGGAGGCGGGTCTCCTCAGGTCGATGACGCGGGGCATGTATCTCTCCCTGATGATGGCTTGGATAATTAGGTTTGCCTTCCTCCGCTCATGGGTCCCCGCATCGCCGCCTAGCCTGCGCGCCGCGAGGTACGTGGGGACGGAAGCATATGGCCAGTGCTGTAACTACGTAAATATTAATATCAACTGGAGCATGCCTCAAAATTGGTAGAACATGGGCAAGAAGATCGTGGTTGTGGGCTCGGGCGCGGCGGGCATGACCGCCGCATCGGCAGCCAGGGAAACGGACCCCAAGGCCGAGGTGACGGTATTCACCGAAGAGGAGCACATCGCATACTC
>LFRW01000027.1 GCA_001512965.1 Methanomicrobia archaeon DTU008
CAGGAACTCGTCGCCCTGGGCAGATATCCGTTCTCCAAGGGAATGTGGTGGGATTCCCGGGAGGACGAAGGGCTGGTGGTCGAGGCCATGAAGAAGTATGGTGTCGAACATCTTCGGAACCGCCGCTTCTCCGAGCTCTCGTCCGGCGAGGGGCAGAGGGTGCTGTTGGCCAAGGCCATGGTGCAATGCCCCCGCATCATGCTGGTCGATGAACCATCGGCACACCTTGACCTCCGGTACAAGCTGGAGGTCATGGAGCATCTGCGCGACATGCTCTCGGGGAACGTGACCATCGTGATAGCCTCGCACGACCTCAACCTTCTGGCCAAGTATTGCGACAAGGTCATGATACTGTCCAGGGGAAAGATCGTGGCCATGGGCACGCCGGAGGAGGTCATCACGCCAGAGATAGTCGCGGACGTATACGGCGTGGATGTGGCAGTGATAAAGGACGGGGACAACATCTTCGCCATACCGCGGAGGACCAGGAGAGATAAGGATGATAGATAGGGCCGTCCGCCCGGAGCTGGGGGCCATGGTCCGCCCCCTCCATGGCGGAGACGTGTGGGACAACCCCGATGTCAACGATTATAGCTCCAATGTGAACCCCCTCGGTCCGCCCCCTCGCCTGAAGGATTACATCAACGAAGCGGCCAGCGACCTACACTGCTATCCAGACGATTGCTGCGCCCGATTGAAGGAGGCGATCTCTTCTCGCTATGGCGTCGGCATGGAGAACATCATAGTCGGAGCGGGATCGGCAGAGCTGATCAGGCTATTCCCCGAGGTCTTCATATCCCCTGGCGACAAGGTGGTGATGCCAAGGCCCACCTTCGCCGAGTACGCATTCGGATGCCGTCTGATGGGCGCCAGGCTGGTGGATCACGTTCTTCCTGAAGAGCATGACTTCGCCCTGGACGTTGCCGAACTGGCTGCCAAGCTGGATGGGGCCAAGGCCGTCTACATCTGCAACCCCAACAATCCTACCAGCCGCATGGTGAGCAGAAGGGACCTGTTAGATCTGGTGGCCGAAGCGGCCAGGAAGGAGACGCTGGTCTTCCTGGACGAAACCCTGCTGGAACTCTCCTCCCGTTCCAAGGAACTATCCCTCGTCCAAGAGGTGGAAGGTCATGAGAACCTGTTCATCATCCGTTCCTTCACCAAGTCCTTCGCCATGCCAGGGCTGAGGGTGGGCTACGGCTTCGGGCCGAAGGCCATGTTGCGATACATCGATACGGCCCGGCTCACCTGGAATCTGGGAACAATCGAGCAGAGGGTTGCGACAAGGCTGATGGAGGAGGAGCAGGGGCATGTGGAACGAGCGGTCAAGATGCTGGAAGGGGAGAAGCGACGCATGCATGCGCGGGTCGAGAGCATGATGGGAAAGGTTCCCCTGCCAGACTCATACTTCTTCTTCGCCCCCCTCGGCTCGCTCGGTATATCATCCACCGAATTCCGCCGCCACATGCTGCACCATGGCATACTGGTCCGCGACTGTTCCTCATTCGGAGGCTGCTGCTCGAACTACACGAGGTTCTGCATCAAGACCCCTGACCTGAACGACGAGTTCCTGGACGCGCTCTCTTGCGCCGTCGATGATATTGCCCAAGGACGGTCGTGATTTGGAACTCCTGCCATATGCCATTGCGATACCAGTGCTGGCACTGGTCATTGACCTTGCGTTCGGCGAGCCGCCGAACCGCTTTCATCCGGTTGTATGGATCGGCCGGGTCATCGGGTATCTAGACCATCGCACGCGACGGGGAATCAAGGCGAGGGAGAAGGCCTCAGGCGTCCTGATGGTCCTGCTGCCCGCCTTGTTGTTCATCATATCGTTCTCTTTCATCCTCTCATTGACGCGGGAACTGCTGGGTGCGGCGGTCTGGGCGGTCGCATCAGCGATCGTGTTCAAGACCATGTTCGCGATACGCTCCCTTGAGACGCACACGGCACCTGTGGTCAAGGATATTCAACGGGGCGATCTCGAATCTGCAAGGAAGAAGGTATCCATGGTCGTATCGCGGGACGTGAATCGCCTCGATCGACCGCATGTGATCTCATGCGCTGCCGAGACGGTGTCGGAGAACCTTGTGGACAGCGTATTGTCTCCCATGTTCTACTTCGGCCTGGCCGGGATCCCTGGCGCGATAATGCTCAGGGTGACGAACACAGCAGACGGCATGGTCGGCTATCTGTCGGAGAGGCACCGCAACGTTGGCTGGTTCGCAGCCAGGCTGGACGACGCCATGCATTACCTCGTCGCTCGCCTTTCGTTGCCGTTCATAGTACTGTCCCTTGCCCTGCTGGGGAAGGACTGGCGCAACGGGTGGAGGTCCGCCTTGAGGGACCGGAGGCAGACCTCTTCCCCGAACAAGGGATGGCCCATGGCCACCATCGCCGGAGGGCTCGGGGTCCGTTTCGAGAAGGAAGGATATTATGCCATGGGGACCGGAAGCGTTCCCGACGATCCCACCGTCATCCTAGATACGATCAAGGTCATGAAGGTGACCGCGGCATTGTTCTTCCTCTTGGTCCTGCTTCCTTTATTTACACTGCTGGGAATACATGTCCAGCTTTCAGTGGAGAATTGGCTACTTGGCCTGATAGGGTGAGGGAATGAGCGATCTGGATATCGACGTTACAATGATGGACAATGGCAACGAAGGTTTTGCCATCATAAGATTGCCGGAACGATGCAGGCTTCTAAGCTCCACGATCAGGAACGGCGGGTTCGCGGAAAGCGATACGGTGTTCTTCTACGAGGTACCGCTCGGCTATGACAACTCGTTTCCCGAGGATGACATGGAGCAGCAGTGTCGAAAGTTCAACGTCCCGACGCACGCGGTAGGGTTCATGACGGCGGCCGACATCCGACGCGTCATAACCGTCAGCAAAGAGGAGGTCAACGGCGTGCAGGCGATCGCCGTGGCGACCGCAGGGGTGACCAACGCCCTGTATGCGGGGGAGCGGCTGCCCAAGGAGGTTCTGGACACCCTGCCCAGGCACAGACCGCCCGTGGACCGCAATCCGCCGGGGACCATCAACATCCTCGTGCTGGTCAACGTCCCGCTGGAGGATTGCGGGCTCGCCAACGCCTTCATCACCGTGACCGAGGCCAAGACGGCCGCATTGATGGATACCGGTGTCGACGGAACGGGGACGACCAGCGATGCCGTGTCTGTGGCGTGTCCCGTTGGTCAGGGGAGCAAGTATGCGGGCACGGCTACGGACGTGGGGATCGCCATCGCCCGTGCGGTCCGTTCGGCCGTGGGAGCCTCCGTAATAAAGTGGGGCAACGGGAAGAGGCCCAAGGACTTCCTCACCCGGCTGGATGAGATGGGCGTCGGCGAGAAGGAGATGTGGGAGGCAGCCTCCGCGCTGTACGTCCCCAATCCTGATTGGGACTCGGAGATGATCCATCAGATGTTCCTTCGCCATCTCTCCGTCCTACGGAAGGACATCAACGTCAACGCCATGATATGCGCCGCCATCAGGATGGAGGAGATGGGGAGGGAGGACGCCCTCTTCGGCCTAGATGGTGGCCGCTTCATGGAAGATCCCGTACACCTGGTGGCCGATGAACTACTGGGCATGGCGTTGTCGCAGTACGTGGCGGGGACGAAGGGACTGTTCGAGTACATCCGGTACGACAAGAAGAAGCCTGGCGTTCTCGGAACGCTCGGACCGTTCCTCGATGACATCGTGGCCTCTCTGATAGGCAGCATCATGTCGCGCGTATACACCGAACTGCTGGAAGGTGAGGACAGATTAGGCTCCTGAACCTTATCAAGGCACAGTTCTCGCTGTTCACGATAATCCCCGTCGAGATCACTGGAGACGATGTGACCCACCTGTCCAGACGATTCTGGACCGTGCCGGTGATCGGTCTGTTCTACGGCCTGGTGGCCGGGACTCTGTTCTATGCCCTGGGCCACGTGTTCAACGGCCTGATAGTCGCTGCCATCATCCTTCTGGCAGTCCATGGGCTGAACCGCTTCCTCCATTTCGATGGCCTTATCGACCTGGGCGACGGCCTGATCGCCACCGGGACGATGGAGAAGAAGATGTCTGCCATGAAGGATACGAGAGTGGGAGCGGGAGGGGTCGCTTTCGCCTCCCTCTTCATCCTTCTGATAGCGTCCAGCCTGGCATCCGTCCCTGAATGGCTGTACATCGTGCCGATCGCGATGGAGGTGCTGGCCAAGAACTCCCTGTTCACGGTGGCCGCCTTCGGGAGGCCACGAGAAGGTCTGGGCAATCCGTTCGTGAGCAATGCGGCCCCATCGACCGTGATACTATCATCGGCATTATCGATGCTGCTCCTCTCACCGTTCCTTGCGCTGACCGCTCTGACCCATGGTCGGATCGAGGTCACCGCGGCCACCATCTTCGTCATGGTCGCGGTCAGCGTATTGCTAGGGGTGGCCATGTCGAGGTTGGCCATGCGCAGCTTCGGATGCGTCAACGGCGACCTGATGGGCGCCACCAACGAGATATCCAAGGCGGTGGTCCTATTGACAGCCCTGGCGGTGCTCTCATGGTCGATGTAGATGCCCTCGTGACCGCCGGCGGGCGGGGAAGCCGCATGAAGGACGTGCCCGGGGAGAAACCGATGGTCCCCTTGCTCGGCAGGCCCATGATAGATTACGTGATAGATGCGCTCCAGCAGACCACTGGCATCGATGATGTGTACGTGTCGGTGAGCGGCAACGTGCCCTTGACGGAGAAGCATCTCCAGGAAAGGAACGTAAAGGCGATCATGACCTCCGGTTCCGGATACGTTCCTGACCTGAGGGAAGCCCTGTCCCATGTACGGTCGGAACACGTCCTGATCTGCCCCGCCGATCTCCCGCTGATAACCACCCAGGGCATAGGATCGATCCTGGTGCACTTCGACGATGCCGGCGTCGAATCCTTGTCGGTTGCGGTGCCTTCCAGTATGGTGAGGGCGCTCGGGGCTGTGCCATCCTATTGCCTGGACATCGACGGCCGTGAGGTCGTCCTCTGCGGCGTCAGCATCGTGCATCGAGAGACGATGTTGTCGGGAGCGACGCTAAGCCAGGGTTTCATGGTGATGGAGGATGACCGGTTCGGGCTCAATGTGAACACCAGGGAGGAGATGGTCGTGGCAGAGGAGCTGTTGCGCCGCCGGAAGGGCGAGCACCACCCATAGGATGCTGAGGGAGCCGAATGCGGCCGGATATGGGAGAGGCATCAACCGAGCCTGTCTAACCACCGCTTGTCTCTGCAAGAGAACTGATCTTCACTTCTCGTCCCCGCCGTTCGTATGACGCCTCCATGTGCCGACCAGCCGCGATATCAGTATGGCCATGTAGAGTACGCCGGTCAGCACCTCGACGATCACCAGCCCTCTAGCCTCCTGGGTCACCGGCACGATGTCGCCGTATCCCAGGGTGGCCAGGGTGACGAAGCTGTAATACATCGAGGTGTGAAAGTTCATCGACTCACTGGGATTCGCACTGTCCACGAACGAGCCAGGGTATATGATCTCGAGTATGGTGTACACGCTCGCCCACGTCATCCCGATCAATATGTAGACCGTGACCGCCTCCCACAAGGTGGTCGTAGTGACCTCCTTTCTCTTGAACAGCGACAGGAACAGGAATATTGTCACCCACGCCAGGGTGGCTGACGCGAAGATGAAGGAGAGAAGCTCTAACAGGCCATCCTCGGTCATGGAGAATGCGAGTCGGGAGGCGGCGGAGGCGATGAACAGCGACAGCGCAACGATCTTCATTCCCTTCCAGCCCTGTATGGTCATCACGGCGGTCCCGAGGAGGGCGATGAACAGCACCGTGAAGAGGGGAGAGGCGGCCGGCCCCTTGATGAAGGGAATGAGGACCATCACGAGCACCAGGGCGGACCAGAGACCTATGAACGTCATCTTTGGAGAGATGGTCCCTCGCTTTCCTTTCGCCCGGGATCTCATGGACCCCTGGTCATTCCCCATCGGACCTCCACTGCTCTGCGTCCGACACGCGAGCATCGCACCGTGGCTCGAAGATCGTCCTACTGGCATGCGGCAGAGGTGAGGGTCCGATATCTGGAACGCTCACTTCTGGCACTCGTGCCATCCGCCCTCCATCATGTTCCGACCGCATCTCCCCTGCCTCGAATACAGCGTCTGTCCAACGATGGTATCCGCGCATGCGACCGTCTGCTGAACCCTTCTAACAGTCGAGATCGGCCAGCAGCGGTGATTTTTCAGGCATGGTGGGGGTATATTACCTTTGCTGGAACGAACGAGATGAAGCAGGCGCCGAGGATGCATCGGGCGAGCGCTTCTCCGTCTGGACACATTTGCAGGCACTCGATCGTCATCCATATGTCCTCCACAGGGGATCGACCCCATCGCCATGATGATCGAGCAACGCTCGATGCGATGAGGAACGGCACATGTCTGCGCCGCCAGGCCGCCATACGATCTCTCCAGGGGCGTTCAAATGCTTGGTGTCCGCCTCCCGTATTAAATAATCCAGGGAATGCTAGATAGCTGGGGAAACGCCGTTGAGTGCTCGGCCAGATGTTACGTATCAGATGATGATAAAACCGTGCGGTCCGTCCTGCAACCTTGCTTGCCAGTACTGCTATTATCTGTCAAAGGCGAGGATGATGCCCCGGGGGGACCGGGCGATGGACGAGATCACTCTCGAGATGTTCGTCCGTCAATATCTGGGATCTCACGGCCCCGGGACGGTAACCTTCGCCTGGCAGGGCGGCGAGCCGACCCTGGCAGGGCTGGACCTCTTCCGGAAGGCCGTGGAGCTCCAGGACCGTTATAGGCGGCCTGGTCAGATGGTCGAGAACACCCTCCAGACCAACGGAACCCTGCTGGACGATGAGTGGTGCAGGTTCTTGCATGAGCATGGTTTCCTGGTCGGCCTGAGCGTCGATGGGCCCGGCCATCTGCACGATGTCTATCGGAGGGATAAGAGAGGGGACCCGACCTCTGCCTTGGTCATCAGGGCGTCTCGACTTCTCGCCAGGCACCGTGTGGATTTCAATACTCTGACCGTCGTGAACCGGGCGAACTCCCGCCACCCCCTCCAGGTATATCGGTTCCTTCGCAACGTCATCGGTTCTAGGTACATGCAGTTCATCCCCTGCGTGGAGCCCAAGGGGTTCGAGGAGATGCCTCCCCAGGGCCGGGGAATTAAAGCTCGGCCGATCACAGACGGGTCGACAGATGGTCCGGAGGCTGAGAGCTCACTAGTAACGGAGTGGTCGGTCGATCCGGAAGCCTATGGCGATTTCCTGATCGCCATCTTCGATGAGTGGTTCAGGAAGGATGTGGGAAGGGTGTTCGTCATCAACTTCGAGGCGGCGCTGGGAGCGTGGATGGGATTGCCCCCGCCGACATGCACGTTGGCCAGGACGTGCGGCAGGTCCCTGGTCATCGAGCACGATGGGAGCGTCTATTCATGTGACCATTACGTGTATCCCGAGCACAGATTGGGGAACATACACCGGACCGAGTTGATCGACATGGTGCTATCCGAGCGGCAGTCTCGATTTGGACAGGAGAAGGCCCTGGGGATGCCGGATGCCTGTAAGCGGTGCCGCTTCCTGTTCGCCTGCACCGGAGAGTGCCCGCGGAACCGTTTCATTCGAGCGCCCGACGGCGATCCAGGGATGAACTATCTCTGCCCTGGTCTCCGCAAGTTCCTGGAACACATCTCCCCGGCAATGACGGCCATGGCATGGGGCATGGCGCGCGGCCATAGCGCCCGGGACATCGCACGTTCATGCACCGGCATGCGCGTTGAAAGGCGGGGATGAGCACATGGGAACGGGCCTCTACGCTCTCGGACGACCCTGCCCGGCGTCGCCGAAATGGCTACGATCGGTGAAGCAGGCCTAAATCCGAGCCAGTATGGCACGGGCCTCCTTCTCGAGGTCCACATATTGCCGTCCTGAAATGTCGATCGTAACCCTGTCGATGGTCCCGGTGAACGTCCAAGGATGCTCTCCCGGCAGATCCTCGATCACCCCTGCCCCATAGGCGCGGCCCACCGTGATGTATGAGCCCAGACCGAACCGGCTGGGCTGGGTTCGTATCCTGCCCTCCCCGACCTTCTCCTCGTTGATGTACAGGGTCAGCGTTCCGAAGGCCGCGCCTCCAGCCTCCTCGCCTTCCTTGTCGAAGACGGCCGCTAGGATGATGTCCTTGCCTGCCGGGACCTCCTCATCTGAGGTGATCGTGATCGTCTCCATCCCGACGAAGTTGTAAGAATAGTTCAGATGTCCCTCCTTGATGTACAGGACATGTCCTCCGAAGCGAGTACCTTCGTGGAACAGGACGCCTTCCGACCCTGTCGGCGGGATGTCCACCAGCGCACCGATCTTGTATGAGCGGTTGAGTATATTGGGGGCAACTGCTTCCGGTACGGGATCCGTACCTGGGAAGTAGGTCGCCCTATACACCTTCCCCGCCAGATGGGGTCTAGGCGTGGTGAGCAGCTCGACCACCCCCCGGTCGTCGATTGGCAGCCCGGAGAACCTCCCTGCCGCGGCGAACCAGAGTGCCTTGAGCTCCTCCAATATCTCAGGATGCTCGGCCGCCAGGTCCCTTGACTCCGAGCGGTCTACGTCGGTATGGTATAGCTCCCAATGGTCCTGGCCAAAATGTCCCCAGTCGCTGAGGGTCGGATGGGTCGTGCTGGCCTTCCACCCCTTTCTCCATATCCCCCGGCTGCCCAGCATGCTGTAGTATTGGAAGTCCTTAAGGGTGGGGGCATGCGCATCGTCGAAGGTATATCGCATGCTCACTCCCTCCAGGGGCCATTGGGTGTATCCCTACACCGAATCCGGCATGGACATGCCCAGGCAATCCAGTATCGTGGGCATTATGTCGATCACGTGATGGTACTGATGTCTGATCCCCCGCCCCTTGATGCCTTTGGGCCAAGATACGATCAGCATGTCGCAGGTCCCTCCGCTCCACGCCGCGTAGCGCTTGAACATCTTGAACGGGGTGCAGAACGCCGTGGCCCATCCGGTCGTGTAGTGGTTGTAGGTACCGACCCCTCCCAGATCGTCGATGTGCTTCAGGTTGTTTGAGATATCGTCCGGTATGCCATTGAAGAAGAGGTTCTCGTTCACCGAGCCGTTCGGCCCTCCCTCGCCGCTGGCCCCCTTGTCCGACAGGGCCACGATGATGGTGTTATCCAGCTGCCCCGACTCGGCAAGGTAGTCGATGATCCGGCCAATCTGATCGTCGGTATATGACACGAACCCGGCGTAAACCTCTGCCATCCGGGCGAACAGCCTTTTCTCATCGTCGGTGAGCGAGTCCCATGGCCGTACGGTGTCCAGCGCTGGCCATTCTTGGCCGTCAGGCCCCTTCTCTTCGATGAGCGGGTTGATCGGCGTAAGTTCGGTCTCCGGAGGCAATAGTCCCATCTTCTTCTGCCTCTCCAGGGTGACCTCCCGATACTTCTCGTAGCCGTCGTCGAACTTCCCCCTGTATCGGTCCGCCCATTCCTTCCAGACCTGGTGCGGGGCATGGGCACATCCTGGACATAGGAACATGAAGAACGGCTTGTCTGGAGCGACCTGCTTGGAGTCCCGGATCATCTTTATTGCCTGGTCCGCGAGGTCCTTGCTCAGGTGATAGCCTTCCTCCGGCTTTGCTGGCGGTTCGATCATATGATTGTCGTATGTCAGGTCAGGGTACCACTGGCTGGTCTCACCGCCCAGGAAACCGTAGAACCGTTCGAACCCCCTGCCAGTCGGCCAGTTTCGTTTAGAGGAGGCCATGTTGGCCTCTTCCTCGGGGACGAGGTGCCATTTGCCCAGGGCATAGGTGTTGTAGCCTCTTTCGACCAGCACTTCTGCCAGCGTGGCCGTCTCGTTGGGGATCCGGCCACTGGAGCCGGGAAAGCCAGTGGAAGCCTCTTCGATGCATGCCATCCCCACCGTGGTGTGGTTCCGTCCGGTCAGGAGGCACGCCCTGGTAGGGGAGCAAAGGGCGGTTGTGTGGAACTGAGAGTATGAGATCCCGTTCTCCGCCAGACGTTCCATCGTCGGTGTCTCTATGCTCCCTCCGAAAGGTTCCATCGCCCCGAATCCGACATCGTCCCATACGATGAACAGGATGTTGGGGGAACCTTCTGGAGCCTTCGGCTGCTCAAACTTCTCCCAGTCGGGAACGGATTCCCTGATATCGATGCCTATGGTGCCCTTGAACCGATCGCTCATACGATCCCCCCCCCTCCCCCTTTGGCACTCATATGGTCGCGGTCATTTGCACTCATACAGGCGCGGTCAGGGTTCAAATGTGACGTGCGAGGGTCGGGGAAAAAATAGGTGATGTGAAGATGTGGCGGGATGAGCCGCATATGTCGCCCGCCGAGCGGAGCATCGGACCTTTGTGAAGGGCGGAAAAGGATCCGTCCACCCTTCCTCGGCCAGTGCTGCCGGGCGGGCCGTTGTCTGGCAGCCTCACCGTCTGGAGACCAGGCGGGTATAGTTCTTCTCGATCTCGTCGAGAAGCGAGCGGCATGTGACCTTTCCACCAGTGGCGGCCATGGCCGCGATGGCCGAGCCCCCTGCTCCGACACCTTCCTTGACCAGACCGGTCTCGTATACCTGGAGGCCGTCGTAGCGGGACAGGGAGAAGTTCAGATTAGCTGCCATGACTGGCACGTTGCCTATCTGGGAGACGATCCCCCTCAGATCGGAGGTCTTGTCCTCGGTGATCCATCTGGTCGTGCCAAGGGCAAGATTGTCCAGCACGGTGTCGTCCATGGACCTGATGATCGCCAGCACCGCCGCCATCTGGGTGCCGCCAGCCATGAGGACGGGGATGCTCTCCGCGGCCCCGGCGATGAGGCCGGCCGCCGGTGCCATCATGGGGTCTCCGACGGCCTGTACCGCGGCCATGGCATCGTTCTTCAATGCCTCCGGACTTAGGCCACTGGCGGCGATGCCCTCCGCGACGACCTGCGCCTTGAGCTCGTGCGGATTCACGGGGAATGTGCTGGCGACCTTTCCGCTGGCATCATATCCCAATGCGGTCAGGACTCCCAGGGCGGTCGTAGTCCCGCCGGGTATGGATTCCCCGACCACCAGGTAATCGACCATCTTGGCGAGCTGTCTCCCGGCGACAAGAGCGCGGTCGTACGCCTTCTCAGCACCCTTCACCGCCTTGCCGGTGCGTATGTCGTCTCCCGCCGTGCCATCGACATCGATGCAGGGCACATGTGGTCTGACCCGGACGCCGCCATTCACGACGAAGATGGGCATGGGGGCGAGCTTCAAGGCGGACATCGTGATGATGCCCGGCGTGGGTATCCCGCTCGGAGTGATCGGAACGCCATCGATGCATTTGCATCGACCGAAGTATAGCAGCTCCATGTCGGCGGCCGGGGTGAAGTCGGTCGCGGCAGGGTCGGCCCCGGCGGCGGAAACTCCCGGGATCTTGGCGGTCTCGGTGTTCCCTATGACGCAGCAATATGCTGCCTTCTTGTTCCAAATCCTCTCTAGAAACTCCCTTCCCCTGTCCTCATTGAGGCAGAGGGTGATATCGTCAGGTACTTTGAACGCCATGTGTGCGCCTCATTCAGTTGGATTATACATCCAACAGGAAAGGCTTCGTCATATTTATAGACTGTCTGATCGGGTTCCGTGATCAAGAAGGACCTTGGCGAGATCGCCCAGAGGGGTGTAGTTATATTCGTTCTCGCAGAACCGAACGGTCGGTTCGGATGGCTCGACCACTTCGGAGACGGCGAAAGGCACCTTCATGTTGAGATGCTGGCCGGTGATCGATGAGGTGCCGTGATCGACGATGAATGCCACGCGATGTCCGATGAGCCGATCCAGGTTCTCCATGAGCAGGTCGTCGACCTCCTTTAGCATGCCGACCTTCTCGTCAGGAGCACGCCGGTGGCTGATATCGTCCGTCTCCTCCACATGCATGAAGACGTCGCCTGACTGGAGCAGTCTGAACGCTTCCTGGAATCCGCTCCACATGTTGTCCACCACGTCGCGGCGAACGTGGAGCAGGCCTCCCACGCCCAGTGCGGAGGGGCTCTTGGAGATCATGACCATGTTCTTGACCTCGGGGATGGCCGCGTGACCGTTCAGCTTTGCCAGGGAGCCGCCTCCCCAGGGTATGATGGACAACCCATCCATCTCTGAGGCCACCTTGCGGATGTAGTCGCCGAAGTGATGCATGGGGAATTTAGAACTGGATGGGGGCGTAGGGGGCATGGGGAACGGCACCACATCCTCCGTGTCGACCGTCATGACCCCCCTTCCATCCTCGTAGAAGTAAAGTCTGGGATTGAGGTCTCCCAGCATGTCAAGGTTGCGAATCATGGCATCTTGGAGCGATGAGCTCAGTTCCGGGGTCACACGATATGCCCAGTCTACGTTCGACTCGTAGAAGTATGCGGGAGAGAACCGATAGGCAACCTGATTCGGGTCCACGGGGACACCTAGGCCGACGGCTTCCACCAGTCCCCGGGGGGTGTCGAGCCTCTTCCCTGTAAAGAATTCCAGGAGATAGAGATGTGTATATGGGCGGCTTTCGGTCCAGCCCATGATGCCGTTGCTCGCCACCATGTCCATGAAAGGCTTCTCGAACGATGCTAGCGGGGTGCGACCATCGAACTCGGGGATCTTATCATCAGCGGCCCCGTCCAGCAATATTATGAGAGTGTTCAAATCAACCCACCATTTTATTGGTCGTGATATTTAGCGATACTAATAAACCTTCCTTGACGACCCCTCTCCGCCTGGAACACTCGCCCTTGCAAGCTACGAAACGCATGAACGCTCTTCGTTAATGAGATAAGCATCTTCAGGCAATGTTCTCATCGTGATCAAGATCAAGAGGGTCTACGAGGCGCCGTCACCTGATGATGGGACCAGGGTGCTCGTGGAAAGACTCTGGCCACGGGGGGTTAGCAAGGAGGAGGCGAAGGTGGACCACTGGTGCCGGGAGATCGCCCCCTCGACCGAGCTAAGGAAATGGTTCTCCCACGATCCCTCCAAATGGGAGGAGTTCAAGGAGCGCTACTCTCGTGAGGTGGACAAGGGGCTATTGGATCGCCCGGCATCCCTCTCGAAGCGTGGTAACCTGACGTTGGTGTTCGCCGCTCGCGATGTCGAAAGGAACAGTGCGGCCGTCCTTTTGGAACTGCTCCAGAACGAAGGAGGAGCAGAAGGTAGATAAAAAGGCAGTGAATATCGGTGCCGACGAGGGATACCGTTCCATGACCATTGGCGAGGATCGAGAGCGGTCGCCGCGCGGCGCCATGCTCTAGTCCCCATGGGTCGGCGGACGGGCTGGAAAGGGTCGGCGGGGCGATATATCCCCTTGTCGNNGTATATCCCCTTGTCATTGATTCTAGGAATCACTTGCACCGCCGGCCCCCAGAAACAAATTCTTCGAAGGGAAATATTTCTAGTGTGATTTAATCAAAAATTCCCATCCACATATTCGTGTCATCTTCTTACTTTACTGAACTCGCATTTGATAATCAGGTTAGAACCTTTTTGAAGGTTGATGGACAAATCGAGGGACAACAACTTAAAAGGGATGGAGAATAGAAATGAACATTACAACCGATGAATTCTTCTCGCTCGCGAAGAAATACCAAGCACTGGGTTCTTCCACCCAACGTCTCCTTGAGGACGTGCGGAGGGGCTCCTTCAAGGTCCATGACGGTGTCCGCCTGAGGCAGCTTTACGAGTTCCTGCTTGACCTGCAGTTCGTACAGGGCGATATCAGCGAGGTCCATGAGATGACCGCTGCAGTCGGCCGAATGCTGGCCGAGCAGCAGGATGAAGAGGAGGAGAAGATCGTCGCGGAGAAGTGGGTCCCCGAGAAAGGTTTCCCAGGTGCCACCCTCTGGCTGCAGCGAGAGGATGAGAAGTGGACCATAGCGCCCTCGCCAAAGGAAGGCGCTTGCCTGGGCAAGTGCGTCAGGGATATCGGCCCCACGAAATGGTTCGACAAGCCCCTGCCCCTGCTCGTCGACGGCCGTTAAGCTCTTAGTTCCTCGTCTTTTTCAAGGCTACCGCCGCCTGTCCGCTGGAGATGCAGCCATCCCCATTGGGCAGGCGGTCGGGGCAGACGAACCTCAATCCTCTCTCTTCTACCATGGACTTGACCAATGAGCATATGGTGGTGTTGTAGGACACCCCGCCGGTCAGACCAATGTCCTTGACGCCGCTCGCCGATGCATCGTCCGCCGCGGCGTCCACGAGGGCCTCGAGCAGGGCGGCGGTGAACGAGTGTGCACGATCCTCCTTAGACCCCTTCGAATCTGCTAGCTGGCGGAACAGGTCCACGGTCCCGACGATGCCTGAACGCAGCTCAGCCTTCATGGGGACCGTTCGCGAACCCCTTTCGAGATATGGCTCCAGCTTCATCGCCGGCTCACCGTCGTAGGTCCTCACCTGACATATGTCGAGGTAACAGGACACGGCATCGAGCACCCGGCCAAAACCCGTGGTGGTCACGCTGCGGTCCATGAGCTTGATCAGCACCGACGCATCGCGTTCGCTGAAGTACGGCAGGGGAAGCCCCGCCCTTGCTGACAGCGCGAAGACGAGGCGACGCGGGTCTCTGACCGCCATCTCCCCGCCGAGCAGCGGGAAACCTTCCAGGTGGGCCACTCGTTCGTAGTCGTCGAACGTGGCGTGGAGGACCTCACCCCCCCATGCCTGACCATCGGCGCCATATCCAGTGCCGTCCAGGGTCAGGCATACGATCTCATCGAGACCCGCATCCAGCATGAGGGCGGCGGCGTGGGCCCAATGATGCTGCACCTCTACAAGCTCCGCACCCGCGCTCTGCGCCATCTCCTTCGCCATCCTCCGATTGGTATATCCGGGGTGCAGGTCCACGCCTACCGCGTCCAGTTCATCGACGCCGAGCAGACGGCGGAGATGCCCTATCGACGCATCAAGAAAATCTATCACTCTTGGCGAATCGCCATCCCCGATGTACTGGGTGGTGTACATCCGCCCATCTTTTATCACCGCCCCCGCCAGGTTCTCCTGCGCGCCGACCCCCACCGCAGAACCTTTCAACCCGACATCGATGGGCGAAGGTATGTGCCCGCGGGATTTCCTCAGGAAGAACGTATTTCGGCCGAAGGAGCGGACCACGGAATCATCGCAACGGTTCAAGATCTCCCGATCGTGAAGCAGATACAGCTCCGCCTTCAGGTCCAGAGCGTCGCTGTCACGGAGCACCATAGGCTCGCCTGGCGTGTTCGCCGAGGTCATGACGAGCGCATCTTCCTTTAGATGATGGAACAGCAGATGCTGCATCTCCGTATATGGGAGGAAGAGCCCTACGTTGCCCAGGCCCGGGGATATGAGGTCGTTCATGGGATCCCCCGTTCGCGGGACCAGGACCACTGGTCGGTGGGGGGACCTAAGCAATTCCTCCTCATGCTCATCCGGCCGCCCATATCTGCGAACGGCTTCCATGTCGCGCACCATCACCGCGAACGGCTTCTGCTCGCGGCGATACCATCTCCTCAGCCTTGGCAACGTGGCAAGGGAGCAGCATAGATGCATGCCCCCCCAGCTCTTCGCCACCCCGATGGCGCCCCTTTCCATCTGCTTTGCGAAGTAGGCCACCGGATCATCGGCGGCGATCCGCTTGCCTTCTTCATCCAGCAGGTAGTAGTGAGGTCCGCATCTCGGACAGCATATGGTCTGATGATGAAATCTTCTGGCCGAGGGGTCGTCATACTCGGCGCGGCACTCAGGACACATTGGGAACTCGTGCATGGACGTCTTGCCACGATCGTACGGCAGATCCTCGATGATGGTGAACCTGGCTCCGCAGTTGGTGCAGTTGGTGAAGGGATAGTGGTACCGGCGGCCGCCTGGCGTCAACATCTCCCGGCGGCAATCATCGCACATCGCCGAGTCGTTGGGGATGCCGACACCGCGCTGCCCGACCGAGCTGGGCACGATGTGAAATCCCTCGTCGTGCACGTCGCCCTCCACGATCTCCACGGAGTCGAGGCGGGCGAGAGGTGGCAGCTCTTCATGAAGCCTCTTTACAAATTCATCGGCGTCGCGGTCGACCGCTATTATCACGTTCGAACCGTTGTTCTGCACCCAACCATTGAGGCCCATGGACGTCGCGATGCGGTACACCGTCGGCCGGAAGCCCACCCCCTGTACGACGCCGCGGACCACGATCCTCATGGGTCGTTCCAATGTTGGATGATTATTTGACCTTTTCCGCAACAACGACGTGCCCAGGAACTGGTTAAATATCTGGGATGTGATGGAAGGCGCAAAGGGAGAGCATGGCCGACAATAGTGAAGTCAGGGACGATCTCAAATACACCGTGAACGACGAATGGGCCAAGGCCGAAGGTGAGAACGTTCGGGTAGGCATCACGGATCATGCGCAGCATCAGCTTACCGACATAGTGTTCGTGGAGCTGCCCAAGGTGGGAATGAAGGTCCGCCAGGGGGACGTTATAGGCCAAGTGGAGAGCGTCAAGACGGTGGCTGCCATCAACGCGCCTGTCAGTGGGGAGATCGTGGAGGTCAACGAGGAGCTCGAGGACGCTCCCCAGAGGTTCAACGAGTCACCCTATGAAGATGGCTGGCTCGCAGTGATCCGGATGGAGGACCCATCCGAGTATGAGGGCCTTCTTGACGCCGCTGGGTACCGGGAAAAGTTGAGCGAGTGAGGCGCTACCCGGAGGATGCGCCAACATCCCCGGATGAGCTTTCCTCGATATCTTTCAGACCCTTTCAGGCGCCCGCCGCTTCCAGTGAATGCGGGCACTCACAAACCTTCCTTTCGGCGGGGATCTTGCTCAGGGTCGCGGCGATCAGTTCTTTGACCCTGTCCACGCTCTCCGCCATGATCTTCAGCACGGTGGCGAGGTCCACGGGCTTCTCCGCCCAGACATCATAATCGGTGATGGTGGCCAACGAGGTATAGCATATCTCCGCCTCCCTGGCAAGCTGGCATTCTGGCACCAGGGTCATGCCGATGATGTCTGCGAAGTTGCGGAACATGCGAGATTCGGCCCTGGTCGAGAACCTTGGACCTTCGATGCAGAGGTAGGTGCCGCCCTCATGGACCGGCAGCCCCATATGCTTGGCCTCGGCTGCGAACAGGGCGTTCATCTCCTTGCAGAACGGGTCCGCGGTGGATATGTGGACGGTCTTGGCTCCGTCATAGAACGTGTACTCCCGCTTCTTGGTGAAGTCGATGAACTGGTCCACGATGACTATATCCCCGGGATGGAAGTTCTCCTGAAGGGAGCCGACCGCGCAGGGGGAGATTATCCTTTCAACGCCAAGATGCTTCATGGCCCAGATATTGGCACGATAGTTGACACGGTGCGGAGGATACACATGGCCGCTGCCATGCCTGGACAGGAACGCGACCTCTATTCCATCCATCTCCCCGACCAATATGGCATCGGACGGAGCTCCATACGGTGTCGATAGAACGACCTTGTCCTTAATGTCGAACATCTTCGGATCATATACGCCCGTGCCGCCAATGATGCCAATTCTTGGTGCCATGCTCCTTGATATGAACTTATAGATATGAATTTGACGAAATAAGTAAGCGAGGCTTTATGATTGATTCTTGGCATCCACGACCGAGAGCATGTCAAGCAAGTCTGAGATGAATCCTGTCCGTGCTATCCGGACCTTCCCGTCCTTCCCCATCGCCCTCGTGGTGGTAGGAAAGGAAGAGAAGAACGTAATCACTGTATCCCTGGTCCACACATTCTCTTTCCACCCTCCCCTCCTTGGTATCGGCATATCCCCATGCCGGTACAGTCATGAGCTGCTGCACCGCTCACCGGACTTCACTGTAAACCTTCCCTGCAAGGAGCTCGTGGAGGAGACCCTCTTCTGCGGTGAGAAGTCCGGCAAGGAGGTAGACAAGTTGGAGGAGACCGGCCTGACCGCCGTCCCCGGTACCCGTGTGGGAACGCCAACATTGAAGGAGTGCCCGGTCAGCTTCGAGTGCCGGAAGGTGCAGAACTTCGACACGGGCGACCATACATGGTTCATAGGCGAGATTATAGCTGCCCATGTGGCGGATGGGTATGACCGGGAGCGCGCGCTCATCTACTGGGCAGGGGAATTCCGCACGATCGGAGAGTTGATAAGGGGAAGATGATGCCGCCATCCGCGGACCTCATCGAGCATCGATCCATCGCATTTTATCGCATCATGATGTCGCTAGATGCCGGCAGTGCGTTCCCGTCTTTCGGCGAATCGCCGCTGAATGCTCGATAAATGGGATATGGTGAGACGGCCCTGTCCCTGGGCCTCTCCATAGTCGAGAGGATGCGGTGCAAGGACTGGCCGTGACGCTACCGATCGATGGGCTTCGCTCGCTCGTACGTTCCCAGCACCTTTACAAAGACCGCTCTGCGGACCAGGTCGGCAAGGGCATCGGCAACGTTCGGTTCGTCGGCATGCCCGTCGATGTCCAAGAAGAACGCGTACTCCCACGCCCTTCCCCTGCGAGGTCGCGACTCCACCTTGGTCATGTTGATGCCCCGCGAGGCGAAGCATCCCAGCGCCTCGTACAACGCTCCTGGTCCGCTTCGAGTGGCGAACACCAGGGAGGTCTTGTCGCCCTTGTCGAGGAGACGCTGGGTCTTCTGAAGCACGAAGAAGCGGGTGCAATTGTCATCGCTGTCCTGAATGTTCTCCAGCAAGATGTCCATGCCATAGACCTCGGCCGCGCGGCGGGACGCTATGGCCGCTTCATCAGGCAGGCCCCTGTCCCGCACCATCCTGACGCTTCCCGCGGTATCGAACGATGGCACCTTCTCCCAAAGAGGATGCTTCGCCAGGAAACGGCGGCATTGGCCCAGGGCCTGGGGATGTGAATACACCCTGCGTATCCGATCGATGCCAGAGGAGTTGCGGCCGATGAGGCAATGGGCGACCTTCACCATGACCTCCCCTACGATCACCAGATCGTTCTCCAGCAAAAGGTCGTTCACTGCGGTGACACTTCCCTCCACCGAGTTCTCGACAGGCACCACGGCCCGGCTGGCCCTGCCCTCATCGACTGCGCGGAACACGCTCTCGAAGTCAGGACAGGGAAGCGTATCGACCTCGCCGAAGAAGCGGACCGCGGCGTCCTCGGAGAACGCGCCTCTCTCTCCCTGGAATGCGACCAGACCAATGTCAGCACTTGAACCGCTCATGGGTTAACC
>LFRW01000005.1 GCA_001512965.1 Methanomicrobia archaeon DTU008
GTTCCCCACTCTGCCCGGATGCTTGTGGGTGGCGATCACCGCCTGCTCATTCCTGCGTCGATGGTGCTGGGAGCCAATGTTCTTCTGGTTGCGGACATATTCGCACGAATATTGTTCCGGCCAATGGAGCTGCCCATCGGGGCCATCATCTCGATGGTCGGGGCTCCGTTCTTCATCTATCTGCTTATCAAGAGGGGGAAGGAATATGGCGGCTGAGTCAACTGTCTCCCTGCTCATCGATGGCATTCGGTTCGGATACAATGGATCGGATCTATTGAACGATGTCCAGTTCGAGATCCGAAGCGGGGAGCTCATCGGCCTCATAGGCCCGAACGGCTCGGGGAAGAGCACCCTGCTCCGCCTGATGAACGGCATCCTGAAGCCGAGACGTGGCACCATCTTCATGGAAGGGCAGGACCTGAACAAGCTGAAGATCGATGAGATCGCCCGCATCTGTGCCAATGTGCCGACCGAGTTCAATGAGGATTTCAACCTGTCCGTGCAGGAACTCGTCGCCCTGGGCAGATATCCGTTCTCCAAGGGAATGTGGTGGGATTCCCGGGA
>LFRW01000023.1:0-1940 GCA_001512965.1 Methanomicrobia archaeon DTU008
ACCGGGATGATAATACTGGATTGTGTGAGGGGCGGAACCAACAACCAGTCTTTGAAGAATGAATGACAGTGTTTCGTTCATATCATCACGTTCCCTGATGCAGATCGTCCACTTATCCGAACGAATTCGATATGAAATCGTCGTGTTGATAAGACGATCTGGATCTGGAACCCCGTATACGCTTGTGCGACACCATCCTGCGGCAAGAGGATCAAATGGCCGATGATGTCGATCTCGTTCCATCGACGTATGCGAACGAGCTCAGCCGGGGGACCTCATGAGGGATCGGGAGTCAGCGCTCTCTTGATCACTTGCAAGAGCCGTTGAGGGAACCGCAGGATGGTGCGGAGAGAGGATGATACATCTCGCATCATGCACCGGGCGCGCTTCCCTATCCATGGTCTATGGACTCCGCAGCCGGAATGCCTGGTTCCCGAAGGTTCGCCAGCGAGCTTTTTATAATGTATAGCATTAGGAGAGGTGATGCATGAGGTGTCCATAATGTCCAGCATCATAGATTCGGTGCTGGAGGAGCTCAGGAAGCATCAGGTCGAGAGGGTGGAAGAGGTCTATCTGACCCTCGGTTCGCTGACCTTCCTGGGAGAAGAACAGCTTCAGTTCGCTTATGATGTCCTGAGCAAGGGCACCCAGCTTGAAGGCTCTCGCTTGGTCATCGAGAAGGAGGACGTGGAGGTCAGATGCCGCTCGTGCGGATACCAGGGGCCCGCCGATCACGTCGAGGAGATCTTCCATGGCCTTGTCCCGGTACTGCAATGCCCGGAGTGCGGTGAGGACGTGGAAGTGACGAAGGGAAAGAGCTGCACGGTGCGCTCTATCAGGGTGGTGGAAAAGGATGTTTCGGTACAGGGATGAGAAGGCCGCGCAGAGGATCATAGAGTCCATCCGCAAGGAGGACGTGGACCTGCGGTTCATGCACGTCTGCGGCACCCATCAGGATACATTGGTGCGTTTCGGCCTGGAGAGCATGCTGCGCGATGTCGGCGTGGAGATCCGTCAAGGCCCAGGATGCCCCGTGTGCGTGACCACGAGCGCCGAGATCGCCGACGCCATCGCCCTGGCCGATGCCGGTATAACCATATCGGTGTTCGGGGACATGCTGAAGGTCCCCACCCCGATCGGATCGTTAGGAGACGCCAAAGCGCGCGGGGCCGATGTGAGGGTGGTATACTCGGTAGAGGACGCGGTCCGCCTGGCAAAGGAGGTCAAGAACATGGTCTTCATGGCCATCGGCTTCGAGACCACCAGCCCCACCACCGCCGCGGTGATGGTCGAGGACCTCCCGGAGAACTTCTCCGTCCTGTCCTGCCACCGCCTGCTGCCTCCAGCACTTGATGCCATAATCAAGATGGGGGACTTCCGCATCGACGGCCTCATAGAGCCTGGCCATGTAAGCGTGATGATAGGCGAGGAGCCGTACCAGGTCTTCTCGAAACGGGACAAGGTGCCCCAGGTGATCGCCGGCTTCGAGCCTCTAGACCTGCTCATGGCCGCATATCTGCTTGTGCGACAGGTCAAGGAGGGAAGGGCCGAGGTGGAGAACGAGTACACCCGACTGGTGAAGAAGGGCGGCAATCCCAGGGCCATCCGGCTGCTCGACGAGGTGTTCATGCCCGTGGACCGGGCCTGGCGCGGCTTCCCCATGATACCTAAGGGCACCTATGAGCTTCGGCCGAAGTACGATGATCATAACGCAAGGAAGGTCCACGAGGACATACTGGCGAAGCGCCCCCCGGTGAAGGAGGAGATAGGAGCATGCCGCTGTGGCGAGATGCTCCGCGGCATCATCGATCCGCAACAGTGCCCTGTTTTCGGAAAGGCGTGCAACCCCGCATATCCCATGGGCCCATGCATGGTATCCCGCGAGGGCGGCTGCAACATCGCATACCGCTACCGCGGAAGGATCTAGGGCTCCGCATGCA
>LFRW01000023.1:2029-56242 GCA_001512965.1 Methanomicrobia archaeon DTU008
CATGACTAGGATGAGGATCGGCATCGTAGCATGTGACATATTGAAGAACGAGATCGAGGCATTGACCGCTGGCGACGAGGACATAGTCCATCGGGAATATCTCGAGTTCGCCCTTCACGTGTATCCTGAGGAGATGAGGCGGAAGGTGATCGAGGCCGTCGATCGTCTGGAGGGAAAGGTCGATGCCGTTTTCATCGGTTACGCGACCTGTCAATCCCTGGCCGCCCTGGACAAGGAGGTCAAGGTCCCATCGGTCATGCTGGAGGGCGATGACTGCATATGCGTGCTCATGGGCGCCCGCAAGTATGCTGAGGCCAAGGCCGAATGCACCGGCACATGGTTCTCTTCCCCTGGCTGGGCCGAGCAAGGCATGGAGGCAGTGATAAAGGAACTGCACCTCGACAGCATGATCGAGGAAGGCTATTCCCCCGAGTACTTCCTCGACATAATATTCGACGCCTACAAGAGATGCCTGTTCGTGGACACTGGCGTAGGCGACAGGGAGGAGCTGCTGAAGAGATCGATAGATTTCGCACAACAGTTGAAGCTCCCTCATGGTTGTACCACAGGAACCCTGGAGAATCTGGAGAGCGCGATTCTCCGCACCAAGCAGATAGCACGTGCGGTGGGAGGCGATGGGCACCAGAACGATTATTAATGGCAGGGGGATGAGGAAATAAAAATCAAATAGAGCGGCCACTGCCGCTTAGTCATATAACGTTGATGTGATCAGATGTCTCAAGATTTTAGTTCACTAGGTATAGAAGAACCGATCCTGAGGGCGATAGAACGGATGGGATTCGAGGAACCGACCCCCGTGCAGGTGGAGACGATACCGCTGCTGCTGAAGGGGAGGGACGTCATCGCCCAGGCCCAGACCGGAACGGGCAAGACGGCAGCTTTCGGAATACCGATCGTGCAGGCCATCGAACGGCAGGGCAAGGCTCCGTCCGCCCTCATCCTCTGCCCCACAAGGGAGCTAGCGGTTCAGGTCTCCGAAGAGATCAATAGATTGGCCATGTTCAAGGACCTCAACACCCTGGCCATCTACGGCGGGGCGTCCATCGAGAATCAGATAGAGGCGCTGAGGCGCGGCGTGGACATAGTCGCTGGCACACCGGGACGTGTCATCGACCACATCCATAGGGGGACCATCGACCTCGCTTCGGTCCGATTCATGGTGCTCGATGAGGCGGACCGCATGCTGGACATGGGTTTCATCGAGGACATCGACTACATCCTGTCCAAGGTGCCGAAGAAGAGGCAGACGATGCTGTTCTCCGCAACCATCCTCCCGGAGATCCGGAGCATGGGGGAGAGGCATATGCACCGCCCTGCGACGGTGTCGGTGAGCGAGGACGACCTCATCCTGCCGAACACCAAGCAGATGTACTTCGCCATCGGTCGGAAGAACAAGATCTGGGCCCTGTGCCGGGTGCTGGACAAGGAGAAGCCAAAGGCCATTGTGTTCGCGCAGACCAAGCATATGGTGGACATCATCGAACAGCGGCTCAGATCATATGGCTATCCGGCGGCGGCGATCCACGGCGACCTCACGCAGGCGCGCCGGGAGAAGGTCCTGTCGGACTTCCGCTCAGGAAAGACCAAGGTACTGATCGCCACCGATGTGGCCGCTCGAGGTCTGGACATAGAAGGCGTCACTCATGTCATCAACTACGACATACCGGACAGTCCGGAGACGTACGTTCACCGCATCGGTCGCACGGGAAGGGCCGGCAAGGAAGGAAAGGCGATCACCTTCGTCAGCGCCGACGAGATGCACCTGTTGGAAGCGGTGGAGCGTTTCACCGACCAGAAGCTCAAGCAGATCGAGGTGCCATCTGCCAAAGGGCGCAGCACCGGACAGGTCCGGCAGGTGCTGGACTTCGACGAGATGGCGGACATCTTCGGCATGGTGCGTTTCCAGCTGTCGCTAGGGCGAAAGGTCGTCCCCAGCATAGTGGACATCTCCGACTTCATCGTCCGTACGGCCAGGGTGAACGATATCACCGTGGGTCACATCGACATAGGGGATGACCACACCATAGTGGAGATACACAAGGATGTGGCCATGAAGGTCCTGAGGGCTCTTAGACAGTCGAAGTACCATGGAAGGAGCTTCGAGGTCAAGCCCTTGCCCAGGGCTCGAAAGTGACGCTCAACGCCACTTGGAATAACGATCCAGAAGGGCGCAGGAGTCGTCAGCGGCGATCTTGTCGATGACGCCCTGCTTCTCAATGTCCCTTATGTAGTCCTTCGTCTCGCGGATGGAGACTCGGGATGCCTTTGCGACGATGTTTGCAACCACCGTGGGAATGGTGCTCTTGTCCATGGGAGATGCGTTCAGTATCTCCCGGAGGTCGTACTTGAAAGAACCAACACGGTGAATGTTCAACATAGCTGTTCGGGGGGTCTGGGTCCGCGGCTTTGAACTGCCCGGACCTCCCCTGCGTTTGAATGTTCTCTTTGCCAATATTATAACTCCGATGTATGAACAAGGATGCCATTATTAATAGGTTGGTACCGACGATGAGCGGTCGAGGGCGCTGGACGTCTCGATTCAACGGCCTCTTCCCTCTATCATCCTCCTCTCGTCGGGTCCTGCTCTTGATACCATTCCAGGGCTTCGTACACGTCCTCTCCGCTGCCATCAGGCCATAGCCTGTCAAGGACATAGATGTCCGCGTAGACCGATTGTATCGGGAGGAAGCCGCTCAGGCGGGATCGTCCTCCCCAACGGATGATGAGGTCTATCGGGGACACATCGTGAGAGCCGAGGGTGCCCGTCCCCATAAGCATCTCGACGTCCCACTTCCAGCTGTAGTTGATGAGAAGGTTGATCTTCGTCCCGCCGCTGCCGAACACCGTTCGCTCCGTGTATTTCAACAGTTCCTCTGGGAACATGGGAGAGCGGCTGTCACCGACCGCCCTCAGCTCAGCGTTCATCCTCTCAAGCCGGCGAACCGCCTCCACGCAGGCCTTCTGGAACTCATGTCTCTGATCGGAAGGGCGACGGACGTTCTCCTTGGTGAAGCCATATATGCTCACCTCTTCTACCCCCAGGCGTTCGATCTCCTCCAGCACTCGGAACGCCGCATCCACCCCGGGCAGGTAGCCACCCCCTCTCGGCAGGGACCTCTGGTCGGCCCATCTCCGGTTCCCATCCGGTATTATGCCCAGATGCCTGGGCATGCGAACGTACCTTGCAGGTCTCTCGGCGAAAGCCTTCTTCGACCTCACGGACATCTCTCGGAACCCAGGTTATATCTCGTTTTCCGGACCGCTCGTTGGCCGCTCAATACTTTCTTATATACAACGCTCCAAAGAAAACCGAGATAACCATGTCGTTCGATCCGATACTGGCGCTGATCGCTATCATCTTCGGGATACTGGTGATAGTGTTCGAGGACCTGCTGAGCTGGATTGTGGGCATCTTCTTCATCCTGGTCGGCCTATGGCTGCTATGGGACTATTACACCAAGAGGAGCCAGCCCGCGCGTGGATCTCAGAAAGGTCAACAATCCATGCCGCCATCCGAGGAAAGAAGGTGAAAAAGGAAAAGGGTTGGTAAGGGGTTTAACGCCTGCGAGGCCAGGTTCTGACCTCTTTTCCTTCCCTCTTTTTCTTCCGGCCGGTGACCAGTATGTCCTTCTTGAACAGGATCACCGCCACGGCCATCATTGCGCTGGCGAAGATGGCCTCGTACACGATGCCGGCCACCACCAGGGTGTAGTCGCCGAACATGAGGTTGTTCATCGCCATCATGGGGTGCGTGAACGGTATGGCGAACAGACCTGCCTGCACCGCCCCCGGAAGGGTGGCAAAGTCCTTCATCATGAGGACGAACATGGGGATCATGGCCAGGAAGGTGATGGGCATGGTGAGCGACTGGGCTGACTTGTAGTCGCGGGCGAAGACGCCGATCACCAGGCACAGCCCGAGGCCGGCCACCACGGCCAGGAACAGCGAGAGGCCGACCAGGACAAAGTCGAGCGTCTCCAGCCCGATGCCGTAGTCGGAAAGGTTCAGTCCGGCCGAGCCCTGCAGGCTGTTCAGGTAGCTGCTCATTCCCAGCATGTATATGAAGGCCATCAGCAGGCCCACCACGGCCGCCCCGCCCAGCTTGCCTATGACTATATGGGAGCGCTTCACCGGCATGGTGAGCAGCGTCTCCAGGGTCTTGTTCTCCTTCTCCAGCCCCATGGAGGCGATGACCGTCGATCCCGACATGATGATGACCATCAGGACGATGAGAGGCACCACCATGTTCTGCGACGAGAGGGTGGCGGAGATGGAGCTGGGCGATATGCCCTCCAACGTCTGGCCCTTGAAGGTGGTGGTCTCGTTCTTGATCGTGGGGTTGAGCGCGGTGGTCACGTTGACGCTCGCCCTCATGTCCTCGTTCTCCAGGATGTACATCGACAACATCTTGTCGGTGACGCCCAGCAGTCCGTCCAGGGAGGCGGACGAAATGGTGTCCAGCATGCCCGTGCCCTTCATGATCCAGTAGACCCGTATGGTGCCGGACCTATTGGACTGGATGTCATCCCCGAAGCCCTGGGGGATGACCAGCAAGGCCGTCCCTCCGGCCGAGGACACCGCTTTCAGTCCCTCATCTATGTTGGCTATGTCGGTGCTCTTGTAAACGACATCGGACTCGCTGTCCAATATCATGGCCGTGTAGTTCGCCAGTTCGCTGTCGTCCTGTTGTATGATGCCTATGATGGGAGGCTTGCTCGCCTCTCCGCCCACGTCGCCCATGATGCCCCCGAGCGAACCGAACAGGATGGCCAGGACAACGATCGGAAGTACGGTGGCAGGGGTCAGCAGTTCGCGGACCTCCTTGCTGAAGATGTTGGACAAGGGCCTCATGGCGACACCGCCTTGACGAACACTTCCTCGATGTTGTCAGCATCGTACTTGTCCTTCAGCTCGGCCGGGGACCCCATCTCCACGACCCTGCCGTCAGCGATGAGGGCCAGGCGATCGCAGATGAGCTCCACCTCCAGCATGTTGTGCGAGGACACTATGATGGTGGTGCCATCCTTGGTGGTGTCCCGCACCGTCCTGCGCACATGCTGGGCGCTAATGACGTCCAACCCCGACGTCAGCTCGTCCAGGATGGCCAACCGCGGCTTGAACATGAGCGCGCGGCTCACCAGCAGACGTCGGGTCATCCCCTTGCTGTACGTTTCGACCTTGTCATCTATTCGATCGGCAAGGTTGGACAGCGATATGCCGTAGTCGACCATCTTCTCGACGTCCTCGCCATTGCAGAAGAATCGAGCGATGAACTCCAGATATCGCCTTCCAGTCAGGTTCTTGTACGCTCCTGCCTCCTCGGGGAGGTAGGAGATGATCTTGCGGATCTCATCGGTCTCGGTGACGAGGTCCTTGCCGAAGATGGTGGCCGTACCCGACGTCACTTGAAGAAGCGTGGAGAGCATCCGCATGGTGGTGGTCTTCCCGGCGCCGTTCGGACCGATCAGGCCGAACACCTCGCCCTCCTCGACCGAGAAGGTCACACCCTTGACCGCCTGAAAGGTCCCGAACGATTTGGTTAGGTCCTTTACCATAACTGCTTTCAGTTGAACACCTGCCCCGTG
The DNA here is from genome assembly GCA_001512965.1 of Methanomicrobia archaeon DTU008. GTDB lineage: Archaea > Thermoplasmatota > Thermoplasmata > Methanomassiliicoccales > Methanomassiliicoccaceae > DTU008. Next base: position 7,636 of record LFRW01000023.1, read on the forward strand.
ATACTTGACGGCCAATCAATTGGACATTATATGAAAGAATCGATGGGAGCGCTTATATCGTACCGACTGGCTAGTTTCCATCATGAGGGAAGAGGCGGCGCAGACCGGTACGCGGCAGGCAGAGGCCTGCCTGAGAGCCATGAACTTCGTCCAGAACTGGGATGAATGGAGAGGGTCGTTGAGCGAGATGGTCCAGGCGGCTCGGGACATCGACCCCTCCGAGGCGCACGTGGTCGAGGTGGTGGAGGACATGATCGACTTCCTCTCCGAACGAATGTGCCCTGGTTCCCCGGAGGAGCGCATGATGAGGGAGCTGTGGGATACCGCCGATGAGGGCGAGCGCAAGGTCCTTGCACGTATGATCTTGAGGCTGCTCGATTAAGGCCTCTGCCTTCTCATCTTCTCATATTCCCTCTCGGCTATCCTGTTCTTGTAGCCATGCCCGAAGAGGGTGCCCGCCCCATGCATCACGAGGCCGAACCCCCAGAAGAATGTTATGAACGCCGGCCATGGGAATCCGCCTCCGGAGAAGTACCACAGAAGCCACAGTCCTGCGTTGACGACCACGAAGGCGGTCAGGTGCATATAGAATCCGATCTTCTCCTCAGCGATGCGATAGGCTCTCTCTCTAAGCGCCCGGTCATCGTCCATGAATATATATTATCATATTTTAGGAAATAATCCTTTGCATCGCCTGCCATCAGGCAAGAGATTAATATGCATGCTTGGAAATGAAGTACCATGAACAATCCTCCTGACATACAGCATCCCATGCGCGACGAGGCGTTCGAGTCGGCCATAGACCTTGCGCAGCACATCCTTGAGAACGCCAATGCCTACCATGCATTGGCCTCTGAGGATTTCCCCGGCCGCGACAGAATGCGCTTCGCCGTCCTGCTGGTCATGCTGGAGGAGGCGGGCAAGCTGTACAACATGGTCCGGGAATGCGAGAAGGCCGCGAAGTCGGATTATCTAAGCGTCAGGGTCGAGAACTACGACGACAACTGTCTCAACGGACGCAGGGCCCTCGCCCAGATACTGGAAGAGCTGCGCGTCATCGACAAGGCGGGCCAGGTCCTGGGCGGGAAGGAGGCGGGGCAGTTGCCCGGGCCTGACTTCCTCCGGGAGGACTTCTGCACGCTGAAGGAGAGACTGCTGTACATGCCCCTTGACCGCTCCGCAAGGGACCTCTCCTTCATCCCCTCCGGGGAGCTCATGGACCGCCTGGCGGGGGCGGTGGAACACAACGCCCTGGCGGCGGGTGAATACCTTCACGACCTCGGAAAGGCGCTGGGGCTATGGATCACGCTCGAGCTCAAGCCCAGGAAGGGGGAGGGCGGGCCCCACTCCATCCGCTACGTCTAGGCGGAGTCCGCCTTCACCTCAACGGCCGAGCGCCCGCGCCGCATGGCGGACCTGGAGCCCCTGTCCCTCAGCAGGTCCACGGCAACCCTGGCCGCCTCCACCCCCAGCCCGGTATGTGCCAGGAAGGGCATCATGTCGTCCCGGGCCAGGTATGCATGGCAGTCGGCCCTCAACCATGAGCGCACGAGGTCTGGCCACCTCATGGCGCCCCGGTTCCGATACCACCAGAACGATCTGGCGTCCTCGAAGGCGTCCATCCACCTTATGCCATCTTGCCAGTCCGACGCATCTCCCACGTCCCCTCCCGTGACATCATCGTACTGTATCAGGGGGAAGTTCACCCCGGCATAGGTGGCCTGGATGTTCTGCGCCCACAACCTGGGGTTCAGCTCTATCATCATATATCTCCCGGTCCGCTGGTCCATCTTCAGCTCGACCGAGCCTATCCCCCTGTAGCCGATCGCATCGAGGAAGTCCAGCCCGATCCTCTGCGCCGTCTCGTCGTGTATGCTCTCCATGGTCGTCCCCACCCCGAACTCGACCGGATGCTGGCGGATCTTCCTCGTGAGGAACAGGGCGCGCCTCTTGCCGTCCAGGCCGTAATATGCGCACACCTTGACGTGATTGGTGTTGGGGCCGTCGATGACCGTCTGCACCAATGCGTCCAGTCCGGCGCGGAAGACCTCTTCGTACCGCTCCATCAGCTCCTTCGGCCCCTTGACCTTGAACCCCTTGTTCCCGAACACCGGGTGCCACAGGTGGGAATAATATGGCTTGATGAACGCCGGGTAGATGAGGCGGTCGGCGGCATCTTCGACCTCGGACATGTCCGAGGGGAAGAACGTCAGTGGGAGGGGGGCGCCGACCCTCATCGCCTCCTCGTACTGCGCCCGCTTGTTCACCATCCCGTCGAGGATGCGCCTTGATGGGATGCAGAAGCGATATCTCTCCTCCAGCTGCTCGCGGAAGCGGGAGAGGAACAGGACGAAGGCGTCGGAGGTGGGGAACAGCACGTCCTTCTCCCTGCCGCTGCGGCGGGACATCAGCGCATGGAGAGCATCCTCGGGTCGAGCGACCGGGTCGGGGACGATCAACGGCCGTGCGTAGCGGGACCTCAGACCAGCGGCATCCGGCTGATGGTCCACAGCCACCACCTCCACGCCCTCTCGGCCCAGGCTGCGGATGGCGCCAAGGCCGTTGGGCGTGCTCACTCCAAGGATGTACGCGCGTGCCTCACGCCTCATGATGCCACCTCCGCCCGGGATCCGCCGATCTCAATGGCGATGTCGGTGTGGGCACATCTGCCTTACACTGCATCGACCATACCACGGAGCCCGACCCTTTTATTGGTTGGCCATCGGCGGCCCGCTGACGTCACCGTCCTGGCCCGATGTGGCGTTTGGTCGAGGATCGATGCTGGACATCATCGACCTGCGGTCCTCGATGCGCACCGAACGTTATCCCCTCATGATGGGCCCACGCCCGTTCATCGATGACGGGGATTCCGCATGCAGTCGCTCTATCGGCCTTCCCTGGCGATACGCTCTATGAGGGAATAGTCGAGATGCTCCAGGGACGCCTCGTGCAATTGGTCCAGGGAGCGCATCCACGCCTGCTTCACGTCCGCCATGTCATCCACCGCCCCGCGGTCCCTGCCCAGGTCGAGGGAGTCCTCGGCGGGCGTCCGCAGCCTGTATAGCGGCAGAACGCCGGCGCAAGGAACGCCGGTGAGCTCCTCCAGCTTCTCGATGCCCGCACCAAGTATGGAGGGATCGCCGCGGAATCGATTGATGATGAACGCCTTGACCCGACCGCGCCATTCGGGCGGCAGGAGCATGAACGCGCCGTACAGCCCTGCGAACACCCCTCCGCGGTCGATGTCCCCGACCAGCACGACGGGGGCGTCGGCGATGTCGGCCATGACCATGTTGGCGATGTCCCGGTCGAAGAGGTTTATCTCGGCGGCCCCCCCGGAGCCTTCCAGAACGACGATGTCGGAATCGCCGGCAACGGTCAGGTATGCCTTCTTGACCGCATCGAGCAGCGCCTCCCTTGGCATCGGCCGATCGGGCCCTACGTCCATCATGGGCCGTCCCTTCAGTACGACCTGCATCCTCCGTTCTCCATGGGGCTTCAGCAGCACGGGGTTCATGGACCAGTGGGGCTCCCTTCCGCAGGCCCATGCCTGGTAGGCCTGCGATATCCCGATCTCCTCGCCGGTCGAGGTCACATATGAGTTGAGGGAGAGGTTCTGGGCCTTGAACGGCGACACCCTCAGCCCCTGCCGGGCGAAATGCCGGCACAGCATCGCCGCTATCGTGGTCTTCCCGGCTCCCGAGGTGACCCCCAGCACCATGATCTTCATGCCCCTTCCTCCATGATCCGCATGAGCCTGTCGACGTCGATGTGTTCGCTCACGATCCTGGCGACCTTGGCGATGCCTGCCTCCACCGCCGATTCATAGTCGATCTGCTCCGCGCTCTCCCTCCCCTTCCCTGCAAGGGAGAGGAACCTGCTCCGGAACGATGTCAGGTCGAACAGCCCATGGACATAGGTCCCCATCACCATCCCGTCCTCGGATACGCTGCCCTCGTCCCTCTCCCCTTCCTCTGAGCGGAGGACGAACAGGGGCTTCTCTTCCGTCTCCGTCGTCCCCATATGTATCTCGTATCCGCGTATCTCCCCTCCATCCAGCAGGCGCCCCTCGACCCGAACGGTCCTCTTCTCATACGCGTCGAACCTGCTCACCGAACGAAGGAGGCCCAATCCCTCATAGGAGCCTCCCTCATCGACCTCCACCCCGTTGGGGTCCTCTATCCTGGTCCCCAGCATCTGATATCCGCCGCAGATCCCCAGTATGGGCACCTCGCCCCGACGGTCCATGATGGCGCGGTCGAGCCTCTGCCTGCGAAGCCATTGAAGGTCGGCAACGGTGCTCTTCGTTCCCGGGATGACCAAGGCGTCCACCGCGGCCACCTCGGACGGGCTGTCGATGAACGATACCGAGGCGCCTCCCCCTATCTCCAATGCATCGAAGTCGGTGAAGTTGGAGATGTGTGGAAGCCGGATCACCCCGACCTTGATGCCGCCGTTCCCCCGGCCTTCAAGTCCCTGGGAGTCCTCATCGGGAAGCGCATGCTCGATGTGGGGCACCACGCCCAGCACCGGGACGCCGGTGAGCCGCTCAAGCTCATCGATCCCCTTCTGAACGCTTTCGGCGCTTCCATGCATGTTGTTGATGATCACGCCCTTGAAACGCGACCGTTGCTCGGGCGGCAACAGCATGAGGGTGCCATATGCATAGGCGAACGCCCCACCCCACTCGATGTTCACCACGAGTATGCATGGAGAGTCGGTGATCTCGGCGGTCAGCATGTTAGCCAGGTCGGCCTCCGCCAGATTGATCTCCGCCGGTGAGCCGGCGCCCTCGATGACGATGGCGTCGAAGCGGAGCTCCAGATGGTGGAACGCCTCCCTCACCACCCTAGCCCCCTCGCCGGTGGTGAATCCGCCGTAGTAGGTGCCAACGCTCATGTCCTTGTATGGGCGGCCAAGCACGACCACCTGGGAGATATCGTCCTTCTTCGGCTTGAGCAGCAGGGGGTTCATGCGAGCCTCCGGCTCGACGCGGCATGCCTGCGCCTGCAGCGCCTGGGCGCGGGATATCTCCTCCCCTCTTGGCGTGACCGTGGAGTTCAGCGACATGTTCTGCGATTTGAAGGGCGCGACCCTCATCCCCTTATCCGCCAGGATGCGGCATATCGCAGCGACCATGAGGGTCTTGCCGGCCCCTGACGTCGCGCCCATCACCATCAGGCGCTCCGCCTTCACCTTGAAGGAGCGTTCCAGCTCGTCCTTGATGGCCAGCAGCTCCTCGTGGCTGGGGCGGCCCCTGCCCGACAATCGCGCCTTGGCGGCGCGGCCAACATCGGGCCGGTGGATCCACAGGCAGTCCTGGCATGACCACACCTGGCCGCCGCTGCGGGATTCGACGAACGTGCCCAGTCGGTCGTCTAGGCAGGGATAGAACGGACAGAAGCACAGCGTGCAGTCCTGCCCTTCATGATGGCAGGGATAATAGTCGCAACTCTCGTTGCTGCCCGTGTTTCCGGACAGCCCCTCCTCCACCTTGTGCCAATAGTCCGCTCGTGCCTTATCGGAGTCAACCATCTGCCAGCACCCGGCCTATTGGATGAATCATCCAACCAGTATTTATAGGGCCCATATGATGGTATTATATCTTTCAGTAACGATTACTATTATCATGGTGGAACGGAAGCGATGGTCCAAGCAGTCGCGGACCATCCTTGACATCATCTACAACAACGAGGAGGGTCTTACGGCGAGCGAGATATACGACATCGCCAGGGAGACACATCCCAACATCTCCCTTGGAACCGTCTATCGGAACCTCAGGGACCTTCAGGATGTTGGATTGATAAGGGAGACGACATCTGGGGGGGTGAGCGTCTACTTCAAGCATCCGTTCCACAGCGCCTATCTCGAATGCGACGTGTGCCATAGCGTCATTCCGGTGGATTTCATGCTCAATATCGGCGACATAATCCGCAGCACGGGCCACGACGTCAAGAGATGGGACCTGAAACTGATAGGAACTTGCAAGGAGTGTTTGCAGAAATGCACATAATGGAAGGCTTCCTACCTGTGGAATGGGCGGTCTTTTGGTCCATATTGTCGGTCCCCGTCGTGGTCTGGGGTTTCTTCAAGATCCGAAAGCTGTTCGCGGAAAGTCCCGAGATGAAGATGAGCGTGGCCCTTGCCGGCGCGTTCATATTCGTCCTGTCATCGCTGAAGCTGCCGTCGGTCACCGGGTCCTCGTCCCACCCGACGGGGACGGGGGCCTCGACGATCCTACATGGGGTGGCGATTACGTCCGTCCTCTGCACCATCGTCCTGGTGTTCCAGGCCCTGCTTCTGGCGCACGGCGGGATCACCACCCTGGGAGCGAACATCTTCTCCATGGGCATCGCCGGACCGTTCGTCGGCTGGCTGGCTTACAGGGGCATGATGAGGGCCAAGCTCGGCCTGGTCCCGACGGTCTTCGCGACAGCCTTCCTGGCCAACTTCTCCGCCTACATCGTCACGGCCCTGCAGCTCGCCCTTGCGTTCCCCACGGCCGGGAGCGTCATGACCTCGTTCATCACGTTCTTCGGCATCTTCGCCGTCACCCAGATACCTTTGGCGGTGGTCGAGGGTGTACTGTTCATCATGTTCTTCGATTACCTTGCGAGGACACGGCCGGACCTGCTCAAGGGAAAGCTGAACCTCAGGCCCAAGGACTCGAACGCCCCGGTGAAGGCGGTGGAGGCATGAGAATGTCACCGAAAGGCTGGTATGTGGTAGGCTTCAGCGTGATCATGGCGATATGCATGGCCGCGTTCATCGCATCTCCCAGCGCCGAGTTCGGCGGGTCGGACGGCCAGGGTGAGGAGGAGATAGCCAACATCGATCCCGGGTATGAGCCCTGGTTCGAGAGCCCATGGAGCCCGCCCGGCGAGACCGAGAGCCTTCTCTTCGCCCTTCAGGCCGCCATCGGCGCGGTGATCATAGGATACTTCATCGGAAACGAGCGCGGCAAGAAGGCCGCCAGGAAGAAGATGGAGGAGGCGAACGATCCCCGTTGAAGCGCCATGGACGTCGCCGATGGGTCATGGGGGATGAGATATGAACACGATGGATGAGATCGCATACAGTTCACCGTTCAGGGACTGGTCTCCTCTGGGCAAGCTCGCCCTTACCCTCTCCCTGCTGGTCTCCTCGCTGATCGCATCGTCCATCCTGATCCCCCTGATAGTGTTCCTCGTCGGCTTCGCCCTATTCTTCCACTCCACTCGACTGCGGCTGCCCAGGGTGATCGCCTTCGCGTTGCTCAATGCGTTGTTGATCTTCATCGTCAGCGCGCTGGTCATCGCACTCGTGACCGCAGGCCAGCCTCTTTGGGCCGTGGACCTATGGGTCGTCACCCTGCATTTCTCGCAGGAAGGTGTCCAACTGGCGACCCTGGTCTTCTTCAGGGCGGTCGCCGGAGTGATGGTCATGCTGTTCTTCGCCGCCTCCACCCCGCTGCCCCAGCTCGCCAACGCACTTCGCCAGGTGAAGGTTCCCAAGGAGATCGTGGAACTGACGGTGCTGGTGTACCGCTATTCCTTCCTGCTGCTGGAACAGCTCAGCACGATGTACGTGGCCGCGGACTGCCGGCTGGGGTTCCGGGGATACCGGAACAAGTACCGGACCACATCCAAGCTCGCGGTCAACGTGTTCACCCGCTCGATGGACATGGCCGAGCGGTCCCAGGTGGCGCTGAACGCCCGCGGCTTCCGGGGAGTGTTCCACTCTTATCGGTCACCGGTAAGGCTGTCCATTAAATGGATCGTTCTCTCCGCGGCGGTGTTCTTCTCCCTATATGCGATCAACCAGCTGGTCGTAGAACCCGGCCATGTGCTGGGAATGTTCAAGATGTGACGATAATGGAAGACTCGATACTATCCACCACTGGACTCTGCTATTCATACCAGAGCGGACCGTTCGCCCTCAGGGACGTCACCCTGGAGATCTCCCGGGGAAGGAAGATAGCGTTCCTAGGCCCGAACGGCGCGGGGAAAAGCACCCTGTTCCTGCATTTCAATGGCATCCTGCGACCAAAGGCCGGAGAGGTACGCTATGATGGCGCACCCCTGAAGTACGACCAGGGATCGCTCGCCGCGCTTCGGCAGGACGTGGCGATCGTGCTGCAGAACCCGGACGACCAGATATTCTCCAGCACGGTCGAGGAGGACGTTGCCTTCGGTCCGATGAACCTGGACCTGCCCCGCGAGGAGGTCGAAGAGCGCGTCGCAGAGGCCCTCGCCCTCACCGGCATGAGCGAGCTGAGGGAGCGCCCCACCCAGCAGCTGTCGTTCGGGCAGCGGAAGCGGGTGGCCATCGCCGGCGCACTGGCAATGAGGCCCAAGGTGCTCGTCATGGACGAGCCCACGGCCGGACTGGACGGTCACATGGTGGGCGAGATCATGGAGCTCACCGACAAGCTGAACGGGCAGGGCATGACCATTGTGATCTCGACCCACGACGTTGACATGGCGTATTCCTGGGCCGACAGCGTGCATGTCCTCAACCGCGGCCGCCTGGTCTTCTCAGGCACCCCTGAAGGCTTCTTCAACTGCCCCCGGGAGGTCAACGCGGTGAAGCTGGTCCAGCCGACGATGTACGAGGTGAACCGCCTGGTCATGGCCTCCCTGAACCTCCCTGAGCATCCACACCCCAAGACCTCGAGCGAACTTCTGGCCAAGATGAGCCGGTGCAGCCCGGGACGGCTGTTCGTACAGCAGAACGGAAGCCGGTCAGAAGGGGTTCCCAAGCACGCGACCGCCGGCATATATGGCCCGATGCACCGCGCCGCCGCGGCGACCGGGGAGCTGAACGTCGAATACTCGTACAATGGGCTGGAGGGCTGCCTGGGCGAGGTGATGCTGGGACGGGACGCCCTGCTGGTGCTCGATCCAGGGCTGAAGGGCCAGGTGATGAAAAGGCTCGACCGTCTGGCCAAGGTCTTCGGTCGGCAGATAGAGGTCCTATGGGTATGAGGCGTCCGCCTTCTGATATATCCGCTCCCTGGGGCGGACAGGCCTGAACAGGTGGACCGCCTCCCCTACCAACGTCTCCGTGTTGCCCATGACCAGATATCCGCCTGGCCGCAGGGAGCTATGGAACTTCATGTACAGCCTCTCCTGCATCTCCCTGGTGAAATATATGACCACGTTGCGGCACAGGATCATGTCGAAATGGGAGCCGGCCGTCGAAGTGAAGAGGTCTATGTTCCTGAACCGCACCATGTCCATGATCTCGGGCGACACCTGATACTTCCCATCTACCAGGGTGAAGTGCCTCGCAAGGTACGTAGGGTTCACGTTGACGACCTGCCGAGGAACATACACACCTCGCCGGGCGCTCTCCAGCACCTCCTCGTCGATGTCGGATGCCACTATCGACACGGAGAACTTGTCGAACTCCTCCCCCAGCAGCTCCCTCATCAGTATGGCCATGGAGTACGGCTCCTGCCCGCTGGAGCATCCCGCGCTCCATATGCGGATGGAGGTCTCTCCCCTCTTGACCTTGCGATAGATGAGGAGGGGCAGCACCTCATCCTCAAGCGCCCTGAACACGGCCTCGTCCCTGAAGAACTGCGTCACGTTGATGGTCAGGTCCCTCAGCAGCTGACGCCAGCTCCGGCCCTCATATCCCGCGTTCTTGAGGTGCCGGAAGAGGAAACGCCCGATCCGGCAGGGGATGCCCTGGTTCGGAGCATGCTGCCCCGTACATGGGACCACTTCTTCGCACGATTCGACTCCTTGAGGGAGATACAGCGGCTGGCCGCGCCGGTCGTCCTAAGGGGCGACAATGCCATGATCATCGCTCCGACCGCATCGGGCAAGACGGAGGCGATCTTCGCTCCGCTGGCCGAGCGATTGATGGCGGAAGGGTGGCCTGGCCTGTCCGTATTGTACATCAGTCCGACCAAGGCCCTGGCGGAGGACATCGCCCAACGTCTCATTGGCATGGTCGACGGACTTGGCATCAGGGTCGCCCAGCGCAACGGCGACACCAAGACTCTGGATGAGAGGGACCCGCAGAACATCCTTGTCACCACGCCGGAATCGCTCGATTCGCTCATGAGCTGGAGGCCGGAGTGCCTCCGCGGCCTGAGGGCCATGGTCCTCGATGAGCTTCACATGCTGGACGGCAACTATCGAGGAGATCAGCTTCGAATCCTTCTTCGCCGCCTTGCCAGGGCGACATCGGCCTCGCCGGCCATCTATGCGACCACCGCCATCGTCTCCGACCCCGAGGGCATGGCCGCTCGGTACATGACCGACGGGGTGCTCGTGCGCTCCGGTGGTGGACGAGGCATCGAATATCGAATCGTACCGACGATAGAGCATGCCGCCAGGCATTTCAGGGAGATGGGCGCTCGCAAGGCCCTACTTTTCTGCAACACGCCTCAGGAGGCGGAGGAGCTGGCCCGAAGCGAGCTCAAGCGGTATTTCCCTCGATCGATCGTCAAGGTGCACCACGGCAAGCTTGACGCTAGCATGCGGTCGGACGCCGAGAACGCCCTGCGTAACGGGAAGGACGTCATATGCGCCTGCACCTCGACCCTGGAAGTGGGGGTGGACATCGGCGACATAGACCTCGTGATCCTTGTCCGCAGACCTCGTTCGGTCGCCTCGCTCTCGCAACGCATCGGTCGCGGCAACAGGAGGGAGGACAGGATCAAGGTGATCGCGGTGGCCTCGACCGCAGGGGAGGCGCTGTACTACGAGAAGGTCTTCAACGCGGTGTCCCGGTCGGAGTACGACACCGCCCGTTACGAGTTCGATCGTTCCGTGGCGGTGCAGCAGATACTGTCATCGCTCGCCGGAGGGAGAAGATGCCCTGACGACAACATCTTCTCCATGTTCGACGGGCTTCTCCCGGAAAGCGATGTGCAGCAGATCCTTTCACATCTGGCCGAGAACGGATGGATAGAGCTTGACGAGAACGACTGGGTAGCCACCGACAGGGTCGGCGAGCTAGGTCCGAGGGTGTTCAGCAACATCCCTGGCCATGACAGCATCCAGGTGGTGGACATGGCCACCGGCTCCACGGTCGGAAGGATAGGGCTCCCGGTCGACAACATCTTCATACTTGCCGGACAGGCGTGGCTGGTGCGCGAGCGGGACAAGGGCAGGGTGCTGGTCACCGCCGTGGACGAAGGGACGGAGGTCGCCAACTTCTCATCCTACGACCGCTACGGTGCGTTCTTCGACATGCTGCCATATGCCCTTAGGTTAAGAATGAGGCAGGGTAGGGAGTCGCAAGAGGGGGACGGACCGGCCCGGGAAAGGATCGAGCTCTAGCTCTCACTTGCCCCACAGTCCAGAACGGAACCGCTCCAGTTGCCAATCCAGCCACTCCTTCCCACCAGGCGTCTCCTCGATGGTGCGAACGATGTCACTGCGGCGCTTCTCCACCAGCCAGCGCTTGACATTGGAAGACGTCACCATGCCCTTCACATGAGGGAACTTCCTCGTCCAGTACCGCGCCTGCTTGAGGTCCATCACGCCTTCCCTTGATGCATTGTCCACCCACAGCTGGAACAGGTCCACATTTTCCTGGATGGCCTTGCGGAGGTTGGAGCATCCAGCTCCCGAATATCGGTCAAGATATCCGCACACTATCCTTGACACGACCGACTCGCTCATTCCGGACAGCAGGCCCGTGTCACCACCGCCCCGCGCCCGGCGCGAAATCAACGACCATTCGTCAATGTATCGAGATGTCGCACATAATCCTTCGGCATCAGATATCGAAAGGGATAACAACCTCGGCTCCACACCCGTCGACCCCGCGCCGCCGCCTCTCGGATGGTTACCTATTTATGCCCCCCTTCATTAGTTGGCATGCTTCTTGTCTGGATGTCCAAGGACGCATCATGGAATTCTCATGGGCATCCATCGAAACGCTATGAAGGGATGAGATGAGAAAGAGGTTAGTGGTACCGGGAGAGATCACGCTGATAACGGGCATATTGTTGATATCGTTCGCCATCACCCTGATGGTCAAGGCCGATCTTGGCGTATCGACCATATCCTCCCTCCCCTACGTTCTCAGCGTCGCCTTCGACCAGATATCGTTCGGCGTATGGAATCCCGTCTTCCAGCTGTGCCTGCTGTTCCTGCTCGTATGCCTCACCAGGCGGTTCAAGAGCGGATATGTCATCGCATTGCTCCTCTCACTGCTGTTCGGCTCCGTGATCGACATGTTCGCATGGCTGCTGTCCGACCTTCCCACCTCGATGGAGCACAGGATACTGTATGCGGTCGTCAGCTACGTGGCGATGTGCTTCGCCATATCCTTGATGGTCAACTCCAAGGTCCCACTGTTGATCATCGACATGTTCATCAACGACCTCTCCCAGTTCTACCACGTCACCTTCAGGAGACTGAAGACGATATTCGACGTCGCCTGCCTAACACTGTCCGTTACTTTCTCGTTCGTTTTCGTTGGAGAACTGGTAGGCGTGGGGATCGCGACGATCGTGATGGCGTTCATAACAGGCGCTGGCGTCCATGCGGCCACCAGGTTCCTCCGCAGGGTGATCGAGATACGTCCATGGAGCAAGACGCTTGCCAACATGGCAAGATGAACCGCCGTTCCTGCTCCGGTCGAGTGATAGATAGAAGGGTGGGGACGCCGTTAATGGTATGGACCGCAGGATGCCGTTCCATGCGGACGTATATCAGAGGCGAACAGATGATCGAGACATCCTACAGGAGGATCCTGATACCGACGGACGGCAGCGAGAACACGCGGGCGGCGGTCGCATACGCCCTTGACCTTGCCCGGCAGACCGATGCGAAGGTGACGGCGATCAGCGTCAACGACATCAGCAACTATGCCGCCATCCCAGGGGAGCCTGACGCCGAATCACCTCTTTATCAGGCATCTCAAGCGGCGATAGGCGATGCGATCGAGATGGGAGCCGCCAAGGGGGTGCGCGTCGAGGGAATGATCGTCAGCGGCATACCGAAGAGGGACATCGTCGAAGCTTCCAAGGACCATGACCTCGTGGTCATGGGCACAACCGGACGCACCGGTCTGCCACATCTGCTGCTCGGCAGCGTGGCCGAGAGGGTCGTTCGAAAGGCATACTGCCCCGTCATCGTCGTTCGTACGGGCGTCACGTCATCGTTCAAGTGCGACAGGATCTTGATAGCGACCGATGGCAGCGAGAACTCCGCTCCGGCGGTAAGGGAGGGCCTGAACCTCGCCAGGGCGTTCGGCGCCCAGGTCACCGCCCTGAGCGTGAGCGACGATACTGGACTGCCTGCCGCTGGCAGAGGGTCCGCGGAGGGGCGCGTGCTGGCATCGGAGGCCGTGGCCGAAGTGGAGAACGAAGGTCGGAAGCTCGGGATAGAGGTCACCCCGAGCGTCCCCACCGGTTCCCCGGACGACGCCATCGTCGATGCGTCCACCGAGCACGACCTGCTGGTCATGGGCACCCATGGACGGTCCGGCCTGGCCCACCTCCGCATGGGTAGCGTTGCCGAGAGGGTCATCCGGTTCGCGCGATGCCCGGTCATGGTGGTGAAGGGCCATCATGACCGGTGATCGGTCCGGAGACGACCTCAGAAGTGGCGATAGATCATATCGCTCACCCTGGCGAGATCGGTGCCAAGCGCCATGATGTCGTCGTAGTCATCCACAGGCACGTTGTTCACGAACAGCGCGAATATCAGCCGTTTGCCGGACGCGGGATCGATGTATCTGGCCAGGGCCTTGGTCTGGGCCATCCCAGTGTCGCCGAGGATGTCATAGCCTACCTTGCTCCCGGTCTTCGCATAGACGTTGCCTATGGCGGGTCCCTCGCCGATCGCATGGGCAAGGCTGCCGTCCACGCCCAGGACCGGCAGGGAGTCGAAGAACACCTGGAACTCCTCCCTGTCCATCATCGCCATCAGCAGTTGCACTGCCGCCCTGGGAGTGAAGAGGTTCTCGAGGGGGCCGCCCATGCCGTCGATCAGGCACAACGCGTCCAGGTCGATCCCCAGCTGCTCCAGCATCTCCCTCTCAACCATCAGGCCGTCATATGGCGTCCTCTCCCCTCGAGATGCCGCCATCAGCGAGAGATAGGTCTCGGCGTGAAGGTTGTGGGAGACCTTGTTGGTCAACTTGACCTCCTCGGAGAGCGGGGCCGACGTTATGCTGGCAACCTCGATCATGCCATCGTAGTCGGACGGTATCAGTTCTCGCGGGTTGCTTTCCAAGGTAGAGAGCACTTCGATCCCATGTCTTTCCATGGATTCTATCATCAGGGCCCGGGCGAAGTCCGCTGGCTCCATGACCGTATGGGTAAGGTTCATCTTGCCGCTGCCGAGCTTGATGTTCCCGCTGACGGTGACCTCCCTCCCGGAGGCGGTGATCGAGATGTCCGTCGGATCGTCATTGGTCACGACCTCGTTCTTGATGGTGTAGAATTCGGTATACGGGCGTATCTCGATCGTCCCCAGCTCGCCTGCGGCACCTGGCGTGATCATGATGTCCAGCAAGTTATCATTGATGACGATGGGAGAGACGACGAACGCCTCCAGGTCCACGGTCTCGAACAAGGTGTCATCGATCACCACGTCCTCGACGGACCTCACGCCCTCTTCATACATCTGCTGCACCAGGGAATCGATGCCGGCCAGGGGGTCTTCGGAGACGAGGATGCATCCACCCTGGACGAACGCATAGCTATGGTCCTCGTCGGTGTAGTTGATCCTGTCGTCTCCCATGTCGCGCCCTCCCATTTTGGGGTCGCCGGACGCCTTCAGGAACACAGGGCCGTTCACGACGCCGCCCTCATCGATCGATCCTACATATGCAGGGGTGATGAAGCGATGGTCCGGCCCCATCTCCATCAGGATGGCCGCCGTGGTGAAAAGCTTGGTCGTGGAGCCAGGTATGAACATCTCGTCAGAACGGATATCGATCAAGGTGCTCTTGCTCTGCGGATCGAAGACCATCAGGCCCCAGGATGAGTGCGCGTACCGGTCCTTCGAGGTCAGTTCGTCGAACTCCGCATGAACTCCTTGGAGGGGTCGGCCGTCCCCCCGCTCATCGCGATCCATAATCCCGAGGCGATCAGTAGTACCGCCACCATGATCACCAAGACATAAACAAACGGTCCTCTTGTCCCGTCGCCCCGCACGTTAATGCCTTGTTAACGAATTCCAGAACAATAAAATTTTCAATATGGCATCATATCCATATCATGCCGGCCGTATGATCACCTGGCTCCATACGCAGGGCCGGACTCCCTTATGAACACCCTGGCCAGCGACGTCAGCGCCTCTCCCATGTGCTCGCTTCTCTCGATGATGACGCTATGGTCGTAGCGGAAATGAGCGGCGCCTATGCGGAGGAATCGCCGGCACTGCTCGCCGATGCCTATATAGAAGACCTTGGCCCCTCGGCGCCTGGCGATGGCTATCTGCGCGGCTATCCTCTCCAGGTAGTAATCGTGGCCGTCGCTAACGACGACGATCGCCTGCCGCCGGTTCGCACCGGCCTTCTTCTTGCTGGCCAGCAGCCCGTTGGCCACCTGTAGGGCCTGGGCGATGCTGGTCCCTCCCCCGGCGGTCAGGTCCGCAAGGGCGGAGCCCTCCACGCCCTGCTCCCACGGCTTGACCATGGTGGAGGTCTCATCATAGGCGGTTATGGCGGTCTCGATCCCGGCCAGCTCCAGGGCGCGCACGAGGGTGGCAGTCGAACCCACCGCATGTCTCAACCGCTCGCCGTCCATGGACGCGGAACGGTCCAGACATATCACCATGTCATACTCGCTCCGGTCCTTGCGGTAGTTGTAGTAGAGGTGCCGGGCATCGGAGCTCCCCGCCTTCAGCTGAACGAGCTCGTCCATGTCCATCGCGTAGCCCTCGTCCTTCAGCACCTCATCGTACGATCGCATCGAGCCGCGTATGCGTCTCAGGATGTCAGCGGTGCGCCTCATAACCTTCTGATCGATCAGGCCCGCGCTCTTACCCGTGCCGGACATGAGCGGGAGGTCCGGGTCAAGGGCGATGCCCAGCGACAACATCTCCTTCGATATCTCCGCCAGCGCAGATGCCACCTCGTCCAGCATGAACTCCGTCGTCTCCTCGCAGGCCTCCGCGCCCTCCTCGCTCGCCCTATGTTCCCGGGACCCCTCGCAGGAGGTTGCCCCCATCGACTCCCCGAAGCGCTGGGGGTCAAGCGCGACGACCGAACATCGGTCAGCCCTCACCATGTCATAGATCTCCCGGCAGGCGGCGGCGACCGACCCCTCCTCCATCGGCGACCGGCCGATACGCCGTATGAGCTCGGCGGTCCTCTGGACGACCTCCTCCCCGGCGGCGCATGATGTCAGACCCATGTTCAGCTTTAGCGCCGATAGGAGAACGCTTCTCGCCTTGGTCAGTACGGCATCCTCTCCCTGTCGGATCGATGCATGAGGCGAAGCGCTCATCAGCAGCAAGCGGTCGACGAGCTGGAACCGCATGCCGAGCGCCGGTATCGAACGGGACAACAGGCTCTCCGCCCGCTGGTCCTCGAGAACATCGAATATCAGCCGCTCCGCCTCGGTCTCTGGCAAGGGGTCTAGGGGCGGATACAGGATGCGGCCGCATTCAAGGTACAGGGACATGCGTTCCACGAGGAAGCGGAACGCGGACGGGTCGTCGATCCCCCTGATGACGGGCAGTTCTGGAGGTGGGACCTCGCCCTTATGATCATGACCCTCGTCTTGCGGCATGGAGGAGGACGAGCCGCCCATTATGCCGGCAAGGACTCCCATGGCCATCCCCCGCTCGGGCAGCACGATGACGTTCGTCTTCCCGCTGGCATCCCTGGAGGTCTCGCTGCCTGTTATGGAGACGAAGCACGGCGCTCCAACAAGGATGCTGGCCAGACGAGAATAGTATTCCGAGCGGTCCATCGGGTTACCTTGCCAGTTTTCTCATGAAGTCGTAGATCATGGTCTTGACCGCGGCCCTCTCCACTTCCTCCAGCTTCGACGTGAACGCTATGTCCAGCGCCCTGTCCAGTCCGAACAGCGGTGCCAGCTTGGTCACGTTGTCCATGGTGCGGTGGCCGAAGTTCTGCGATATCTGGCCTTCCTTGCATGCGCTGCGGATGCTGTCCACCAGCTTCAGGAAGCCGGCCTCATCGTCTGGAGGAAGGGAGAGCCGCCGGAGCATATGGGCGTCGATCTCGGGATCGAACTCCACTTCCACGACCGCCATCCTGTCCATCAGGGCCTGGTTCAGAGGCTTCGTGGCGAAATATCTCGATGGGTTCATCGTGGCGAACAGCCGGAAGTCCGGATGCGCGTCGATGATCTCGCTGTTGTTGGCGACCGAGATCCTCCCCTCGTCGATGAGGCCGTGAAGTGAGAACAATATGTCGGCCTCCAGCGCGTTGATCTCATCCAGGACGAGCCAGTAACCATCCCTTATGGCTTGGGTGATCATGCCGTCCTGCCAACGGAAATGGCCGTCCTCGGTCGGGGACATTCGTCCGAGCAGGGAGGATGTTCGCAGGTCTCCCGAGCAGTTGATCCGTATGACAGGGCGGCGAAGGCTGGACGCCAGGCAGAATATCGCCTGGTTCTTGCCACTTCCCGCCTCACCGATGAGCAGGACTGGCAGGCGGCTCTGCTGGATGAGGTCGATGGTCCGTATGAGCTCCTTGAACGATCGGGTGTATGCGATGTCATCCTTGATCCTCGGTATGGATCTCTCCATCACGCTCGACATGGTCGTGCGGGCGCATCCAGCTTCAGCATCGGTCATGCGGGATACCTCGCTCCTTTCAAACGGAAGCCGGATATTCTAATGTTTCCCCGTTCACAGAAAGAATGAACGGACGATCGAAGTCGCCCCCTATCGTTCACCTTCAAATCCTTCGGCGTGGCCCACAACTATGATATGGGCAATGGACCTATGAGGACGCATGTCCGAACAGAACGCCGCCACAGAGCGCACCTGCCCCAATTGCGAGTACTTCTATCTCCACGGCAAGACCGAGTGGGAGGACCATCCCAAGTGCACGGACTGCTCCCACCGCGGCGGCATGGTGGACAACTGGAAGGAGCGACAGCCCAACTAGGCCTAGGCCCCTGTCGATCGTCATCCGACGGTATCTGCCGAACTGGCGATCCTGATATCAGCGATCGGCTGGAGCGACGGCCGATCCGAGGTGAGCGGAACGGGATCTCCTTCCGTGCCCCTTGGTTCGACCTGAGCATCCAGTCATGTTTCGCGTCTCCCACATCATCCTGTGCGCGTTCACCTCACCCTTCCCCGGGGCCCCAATGGAACGCACTTCAGATGTTGCGAGACGGAAAAATGTGTTAATGCATTGATACGTTGAACAATCATGGAGAAGAAACGGATCGCGGCCTTTGCCATTTTCGTCGGGATCGTGGTCTTTCTTCTGAAGGTATCAGCGTTCCTCCTGTCCAATTCCGTCGCGTTGTTCTCCGACGCCATGGAGTCCATCATCAACATCGTCGCATCGCTGATGATGTTCTATGCGCTGATGGTCGCGAGCCGGCCGGAGGATGTCGAGCATAGATACGGCCATCAGAAGGCGGAGAACATATCCGCGCTGATAGAGGGCGTGCTCATCATCATCGCGGCCGTCCTGATAATCGAGGCCGCGATATCCCGCATCTTCGACCCCGTCCCCTTCGACGACATAGACCTTGGCCTGCTCGTCTCCCTTGGCGCCACATCCATCAATGGAGCCCTTGCGTTCCTCATGTTGCGGGAGGCGAGGAGAAGCCGCTCCATCGCGCTCGAGGGCGATGCCAGGCATCTCCTCTCCGATGTCATCTCGTCCGTCGGTGTCGTGATCGGCCTGTTCATCGCCAACCTGACCAACATATTCGTCCTGGACCCCATCATGGCCCTGGTCGTCGCATTGTTGCTCATCAGGATGGGGGTTGGCGTC
Organism: Methanomicrobia archaeon DTU008; assembly: GCA_001512965.1. Classification (GTDB taxonomy): domain Archaea; phylum Thermoplasmatota; class Thermoplasmata; order Methanomassiliicoccales; family Methanomassiliicoccaceae; genus DTU008. Next base: position 26,533 of record LFRW01000023.1, read on the forward strand.
CTGCGCAGGACGTTCCACGACCTCATGGACTCTTCCTGTGTGGAGGAGGAGTGCAAGATAATCGACATCCTTGAGCGGAACAGCGGCTACATCGAATATCATGACCTCAAGACCCGCCGGTCAGGGAACAAGGTCTTCATGGAGGTCCACATGTGTCTGGATGGGAAACTGACCGTTTCCGAGGGGAACAGGATGATCGTGGCGATAGAGGATGAGCTGCGCTCCACCATCCCCGGGATAGTGCCGAACATCCGGATAGAGGACGAGACGCAGTGCCGGAGGCTCAGGGAGGAGGAGAGCGACGGGAAGGACATATCCGTCTGACCCTTCACCATCGCATATCGGGGATCGAACATGACTCTTGACCGCCCATGGTCGTCATCGTCCTTCACTGACCACATGCCTCGATAGCTTCGAACTAGGGAGACGGCAACATGAATGCCAGAAAGCGCTGTTGATATGGATGACCATCTTGGAGAAAAGAGGAGTATGAGAGTGCGGGCGCCGGGATTCGAACCCGAGTTCTAACCTTGGCAAGGTTAAGTGATAACCAGCTACACCACGCCCGCTTGGTGTTCCAGTGAATAAACTTCTTCCATATAAAGGTTGTCGATACTGGCCAACCTCCATTCTTGCAATGGAAGAAGCTTGGAAGAGGTTTCAGGGACTTACGGCGATCAGGATGTCCCTGACCTGCAAGGTGTCGACCGCCTTTCCCTCCAGGGTGAGCTTCCTCTGCACCTCGACATAGCGCTTGTCCAGTGTGACGCTGCTGCCATCGCCAAGGGTCAAGGTCAGCTCCCCCTTCTCCACGGCAGGTCCCGCCTGTGCGGGGTCCAGGGAGGCAAGGAGGTCCATGATCTCCTTCCCCTTCTGCTTGAACGTCGGGCCGATCGCCGACTTGATAGGCTTCAGCGCGACAACCTCATCCTCGAGGTCGGCCTCCACCACCATCTTCAGGCTCTTCGCCCTGGAGGTCTCCACGATGTCGGACTCGTAGCCCTTCAGCTCCATGGCCGACGGACCTATGAGCTCGATCAGCTCGATCTCCCGGTTCAACGGGAATCCCTTCTCGGCCTTCCAGGCGCGTATGGAGCTGATGACCTCCTTGATGAGGTCACCCTTCTTCTCGTCCTCTTCAGAGATGAGGACCTCCTCGGGCCACGAGGAGACATGGATGCTGCGCGCGCCGTCAAGGTTCAGGAAGTTCTCCTGGTAGATGTCCTCGGTCACATGGGGCATCAGCGGGGCGAGCATCTTGGCTATGCCGAGCGTGACGGTGTAGAGCGTGAAGCGGACACCGTCGTCGCCTTCCCTGGTGCGATGCTTGACCATCTCCAGGTAGTGGTCCGCGTATTCATGCCAGGCGAAGTCCTCGATCTCCCTCATGGCACGGTCGAACTGGTATGCCTCATAGTAGGCGGTGGCGTTCCTCACCACGCGGGAGAACTTGCTCAGGATCCACCGGTCCATGGGCTGGATGCCCTTCATCTCCGGCTTCTCCTTGACCACCATGCCCGTGAACTTGCCTATGTTCCACAGCTTGTTGCACAGCCGCTTGCCATGGATCACGTCCTTCTCCCGGAAGGCGTTGTCCTCCCCGAGCGCGCATGTGCATGCGTAATAACGCATCGCGTCAGCACCATACTCCTCGAGGATGGGCAGCGGGTCTATGACGTTGCCGATGGAGGAATGCATCGGGGTGCCGTCCGGAGCCATGATGAACCCGTGGATCATGATGTGGTCCCATGGCCGCTCTCCGGTCATGAGGTAGCAGCGCAGCAGGGAGTAGAACGCCCAGGTCCTGATGATGTCATGGCTCTGGGGCCTCATCGACATCGGGTATAGGCGCTTGAACTTCTCGTCGTCCCGCTCCCAGAACGTGTTGTACAGCGCGCTGATGCTGGAATCCATCCAGGTGTCGAACACGTCGGTGCAGCCTACCAGCCTTCCGCCGCAGTCCGGACACTCGTCCACCGGTGGCCTGTCCACGGTGGGATCGACATAGCATTGCGACTCTTCCGCCGGGACGACCTTCCCGCACTCCTCGCATTCCCACACCGGGATGGGGGTGGCGAAGTATCTCTGCCTGGATATGACCCAGTCCCACTGGAGCGAATTGACCCAGTCCTGCAGGCGCACCTTCATGAAACCGGGGTGCCACTCCACCTCGTCCGCGAGCTTGAGGATCTGGTCCTTGTAATCCATGGTCTTGAGGAACCACTGCGGCATCTGCAGGTATTCGATGGGATGGTGGCAGCGCCAGCATCTTCCGACGTTCTGCTTCGTGTCCTCTTGCCTTACCAGAAGCCCGGACGCCTTCAGGTCCTCGATTATCGCCTGCTTGCCCTCCTTGACGGTCATCCCTTCGTATTTCCCCGTCAGCGAGGTGAGGCGGCCCTGTTCGTCGATGGCCCGGTCCATCGGCAGGTTGTACTTCATGACCCATTCCAGGTCGGTCTTGTCGCCGATGGTGCAGATCATCACCACGCCCGTTCCGTACGACGGGTCGACCTTGTCGTCGGCGATGACCTTGATCGCCTTGCCGTAGATGGGCGTTATCAGCTCCTTCCCGACAAGGTCGGCCTTGCTCTCGTCCTCCGGCGAGACGGCGACCAACTGGCAGGCGGACAGCAGCTCTGGCCTCGTGGTCGCGATGAGGACGTCCTCGTCGGTCCCCTTGATCTTGAACTTGATGTAGTTCAGCTTGGTGATGTTGTCCGAATACTCCACCTCCGCATCCGCCAGCGCGGTGGTGCAGGACGGGCACCAGTTCACCGGGAATGTGCCCTTGTATACGATGCCTTTCTCGAGAAGTCGCAGGAACGTGATCTGGGTGATGCGCCTGTAGTACGGAGCATCGGTCTGATAGTAGATGGTCGGGTCCATCGATTCGCCGAGCATCTCGAACTGCTTGGTCATCTCATCGATGAAGGAGTTGGCGAACTCCGAGCAGAGCCTGACATACTCCTGGCGGGGAGTGTTCAGCTTGGTTATCCCATGCTTCTTCTCCACCTTTATCTCGGTCGGCGTTCCGTTGACGTCGAAGCAAAGCGGGAAGAACACGTTGTGCCCGCGCATGCGCTTGTAGCGGGCCGCGAAGTCGATGAGCGAATACCCCGTCGCGTGCCCCAGATGCAGGGAGCCCGAGGTGTAGCGGGGAGGGTTGTCGATGCTGAATACCGGCTTGGGAGAGCACGGATCGAACTTGTATATCTCCCATTCCTTCCACTTCTGCTGCCACTTCTTCTCTGACTCTACTGCTTCATACTGTGACATGGCCAGAGATGGGAATGGGCAAAAGGGTTAAAAGGGTTTGTAGAGGAAGCGGAGCCGCTCCATCCAGCAGGTCGCCGCCCGAGAGGCTGAAGGCCCCACCTCCTCACTGGTGCTTCCCGACGATACGCTGTGCGCCTGGGTCCAAGCGCAACAGGTGTTGCCGGCCGCTTCCCTTGGAACGGCGGGCTCACCTGTGCCCGATGTTCCTGCTGCGGCGCCGGTGCTCCAGCTTCTCCTCCTTCCTCTCGATCACACGCCTCTCGAAGATCGCCATGAGGTCGGCCGTCGCCTGTATGAGGTCCCACTGCGATGAGTTGGAGTTCATCACGCCGTCGATGGTCACGAGCCTCCCGTTCAGGCTGTACTTGGTCCTGAGGCCTTCCTGCTTGTACTTGCCAACATGTAGGCTGAACATCAGGGGAGGTATGATGCGGGCGATCTTCTGCATCGACTGTGTTATGATCCTCTCCATCTGCTCGCTCTCGAAGCGGTCCTCGTTCTCCAGCCCGGTGATCTGCATGTACATCATGTCCCGTCGGCGGAAGGATGCCACCAGCTCCACCAGGTCGAACGTCGTGACCACGCCGAGCAGCTCCCTATCGTCCACGACGGGAAGCGTGGAGATCCTCCGGTCGAGCATGATCCCGGCGGCCTCGCCCACCGTGGTCCCCGGCGGGATGGTCACCGGCTCCTCTATCATGACCGACTCCACCAGCACGTCGGCGGGATAGCTGTTCCCGACCACCTCGCCGATGGTCTGCCTCCTCTTCTCCCGCCAGTTGTAGTTGGCGATGTCCTTTATCCCCACGATGCCCATGATGCGGCCCGGGTCGTCCACCACGGGCATTATCCGGATGTCCAGGTTCCTCATGGTCGTAACGGCGTCCACCACCCGGTCCTTCCCTCCGACGGTGCGGGCGTCCGTCGTCATTATGGATTCCACGGGCACGTCCTGCACGTCCTGAACGTTCTTCACCACCGAGAGGATGTGGCTCCTCGACACCACCCCGGCGATGCGACCATCTTCCACGATGGGCAGCTGCCGGTACCCTTCTCGAAGGAGGATCTCGGCCACCTCGGTGATCGCCGCGTCCGGCGGCACGTTGGGCGGGGAGACCATTATCGTGCTCGCCTTGGCCTCGGTCGACAGGTTCTTTCGCCTCAGCATCGTGCCGTAGCTGACCAGCCCTTCGATCCTCTTTCCGTCCTTGCTCACGGGGATCTCATGAAGGTCCAGCTCCGTCATGCGGGCGAGAACGTCGCCCAGTCGGTCATCCGGCCTGACGGTGACGAACTCTTCGTCCATCACATCTGACAGACGAATGCTCTCTATCTTCGCCCTGAGCATCTCCTTCTTGTTCATTCCTACGAGTTCCTCTGCAGTCATGTCCCCTCCAACGAAAAATAGTTCACCGGCCCGGTAGAGGGCCAGCGCTGGCGTTCATATGTCGGAGCACCACCTTCAACAGCGGTGCCCAGGGTATATATCTCATTGGGAGCGCGCATGAAGATGTTGGGTGGAGCGGACTCTCCGCTCGCACCCGGGCGCTGGCCCTAGATGTTGTTCCTGTTCTTCTTGCGGTGGGCCAGCCTCTCCTCCTTCTTCTCGATCACACGCCTCTCGAACCTCTGCATCAGCGAGTTCGTCGCCTTGATGAGGTCCCAGTCAACCGCGCTGGCGACCCAGATGCGGCCTTCGGTGATCAGCCTGCCGTTGAGCGAGTACTTCAGGCTTCCTCCGTTGGCGTGGTACTTGGTCACGTGCAGCGTGAACAGCATGGGCCTGGAGATCTTGGCGATCTTGTGCAGCGACTGCGTGATCGTGTTGTCAATCTCGTCCATGGCGAACCGGTCCTCATGGTCGAGACCGGTGATCTGGGTGTACACCATGTCCCTCTGGCGGAACGAGGCCAGCAGCTCGATGATGTCATACTTGGTCAGTATGCCCACCAGGTCGCCGTCGTCCACCACGGGGAGCGTCGAGATGTTGTTCTTGAGCATCTCGTCCACCGCCTCCCCCAGCGTAGCGGTCGAGCGAATGGTGAACACCGAGTTGAGGGCGATCGAGGAGACCTTGATCTCCACCGGGCTGTTGCCCCCCGTGACCTCCCCCACGGTCTCGCGCCTCTTCTCCCGCCAGTTGTAGTTGGCGACCTGCTTGATGCCGATGATGCCGGTCAGTTGACCTCGGTCGTTCACCACGGGCAGCGTCCGGATGGTGAGGTTCTTCATGCTGAGCACGGCGGCGTCCACAGGATCATCGGTGCCGATGGTCTGAACGTCCTCGGTCATGATGTCATAGACCTTCAGCTCCTCCAGCTCCTTGATGTTCTTGACGATGCCTATGAGGTCCGTCCTGGAGACCATCCCCTGGATGACCTGTCCGCTGACCACCGGTATCTGCCTGAAGCCGGAGGTGAGGAACGCCTCGGCCACCTCCGTTATGGGAGTGTCCGGCGTTATCTCCTGTGGCATGATCGATATGGAGCCCGCCTTCGATGAGGTGGACAGATTGCGGCGCTTGAGCAGGGTGCCGTAACTGACGACGCCCATCAGCCGCTTCCCGTCTTGGCTCACGGGGATCTCGTGAAGATCGAGATTGCCCATCTTCTTCAATACGTCGGTGAGATGCTCGTCCGGACCGACATATTGGAAGTCCTTGGACATGATGTCCCTCAGGTTCACAGCCTCGATCTGAGAGCATATCTGCTCTCTCTTCTGTATCCCAGTTAGCTCGTTCGGGGTCATTTTTCTCCTCCACGAAGCGTTTGGAAAGAGTTCGACCTTCTCACCGTTCCCTGACCCATGTATCGTACTAGTAGATATTGAATGTTGGTGATGCAATCTTCTTTTTCTGAAAACAATGAAAGATATAATGCGAAAAACATTGAGTGGGGGCCGAAGCCCGCTCATTCATTTATTACGAATTCCGAGAGATCGGCTCCGCACAGGGCGGTTTGCACGACCTTGAGAACGTCGTGGAAGCGGACCCTGACCTGGGACGTGCTGTCCCTCTCGCGGAGGGTCACCGTCCCATCCTCCTTGGTGCGATAGTCGACCGTTATGCACCACGGGGTGCCAATCTCGTCCATCCGAGCGTATCTCCTCCCGATGGAGCCCGACTCGTCATAATAGGTCTCGATGCCGCCGAACCGCAGTTCCTGGTCGATCTCGGCCGCCAGGTCGTCCAACCCATCACGGGCCATGAGTGGGAACACACCGACCTTTATGGGCGCGACCGCCGACGGCAGGCGAAGCACCGTCTGGTCCTCACGCTGCGTGTAAGAATGTTCCAGCACGGAGTAGATGATCCTGTCCAGGCCGTGCGACGGCTCGATGACATGCGGCACCCGCCTGACGCCCGAGACCTTCTCCTTCACCTTGACGACATCGAAGCAGTCGCTCGATATCGTGAAGCGCTCGCCGTCCACCTCGACCGTGATGGAGCCGTCGACGACGTTCTCCGGGTCCGCCTCTTCCATGGCCTTTCCGATCTTGCCGGCCTTGCCCTTGTACATCGGCCCCAGCTTGTCATACTGCGGCTTGATCTTGTCCCTCTCGATCTCTTGCGGCTCATCGAAGCGCTTGAACGATGACATCTCCACGCCCGAGAAGGTGGCATGCCGGGACAGGTCCCAGCAACCGCGGTCGGCGATTCCGACGATCTCCGTCCAGCCGTAGCTGAGAAGGCATTCCGCGTCCCAGCAGTCCATGGCGTAGTGCGCCATCTCGTCCTTCTCATGCTGACGGAACCGGAGCTTCTCCCCGTCTATCCCGACGGCCTTCAGGAACTCCTGGGTGAACCACATGAAATACGCGAGGACCTGATTGCAGATCACACCCTTCTCGACGGCATCGCCGACGGTGACCTCCATCTCCTGGCCATCGTTGGTCAACAGGCGGATCGCATCGCCGGCCACATCGCCGAAGCGAGGCCAGGTCTTGTCCTCGGGGTCGACGAACAGCTCGCATTCCATCATGTTGAACTCCCTCAGCCGGATCATGCCCTGGCGGGGAGAGATCTCATTGCGATATCCGCGCCCCACCTGTATGACCCCGAGGGGCAGCTTCTCACGGTTGTAGCGGTATAGATTGGGGAAGTTGACGAATATGCCTTGAGCCGTCTCGGGACGCATGTAGCCCACCCGGCCAGAGCCTGGGCCTATGGTGGTCTTGAACATGAGGTTGAACTCTTCCACGTTGGACAGCTCGCCTCCGCACGCAGGGCATACCACGTTGTTCTTGCGAATGAGCTCTTCGATCTCCCGCTCGCTCAGGGCCCCCGCGTTGGGATGCAGGTCACTGACGATATGGTCCGCGCGGTACGGTTCCTCGCAGGCCTTGCACTTGACCATCTTGTCGGCGAACTCGTCAACGTGGCCCGAGGCCTTGAAGACCATCTCCGGCCCTATCGTCTCTGAATCTATCTCGATGAAGCCTTCGCCGAGGGTGTACAACCGCCGCCAGATCTCTATGATGTTGTTCTTGAGGGCGGTTCCCAGGGGGCCATAGTCGTACATGCCGGCTACGCCGCCGTAGATCTCGTACGATGGATAGAGGAATCCTCTGCGCTTGCAGAGTGAGAGAATGTCCTGTGCGTCTGCCATGAGCGTACCTTCTTGATCTTGGCTCAGTCAACCAATGTGGAGATGACGTCCAGATCGTACAGCATTGCCGCCAATCGATCCCTCGAATCGACAACGGGCAATTGGCCGAAGTCGTTTCTCCGCATGGTCCTGGCTGCCTCCGATACGCTGGTCCGCTTAAAAACAGTTGTGGGAGACTCCGTCATTATCCGACTGACCGGCACCAGGGGAACATCTATCTTGGAGACCTGATACCACATCCTGAGGATGTTGCGGTAGTTCTCCCAGCTCCAGTTGTCATCCTCCCCTCCCAGGCCCATGTCCTGCTCGGCGACGCTCTCGTGGATGTGGAACTTGTTGAAGACATCGCGGTCGGTGATGATGCCCGTAAGCTGTCCCGATCCGTCGAGCACCGGGAGGGCGCTGACCTTGGATACTCGGAAGGTGACCAGCGCCACCACGAGAGGGGTTTCCGAATAGATGGGGACGCATGGCGACAGGGTCAGGTTCTCCACTGGTACGTCCGAGGCACGCTTCTCCACCTCATACAGGAGGTCCGTGGGGGTGATGATCCCCACGAGCTTCCCGTCCTCGATCACCGGCAGGTGGGTCGCCTTGGTCGTCGTCATGGTCCGCGCCGCGTCCTCCACGGTCGCATCGGGCGAGATGACCATGGGGTCCTTCTGCATTATCAGGACCAGTTGCTCCTCCTCCGGACTGTTGAGGACGTCCCACCTGGTCACCATCCCGGCCAGGATGTTCCCTTCCCTCCTGACGAGGGGAATGCCGGTGAGGTTGTGCTTCACCATCAGCTTGAGAACGTCAGTGCGAGTGCCCGGTATCGGGGCGGTGATAGGATTATGTGTCATCACGTCTCGGACCGTGGTCATCATCATTCCTCCTTAGGACAGGACCTGACGACCAGCACCGGGCAGGGAGCGAATCTGACCACCCTCTCGGCCACGCTGCCGAGGAGGATCTTGGAGATGCCGGTGCGACCGATCGTGCCCATCACGACCAGGTCGTGGTCCTTGGCCACGTCCACTATCTTCTTCACAGGCGAGCCTTCTTGCAGCATGGCGGTGACCTTGACCCCTATCTTGGCCCCTTCCTCGACCACGTAATCGACGGCATCCTGCCCTTCCTTCTCAAGGAGTGAATATATGGACACCACCGTGGAATCCATCGGGAAGTTCACGAACGAGGTCTGGTCGACCACGTACAGCGCGGTAACCTCCGCGTTCATCAGCTTCGCGATCTCTAGGCCCTGGGCTATGGCCTTCTTGGTATATTCGCTTCCGTCAGTCGGTATGAGGATCTTCTTGAACTGGTTCATTGAGGCCCTCTCCTTTTTCCCCCTACACACACCAGCAATGGATCGAATCCGGCCGTGCGCAGGACCACATCGGTTACAGGGTCGCCACCGTGTTCCCGGACCACCATAAAGTCACATGGTGTACCTGGGTCAAACTCTATTAGTGGACGTTCATTTATAATTTTTCGTCCATTGCACGCAGCCATGCTCAACACGCAGTCTAACCGGCTCATGCCCTGGGAACGCAGCAATCTGCCTGCGAATTCCATCTCTACGAACATGTCAGGGAAGGATATCATGGCGTTGTCCGTTCCCAGCGCGACGACCACTCCAGCCTCAATCATGCGGCGGAGGGGCGTGGTCAGGCCGAAGAACATGTTGGAGCGGGGGCATACGACTATGGGGATGCCTTCCTGGGCGCAGACCTCCAGGTCTCCGTCGGTCGCCTGGCACATGTGCACCAGGTAGGACGGCTTCAGGTCGAGCACCTTGTCGAGGTCCTCCCTGACCCTTTCGGAGCAATGCAGGGCGAACACCTTCCCCCTGGAATGGACCAGGCGGGACAGCTCTCGCAATTCCTCATAATCCCAATCGGATATGGCCGACGGACCAATGCCATCGGCCACCTTCAACAGTTCCAGGACCTCGTCGCGGTCGAAGCGAGGCCTTCGCGTCTTCCCCATTATGAAAGGTCTGGCCCCCTGGGCCGACTGGAGCAGCATGGAGCCTTCAGCGCTGCCCTCCCTGAAATCGGCGAACGCCGACACGCCCTTGCGCAACATGCATTCCGATATGTACGAGACCGCCCTGCGCTGCCTCTCCATGGGGGTCGCCTTCAGCACCCGGTACTTGAGGCCGTCGGGCGGCGCCACCACCTCGACGAGGGACATTCCGAGGTCCACGGGCACGACATAGTCGACGATGTGGGAATGTGCGTTGATGAAGGTGGGAAGTATCGTCCCCTCCGCGACGTTCTGCTTGGCGCGGCCCTTGCCCACCTCGACTATCATCCCGTCCTCGAAGCCTATATGGCCCTCCCAGAACCCCTCAGGAGACCATATGTGGCCAGACACGTACTCCACGTGCCGATTAACGGTTGATGACTATATCAAACAGATGTAGCTACGCTTTCTTGGTCGGCGATGCTCAATGTCCGGTCGAGGGCGGATACGCTGCCCGGTGACGCTCGACCGACCGGAGCTGCCCCTCCGGGCCTGGTGATGCGGATGTACAACCTCATCGACATGTTGGATGTTATATCCAACTCTGTTTGGCATACCGTTATCTTATTATATGGAAAAACGGCGATCCTGTGATAGTTGGATTATACATCCAACTTAGGAGGGAAAGAAATGAGCGTGGTAATGTGTAGGATGGAGTGCAGAGTGGACGGCAACGGCCTCTCCCACTACATCATCTACGACGGAGCGGGCGAGCTGCCCTTCTAAACCCCTTCCCCAAACCCATTTTCCAAGGTGAAAGAAATGATCTCTGAGCAATCACTACCTAGCGAAAGCGCCATTCGACCGTTGGGACTGAACTCCGGTACGGGGCCGCACCTGCAGCTCATCGACGTGGGAGAATGGTACGCCCTGCTCGATCCCGACATGATGTTCTGGGCCCTCGTATCCAAGGATCGCGATCTGACCCGCGCCCTGAACGAAGAGATCCTCCCCAGATATGCGGAACATGCCGAGGACATGAGGAGGGAGCTCCATGAGTTCCGCGCCTCTGAACGCTTCTCGGCCGTGTACTTCAATCCCACCGGGCTATGCAATGCCTCTTGCCGTTACTGCTACCTGCCGGACGGCCTCCGGAGAGAGGGGAGGAACATGAGCTACGATGAGATCTCCAAGGCGTTGGACAATCTCCACGCGTTCTTCGAGAGCTATCCTGGCTCGGTCATGCGCAATCGGGATGGCAGGAAGCCGGTGATAGTGTTCCACGGCAGCGAACCGCTGCTCGTGAAGGATGCCATAAAGCAGGCGGTCCTCGACCATTCCGACCGTTTCGTGTTCGGCGTGCAGACCAACGCCTGGCATCTGGACGACGATACGGCCGACTTCTTCATGGACCACAAGGTGTCGGTAGGCATCTCCCTTGACTCTCCGAAGAAGGAGATACATGACTCGATCCGCCCGCTGCGGGGAGGCGAGGGGAGCATGTACGACAGGGCGGTGCACGCCATAGAGCATCTTGACGGCTACAAGGCCATGAGCGTCATCTGCACGATCAGCTCGATGAACGTCCACACTCTACCGGACATGATCGATTTCCTTGCCGATAGGAAGGTGCCCTCGGTGCTGATGAACCCGGTGAGGGGGACTCAGGAGGTGGCCCGGGCGCTCCGTCCGGAGGACGAGGCGCTCATCCCCAACTTCATGGCCGCGGTGGAACGAGCGGTCCAGCGAACCAAGGAGGGGCAGCGTATCACCATCGCCGACTTCTCCAACCTGGTGCTGGGCATAGTTGCGCCGATGGGTCGGAGGCTGATGTGCGACATCACCCCCTGCGGAGGGGGTCGATGCTTCATCTCCGTCTCCTCGGACGGGTCCATATACCCGTGCAGCGAGTTCCTCGGCCTGAAGGAATGGAGGTCGGAGAGCGTCTTCACGCCCGGAGGGGTGGAGAGGGCCGTCAGGTCGCCTCAGCTCGCGACGGTGCGCAACAGGTGGGCCGAGAGCATCCCTGTCTGTTCATCCTGTGCCCTGCGCAACATATGCGGCGCGCCCTGCCCTGGAGAGGTCTTCGCGGAGAAGGGCAGCATAATGAACAAGAGCCCCTACTGCAACTTCTATGAGGCCGTAATCCGTCATGCATTCCAGCTGATCGGACGGGGGGAGCTGCCGAACCTGGTGCGCGTCGACGGATACGATTTCCGATACAACGTCTTCCAATGACCAAACCCCTTCATTTCCCCCTTTTCATTGATTCGTGGAAGCCTTTTTATAGGCCGATTTTATTGTCCGCCTAACCCAAACGAGGTGTCATAATGGCCGTTAAGATCAAGGCAGAGGATTGTGTTGGATGTGGAGCTTGCGAAGATGTCTGCCCCCAGGAAGCCATCAAGGTCAACGACGTTGCCGAGGTGGACGCTGAGAAGTGCGTAGACTGCGGGGCTTGCATCGACGAGTGCCCCAACAGCGCTATCGTCGAGTAAGCTTGCAACAAGCTTTTAACCAACGGAGCAACAGCTCCCCCTTATCTCTTCATATTTCTATCTCCTCACCATCCATTTCATCATTCTATCCGACTGACGAGGATACTAATAGGCTGTGCCGCCTAGTTTCATGAGTGAACCCTGGGGAACTGTCGTTTCTCTTCCTGGTACTCATCGCTTCATTCATCCCCTCTCTTGCTGCACTTCTATGGCTCTGGTCCATGTCGCGAGGGAGGAAGGAGAGATGGGAAGACCTTTTCCTCACGTTCGCATTCGGCTCGGTCGTCGCCGCGATCGCCGCACTGATCATAGAACTGATCGCTTCCACCGTCCTGCTCGACCCGCTAGTTAGAGAATATGAACTGCTGGCTCTAGATCCTTCAGTTCCATCCTATGTCATGGTCATCATCATAGCCCCGCTCGTGGAGGAATACGTCAAGGCGCTGGGCGTAAAACGCCATGCCCGGCACATGTGGCGGCCGCGCAACGGATTGATCTTCGGGGCCGCCGTCGGCCTGGGGTTTGCGGCCACGGAGAACTTCCTCTACGAAGGCACCGCATACCTGGAGCAGGGACTGGAAGCCTTAGCCGCATTGGCGGTGATGAGGAGCTTCTCATCGACCTTGATGCATGCCTCGGCATCCTCCATCGCGGGTTATGGGATCGCCAGGAGCAAGACGTACGGCGGACCGTGGTGGCATTATCTTGCCGCAGCTGTCCTCATGCATGCCGCCTTCAACCTGTTCGCCTCCTTCGGGGAACTGTTCAGTGACACCTACGGCGAGGTGGCGGGCAGCATCGGGCTCATGTTCTCCATCATGCTGGTCTTGGTAGTCCTTCTGTTCATCCGATCCAGGCTGCGCGGCTATCATGCATGATGCTCTCGACCTTCACGCCGGGCATCATTCCCTTGAGGACCCATCAGATAACCGCCCAGGCCGAGCAACCAGACCATGACCGGGAACACTATCATCCGCTCGGTCCCTCCATATCCGATAGGTCCGAACAGGAGTTCCATGCCCGCATAGGCCATTCCCATGATGATGAGGAACACGAGACCGTTCGCTCCCAGGACGACCGACAGCGCTTTCAACGGGCCGCGCAGGATCGCATGTGAGGCGATCGCCAGGACATTGGATGACAGGAATGCCATTACGGCGAATATGGTATGCATTTCCGGCGTGTTCACCGTGAACACGCCAACTCCGAAGGTGCCCACGCCAGAGAGGATGAAGAGCGCCGTGATGACGTTCCGGCCATGGTGGCGGTGGAAGAGCAAGCCTCCCGCGACGACCAGCATGCCGGTGAGCATGACGACCCCGTTGAACAGCGTCGCCGATCCAGGCATTATCCCGAGATCGCTGATGGTGTCATCGTTCATGCTGTAGCCAGGTGCCATCGTCTCTGCCAGCATGGTTCCGATGAGAAACGTCGCACCTGATATGAGAAACAGTAGACCAATGAAAGATCTATCTTGAAAGTCTAGCCTCACAAAGATGTATATGAAATATCATATAAAAAGAAGCGTCAGGCCTCACTTGGCCCAGTACGGCTCCTTGATGTACTTGTAGGCTGAGTTCGAGGCGATGGCCGCCTCTCCGCAGGCCACCACGATCTGCTTGTACTTGCCCTTGTAGGCCACCACATCGCCGCAGGCGAACACTCCCCGACGGGATGTGCACATGTCGGTGTCCACCTTGATGAGCCCTTCCTCGAGCTCCACTCCCCAGCCCTCCATGTCCAGGGCCTCGCTGGCGGTCCCGATGTTGATGACGATGGCATCGATGGGGCGTTCCTCCACTTTGCCGTTGATGTCGAGGACGACGCTGGTGACATGGTCCGTACCCTTTATCTCGACCACCTGGGAGGACAGTATCTGTTCGATGTTGGAGTCGGACACCTTCTCCACGATGGCCTCATCTGCCCGGTAGGTGTTCCTGCGGTGCACAAGGCAGGTCTCCGCCTGATCGCATACGAGGAGCGCCATCTCCAATGCGGAGTTTCCACCTCCCACGAACATGACCTTCTTGTCCTTGAGGGTCTCGCGGTCGGGGAGCTTGTAGTATACTCCACGGCCTTCGAACTCCTTCTCTCCGGGGCACCCTATCCGCTTCGGTTTGAACAGGCCCATGCCGGTGGCGATGATGACGGCCTTCGTCTCATATGACGCCTTGTCGGTCACCACCATAAGATGGCCCGACTTGTCCTGGATCTCTATCGCCCTTTCTCCCTCGTGCAACTCGCAGCCCATCGACCTGGCATGATTCACCAGATGATTGGCGAGCTGGCCCGCATCGGTCATGACATATCCTGGATAATTATCGATGCCCTTCTCTGGGTAGAGACTCGCAAGCTGCCCCCCAGCTCCCATCGCATCGATTATGAGGGTATTTAGCTTTCGAGTGCTCGCGTAGACGCCGGCAGTTAGACCAGCCGGACCTGCGCCGATGATTACCAGATCATATATCATGCGGTAGGGCTTATCATGCTTCACTTTTTAAGAGTTATCGAACCAGGGCATCCGATGACATTTCTCACAATGGATGGTCGGGGTGTTTTCGTATTCAGAAAACGAAAACTGAAGAGGACGATAGCTTGATGACCTCGGTCATGCCATTTCGAGGCGATAAGATGACCGTTCGTGCCTTCATTTCCGTCGATCTTGACAGGAACGAGAACATCGTGGAGTTCGCCTCGGCGCTGAAGAGGGCAGAGCCCACCCTCAAGGTCGTCGACCCGGGGCAGATACACATCACCTTGAAGTTCCTGGGGGAGACCGACGAGAAGAAGGTCCCTGCCATAGGCGATGTGCTGCGCGAGGCGGCCAGAGGGATACCGCCGTTCACCATATCCTTCAAGGGGGCGGGCGCCTTCCCTTCCATGAACAGGATCCGCGTGATATGGGTGGGCGTGAACGACGTTCTGCCCCTTGCTACCATCGCGGGGAGGCTCGACGAGAGGCTTGCCGATCTTGGCATAACCCGGGAGGCCCGTCCATTCGCCCCGCATATCACCATCGCCAGGGCGAGATCGGACGCGCCCCATCCAGCCCTCAGACAGATCATCCACGACCGCAAGGATATGGAGTTCGGCGTGCAGGAGATCAAGACGATCCGGCTCAAGCGAAGCATCCTAACGAGATGCGGCCCCGAGTATCATACACTGGAAGAGGTCACGCTATCTTGAGCGGGGTCGATGGCCGCCTCCTCCTTCGATCGAGCGGGGCTCCTCCCCGAACCTTTCATGAACGATGCCTTGGCCTTTCGACCCTCTCCATGAGCAGCACCTCGGGTTCGGCTCATCCCGAGAAGACCGCAGCAAGCTCCCTCACGGCCTCAACGAACCTTCTGGCCTCGTCCTCGGTGTTGTACAGGTAGAACGATGCCCGTGCGCAACCGTCGATCTTGCGCGTGATGAAGTAAGGATGCACGCAATGCATGCCCGAGCGGATGAGCACCTTTGCCATATCGTCGATGATCATGGCGATGTCATGCGAGCTCATCCTCTGCAGGTTGAACGAGAAGATCCCGCTTCTCAGGGAAGGATCGACTGGAGGCAATATCGATATGCCAGGCAGGTCCTTCAGACCGCTGGTGACGATGTCGTTCAATCGACGTTCATGCTCTTGGATCGCATCCATCCCCACCCCTGTGAGGTAGTCCACGGCCGCTCCTGTCCCGATGATGCCTGAGTAGTTCATCAGGCCGGATTCGAACCTCTCCGGCGGTGGGAGGAACTCAGCCCTGTCGTATGTCGTCAGGCCGACGCCTCCTCCTCCCCCGATCAGGGGCTCCATCCTTTCAAGGACCTCCATCTTCGCGTATAGCACGCCCATTCCGGAGGGACCGAGCATCTTGTGGGCGGAGAAGGCGAAGATGTCGACGTCCAGGTCCTTCACGTCGATCCTCTGGTGCGGGGTCGACTGCGCCCCATCGAAGCACACCAGGGCTCCCCGGTCATGCGCCTCCTCGACGATCTCCTTCGCGGGGACGCTCGTTCCCGTTATGTTGTTCGTATGGACCATCGAGACCAGCGCCGTTCCATCCAGGGCATGACGGAATCGGTCCATGTCGAAGATGCCCGACGGCGGGGTCTCCAGGATCCGATGCCTTACATCTTGATACTTGGCGAGCTGGAGCCATGGCACATGGTTGCTGTTATGCTCCATGTCGGTGGTAAGGACCTGGTCCCCATCCTTCAGCAGCCGCCCCTTGGCTACCATGTTGAGCGCCTCGGTGCAGCCCCGTGTGAATATGATGCAATCGGGGTCATCGCATCCGATGAACCGGGCGACCTTCTCCCTTGCCTCCTCGAGCTTGATGGACACGCGGGTGGCCAGGCGGTGGACAGAGCGGCCGCCGCAGGCCGGATACAGTTCATAGTACTCGTTCATGGCATCGATGACCTGACGCGGCCTGAAGGTCTGACAGGCATTGTCCAGATAGATGACGTCTCCATCCTCCGACGAGAATATCGGAAAATCATTTCGTATCATTGCTACGTCCATCGGAACGGCTTGCATTTTCCGTGCTAGTATATTACCATTGTCAGGGAACAGCATAATATATGATGTGAAACCCTTTTGACGCGTTGGCCACCGACGGTGATGGTACCACGATTTCACAATCGTAAATAAAGATAAATCCCGTCAATCCAATATCTTAGGCAGGAGACGTTAGATGGATCGCGTTTATTTCGACAACAGCGCCACCACCCGGGTAGACGACCGCGTGCTGGACGCGATGCGCCCGTATTTTCTCGAGAAGTATGGAAATGCATCTTCATTGCATTCCTTCGGTCACGAGGCCTATGATGCGATGGAGGCGGCGAGGGAACAGGTCGCGAAAGCGGTGAACGCTGCCCCCAGGGACATCATCTTCACATCGGGCGGCACGGAATCGGACAACCTTGCACTGCAGGGGGCCGCATTCGCCAATGCGTCCAAGGGCAAGCACATCATCACGTCTTCTGTGGAGCATCATGCGGTCCTGCACACATGCCAGTTCCTGGAGGCACAAGGCTTCAAGGTCACCTATCTTCCCGTGGACAGCGAAGGGTTCGTCTCAGAGGAGGACCTCAAGAACGCCCTGACGCCCGAGACGACGCTGGTCTCCATAATGATGGCCAACAACGAGATAGGGACGATACAGCGCATCAAGGACCTGGCGGAGATAGCCAAGGACAAGGGAGCGCTGTTCATGACCGATGCGGTGCAGGCCTTGACCAAGATACCTGTCGACGTGGAGAGGTTGAACGTGGACCTGCTGACGATGTCGGCCCACAAGTTCCACGGGCCAAAGGGCGTGGGGGCCCTGTATGTCCGAAAGGGTGTGAAGCTCCGCCCCATCATCTACGGTGGCGGCCACGAGCGCGGCCTGCGCTCCTCAACCGAGAACATCCCCGGAATAGTGGGGATGGGGAAGGCGGCCGAGCTGGGCATCGCGGAGATGGATGAGAGCGTCGAGCGGATGGAGAGGATACGCGACCATCTGATCGACGGCACGCTCTCCGCCGTGCCGAGGTCCTACCTGAACGGCCCCAGGGGAGATGGCAGGCTATGCAACAATGCCAACTTCCGATTCGATTACATCGAGGGGGAGGGCATGGTGCTGTTGCTCGACATGCAAGGCATCGCCGCGTCCACCGGCTCCGCATGCTCCACCAAGAGCCTGGAGCCCTCTCATGTGCTACGTTCGCTGGGCCTGAGGCACGAACAGTGCCATGGGTCCCTCAGACTGAGCCTGAGCAAGTTCAACACCATGGAGGAAGCGGATCGCTTCTTGGAGGCCATACCGCCGATAATCGAGAGACTTAGGAAGATGTCCCCGCTGGGGGAAGGAGTGTCATACGATGTGCCCGCAGTACAGTAAGGAAGTGATGGACCACTTCACCAACCCCCGCAACGTGGGGGAGATGGAGAACCCCGATGGAATAGGCCAGGTGGGGAACCCGACCTGCCTGGTTGGCGGAAGCATGGTGCAGCTCAACAATCACTATCAGGTGATCGAGGACGTCGAAGAGAACGAAAGGGTACTGACCCATGAAGGCGTGTTCTCTAACATAGTCCGCAGGTCGGTACGTCAGTACGATGGGCCTGTCCTAACCTTCAAGAACC
This sequence comes from Methanomicrobia archaeon DTU008, assembly GCA_001512965.1. Classification (GTDB taxonomy): domain Archaea; phylum Thermoplasmatota; class Thermoplasmata; order Methanomassiliicoccales; family Methanomassiliicoccaceae; genus DTU008. The sequence continues at coordinate 44,988 of LFRW01000023.1, forward strand.
GGCTAGGCTCAAACACTCTGACTCCAGATCACCTGGTTTACGCTATCAAGCGCCCTCCAACCCAGAAGTATCGATCAACCAGGAACATGAAAACATTAAGGCCCGACTGGTACCATGCCGAAGAGCTGGAACGGGGGGACATCGTCCTATATCCAGTGATGAAGGAAATCCGAGATCAGGACATGGTCGAATTGAACATCACAAATGGAAAGTTCGATCATCGCAGTCATGATTTGCCAGAGAAGGTGCCGCTTGATGCTGATTTCCTACGACTTGCGGGTTTCTATTTGTCAGAAGGAAACTCGGTGACAAAGGTGACCAAGGCACACGTATGCTTCACGTTCCATGAAGATGAGGTGGATTATCAGAACGATGTGATACGGATCGTTAAAGACCTTTTTGGATTGAAAGCATCAATAAAAACATCATCGAAACAGAAATCTTGCCATATATCTGTCGATAGTGCAAACCTGGCTAGGTTCTTTGAAGCCACGTTTGGGACCGGAGCCGAGAATAAACACATCCCTGACTTCATCATGTTCTTGCCGCCGGAGAAGCAGGTCCATCTCATTAGGGCCCTATGGCAGGGAGATGGATATGTCAACCTAGCCAGAAAAGGCCCCCGCGCCTGTTTCACCACCATATCGACACAGCTTGCAGGACAGGTAAAAAACCTGCTCCTAAGGCAAGGTATCATTCCATCTATCTATCTGGATAATGGGTATGAGTCAAATGGTACGGTCCATAAGGATTCTTACCGGGTTCATGTGGGCGATGTTCTCTCGCTGAGGAAGCTATGCAATATATTAGGGATCGATTGCTCGCTAATTCCACAGCATCAGCGTTCCTGGATAGCTGATGGTTTCTTACATACGCCTTTGACCGGTATCACCACGCAGCACTTCAATGGAACGGTTTACAACTTCGAGGTTGCCGATCAGCACTCATATACCACCGACTCGCTACTGGTGCACAACTGCGGGGATCTACTCTGGATATACATCAAGGTCGAGAACGATGTGATGACCGACGTGAAGTTCAAGACCTTCGGCTGCGGGGCGGCCATCGCCACCAGTAGCATGGTGACCGAACTGGCCAAGGGCAAGACGCTCGACGAGGGCCTGAAGATCACGCGCAGGGACATCGCGGAAAAACTGGGAGGGCTGCCGCCGCAGAAGATGCACTGCTCGAACCTGGCCGCCGATGCTCTGCACGAGGCCATACATGACTATCTAAGGAAGCAGGGGCGCGAGCCGCCGCTGCCGCCCGATGCCAAGCGGCCGCATGAGGAAGAGGCATGCGAGACCCACTTCCAGGAACCCATCCAGATCGAGAAGGAGGAGCCGAAGTAAACCCTTTCAAGATCTTATTTCAACAAAATTTTTCCTTTTTTGATGCCAGACCTATGAGCATGTCCCATTTGGATCCAAATGCCGCTCATGATTAGGCCGAATGGTCGGTCTGGGCCATGATGAACGTACTGAACGATATGCAGCCTTTCACTTTCCTTTTAAGCGATGTGCATGATCCGGACCTCTTACGGTCAGAACGGCCTAATGCTTATCATCCAGTTTTGTAATTGGCCATCCGATGACCTCCCTCCATGTGTCCATAGCAGGGCTCGACCTTAGCAACCCGACAATGCTCGCGTCGGGCGTGATGGACGAGACAGGCGCATCGATGCGACGTGTGGCCGAGCTTGGTGCAGGGGCGGTGGTCACCAAGTCCATCGGGCGCGAGGCCCGGGATGGGTATCCCAACCCCACCCTGGTGGTGCTGGATCATGGTTACATCAACGCGATGGGCCTGCCAGGGCCGGGCATCGACGCGTTCGAGGAGGAGATGGCCGAGGCCGTGAAGGGACCGGCGCCCGTGATCGGCAGCCTGTTCGCCGCCACGCCGGACGATTTCGCATTCCTCGCCGAACGGATGCAGCGGTACGGGGCGGCGGCGGTGGAGCTCAACATGTCGTGCCCCCATGCCAAGGGATATGGCATGGAGATAGGCGTGGATCCGGACATGGTGCGCGATATCGTCAGGGAGGTCAAGAAGGCGGTCACCATCCCGGTGCTGTCAAAGCTCACGCCCAACACCCATCGCCTTATCGATGTCGGCAGGGCGGTCCAGGAGGGCGGCGGCGACGCCATCGTCGCAGTGAACACGGTCAAGGCGATGGCCATCTCCGTGGATGCCAGGCGTCCCGTGCTTTACAACCGCACCGGGGGGCTGTCCGGCCCCGCCATCAAGGGCATAGGACTGAGATGCGTGTATGAGCTGTACGAGGAGGTGGACATCCCCATCGTGGGCGTCGGGGGCATCGAGAGCACCCGGGACGCGCTCGAATACATGATGGCCGGGGCCGTCGCCGTTCAGATCGGCAGCGGGGTGGGCCGGAGGGGGCTTGGCGTCTTCCGCGAGGTCACCCACGGAATGGTCGATTACCTGGAGAAGAACGGCATGACCAGCATATCCGAGATAGTAGGTGTGGCCCATGAATGACCTGGTGCGCGTCGAGGAAGTGGTGCGAGAGGGGAGAGGGATCACGACCCTCCGGTTCAGGCACCCGGGAGGTGTCCCGGGACAGTTCGTCATGGTATGGGTCCCCGGTGTCGATGAAGTGCCCATGTCTTTGTCCTACCAGGGTGAGCTGGCCGGCATCACGGTGAAGAACGTGGGGGAGGCCACCGCCGCACTGTCGGCGCTTCGGCCGGGCGACCGCATCGGCGTCCGAGGCCCTTACGGAAAGGGATGGGGGATCCCCAAGGGGAGGATCCTGTGCGTCGGCGGCGGCGTGGGCATGGCCCCGCTCATGCCGGTGCTGGACGCCATCGACGACCCGTCATCCGTGGATGTCGCCATCGGTGCGAGGGACGGCGGGGAGGTGATCTTCCTGGAGAGGGCCAGGTCCCGATCGTCGGACGTGCGCGTCTCCACCGACGACGGCAGCCTGGGCTTCCATGGCACGGTGGTGGCGCTGGCAGCCAGCATGATGAAGGAGAAGAGGTACGACATGGTGCTTGGCTGCGGTCCGGAGATAATGCTTCGATATCTGCTGCCTGCATGCAAGGAGGCAGGCGTACGCTGCCAGGTCTCCCTCGAGCGATTGATGAAATGCGGCTCTGGCCTGTGCGGCTCCTGTGTGATCGACGGCTTCCGCGTATGCGTCGAAGGCCCAGTGTTCTACGATGTCCAGGTCGAGGGCATGAAGGAGTTCGGGCGGTGCCGGCGCACCGCTTCCGGCGGCATCACCAGGGCCTAGGCGTCCATGACCTCGTGGACTATGCGGGCGAACTGATCGTCGCTCACTCGACCGATGCGTTCCCCCAGTTCCTTCACCCGGCGGCATATCTCGGTGGCCTGCTCATCGGTGGCATCGACGTTCATGTCCACCAGACGCTTCTTGACATAGTTCACGCCGGTCTTCTTGCCCATGATGATGTGCCTCTCGTTACCGACCGCCTGGGGCGGGAGCGATTCATAGGTCATGGGACAGTTCAGGATCGCCGCCACATGTATCCCTGATTCATGGGCGAACACGTTGGTGCCGACGAGCGGCTGGTTCCTCGGCTTGTGGAGGCCAGAGAACTCGCAGACGGTATCGGACAAGGCCTTCATCTTGGTGCAGTCGATGCCGATGTCGCTGTTGTAGAGGTACTTCATCCCCACCGCGAACTGTTCCAGCGGAACGTTGCCCGCCCTCTCGCCAATGCCGTTGACCGTGGTCGTGACCGCCGTCGCCCCGGCCTTCACTCCGGCGAACGCGTTCGCCAAGGCGAGCCCGTAGTCGTTGTGGAGGTGCAGCGCTATCGGGACCTTGACCTCCTGCCTGGCCCTGGAGACGAGCATCGAGATCGCCTCCGGAGTTGCGCAGCCCAGAGTATCGGTCACACCTACCCTCACCGCCCCGCCGGCCTCGGCGGTCCGGTAGACCTGCATGAGGAACTCAAGGTCGGTGCGGGTCGTGTCCTCGGCGCTGACCGCGGCCTTCACGCCCCTGGCGCGGCAATGGTCCAGCGAGTCGGTGATCATCGACAGCACATCCTCGCGGCTCTTCTTCATCTTGTACCGCAGATGGATGTCGGAAGTGCCTACGAAAAGCAGGACGAGGTCGACACCGGCGTCCACTGCGGCGTCGATGTCCCCCTTGGTCACCCTGGACAATCCTAGGATGTCGGCCTTCAGGCCAAGGTCGGCTATCGCCCTGATGGTCCTGACCTCGTTCTCCGACACCGCAGGGAACCCGGCCTCTATCTGATGGACCCCCGCATCGTCCAGCAACTGCGCGATCTTCAGTTTCTGTTCGGGTGTGAACGCGACCCCGGGCGTTTGTTCTCCATCGCGCAGGGTGGAGTCGTAGACGATGACGCCGCTCCTCTGCAGGCGGGGATTGTATGGACTCAGGGCGATCTGTTCCATGCACCGATGAACGAGGTTCACCTAATAACGATTTCCGACGCTTCTTCGCATGGACGCGGTCAGGTCAGGTTGATAAACGAGAACGGTGTTGCCGTTCGTCTGGGAGCGCGATCGTACATGGTCAAGGAGGGCGAGAGATGGTGGGAGCGCCGCGAACTTGAGATCCAATTGTTCATCCTGGCCATCGGACTCGTCCTGTTCGCTCTCGGGATCATACTGCCGAACCTGATTATGGCAGGCGCCGGGTCCCTCGTTACCGTTTTCGCCATCACATATGTCGCATATGCCTACGTTCGACGCTTCTGGCGATGACGCGGCACGGCCCGGAAGGGCGGCCATCCCGTCGCCCTCTCCAGCCTGAAGAAGGCGGCCGTGATGAGAAGCATCAGGGCGGCGATCGATATAGGAACGGCGACGTATTCCGGCACGCCCCCTGGCCGTATCCCCCAGTCGGATATGCTCACCGACGTCTCGAAACGTGTTTCCTGCTGGCCATATGGCATCTCGAACACCACTGCGAGGAAGGCATGGTAGGTGCCCGCTTCCGTCTGCGGCATCCGTATGGCCGGGCCGGTGAAGACCCTCTCACCCCCCGCCGGGATGACCTCGCGCCCCTCGAAGATGGGGTATGATGTCGGCGCCCAGCCAGGCCAGTCGATGGTGACGCTCACCCTTGTGACGACCATGTCCTCGCTACCCTGGTTGCGGACCGTTGCCGTGAAGGCCTCCATGAAGTTCGTATGGACCTCACGTGTGTCCAGCTCCGCCGATGGCAGCGGCTGTGCCATCGAGGAACCGACCGATAGGATGAGGATCAGGGAGACGATGACCGTGATGAGCGCGCCCTTCATCATTCGACCATATTGCACCGACCTGATGATATAATCGAAGGCATCGCTCCATCATTGCGATTGATACAAGCTCGATGGGACCGGTGAACATCTAGAATGAGCGGGTAGAGAGGACGCATATTGAACAATGAACCCGAGCATCATGGGCCGACCTCGAGGATGACCTGTCCTGGCATCCTAGGGGTCAGCGAGGGAAGTTGACTTCTATTCGTTCGGGCTTACATGCCGACGTGAAGCGGGTCGCCCGTTCCCAGGATAATCCCAACTTCATCAAGATGTACCATGGCAATCTTGAGATCAACGTGCCCAGGCGCATGTTCCGGGGCAGGACCACGGAGCTGGTGCCGGAGGAGGTGGAGAGGTTCCGCCGCACCCTCAGCGCCAGATATCCATGGCTGTCCCGCTACGCCCTCGACGAGATCGTCAAGGGGGCACAGGAGGCGATGGCCGATTACAATGAACGGACCAAGAACCCCGTTCAGAGGGCCCGCGAGTTCATGGCCAGGGGGCAGACCCGGATCGCGCTGCAACTGGTCGAGGATCGCCTGATCGAGGATCCCGAGGACGAGGACGCGTGGTATCTGGCCGCCGAGCTTCTGATGAAGATGGGGAGGGGAGAGGAAGGCTTCTGCGCCATGGCCAGGGCAAGGGAGCTAAGCCGTCGTCGATAACAGGGCGTTGATGGCGTCCGCCACCTCTTCCACCGTGGCTCCCCACGGCACCACCGCCAGGTCCCCCTTGAGCTGATACCCTTCCCTGACGCGGCAGCATTTCACGAGGCGCTTGCGCCCGTCGCGCGGTGCAAGCTCCTGAGGGCACATCTCGACCCTGGTGATGTCCCTGCGGTATAGGGTGCGAAAGATGCGGCCGGATAGGTCGCAGCCCACCAGGGTGGTCTCCTCATCGACATCGGGGACCTGGTCGAGATAGTATATCCTTCTGTCAGAGGTCAGCCCGGAAGCTTCGCAGGGGAAGACGATCGCCGGCGTGGCGATCCCGGATGCAAGTTCGTTGAGATCGACCTCGGTGTACCTGGGCACGACTGGATGATGGACGAGTCCGGCGTCGAGCGCCCTCTCCACCAGGACGGATAGTTTAGACGGACTTGGAGGCACCACGTCAAGGACCTCCAGGCGGACTATCTCATCGGGCCTGACGAATGACACATGGCCGAACAGCCCCTCCACCACCACGGTCCGGCCGGGGTGTCGCTCGGCGACCCTGGCCATGCTGGATGGATTTATCACATCGATTGAAGGGTCGACGACGATATCGATATCCTCAGGCAATGCGACGATCCTGTGATCGATGATGGGGCGGAACAGCTCCATGCCTTCCGCCTTGCTTATCGCGACCACCGCGGCCTCATCCCCATTCCGCAGCACATAGTGGTCGCATCTGGTGTATGCCTTCTTCCCCTGGATCTCGCGATCGATGTTCTCCGCTGTCAGTTCGAAGTCGACCCATTTCACCGCCACGTCCTTGCAATGCCCGGGAAGCATGTTCCAGCCAATGAACCGCCTCTCTTAAATGTTCTTAATGTTCGGAATTATTTTGATGTGGAATTTTGATAGAAGATAAGCTTATTTAGACCTAGCTGAATTAACGGTCGACGCCGGGATGACAGAGCGGCCATGTGGCGGACTGCAGCCCCTGGGGCTTCGGTCCGAGGCAGATATCCGTACACCCGAGTTCAAATCTCGGTCCCGGCCCCACTTTTCCTTACCACGTCCTTACCGTCCCTTGTCCTGCCTCGGTCGCCTCTCGTGATCCCGCCCCCGACCGGACCGTCCATCGGAATGCGCTCATCATCAAGCACGTCGGACCTACAGGTTCGATGGGGCCTTGACGGCCATCGACGGCCGCCGACCCTTTTCCCTGAGAAATGATAATAGGTCCCTGATGTGTTCCCTTGTTCGGTGAGGCAATGCTGTACCAGAACATCCTGGAAGCTGTCGGCCATACGCCGATGGTGAGGTTGAACAGGATCGTCGGCGAGCGAAGCGCCAAGGTCTATGCCAAGCTGGAATCGTTCAACCCCATGCACTCGGTGAAGGACCGCGTCGCGCTATCTATGATCGAGGCCGCGGAGAGGGACGGCAAGCTCCGCCCCGGAATGTTCGTCGTGGAGCCCACATCAGGCAACACTGGCATCGGCCTCGCCATGGTCTGTGCGGCCAAGGGCTATCGTCTGGTCATAACCATGCCAGAGACCATGAGCGTGGAGCGCCGGCGCCTCATGGCAGCATTCGGCGCGGAGGTGGTCCTCACGCCCGGGAAGGACGGCATGAAGGGAGCGATATCCAGGGCGGAGGAGATACTGCGGTCCGATTCCGACGCGTTCATGCCTCAACAGTTCCAGAACCCGGCCAATCCGGAGGCCCATCACCGAACCACCGCCGAGGAGATACTTGCGGACCTGCCTGACCTTGACGCCTTCGTATCGGCCGTTGGTACAGGCGGGACGATAACCGGGGTGGGAAGGGCGATCAAGGAGAGGAACTGCGACGTCGAACTTGTGGCGGTGGAGCCGTCCGCATCCCCCGTGCTCTCAGGCGGGAAGCCGGGGCCGCATAGGATCCAGGGGATAGGCGCCGGCTTCGTCCCGGACACATGCGACCTCTCGCTGATTGACCATATCCTTCAGGTTGATGACATGGAGGCCATCAGGCACGCCAGGGAGCTTGCCCGGAAGGAGGGCATCCTATGCGGAATATCTTCCGGAGCGGCCCTGTGCGGCGCCCTGAACGTCGCCAAGGAGCTTGGCCCGGAGGCCAAGGTGGTGGTCCTCCTGGCGGACACTGGAGAAAGATATCTAAGCACAGATCTATTCTCGATGGACTGACATGAGCTGGAAGGAAGACGTCTACACGGTGCTGGAGAGGGATCCCGCCCCGAAATCGTTCTCCGAAGCCCTGATGTTCAGCCAGGGCCTCCACGCGCTCCTCCTCCATCGCGTCTCTCACCGACTGTACCTCAAGGGCCAGTACAAGCTGGCCCGCCTGATCAACTACTGGTCCCGCGTGCTGACCGGCGCGGACATACATCCCGGGGCGACCTTCGGCAAGGGGGTGTTCATCGATCATGCGACAGGGGTGGTGATCGGCGAGACCGCCATCATCGGGAACAACGTCAGCATCTTCCAGGGCGTCACCCTAGGTGGGGTCTCCACGGCCAAGGGGAAACGGCATCCGACGATCAAGGACAACGTGATAATCGGAGCTCACGCAACCGTACTGGGCGACATCACGATAGGGGAGAACGTGAAGATCGGCGCCGGCTCTGTCGTGGTCAAGGACGTACCGCCGAACGTCACCGTGGTTGGCATACCCGGAAAGGTCGTTCAGAAGAACAAGTGTGAACGGGACCGCCTACAGAGGGTGAGGCAAGAGAACCTACCCGACCCTCTTTGGGAGACCCTCACCGACATCTGCTCCGCGATAGATTCCCTGGAGAAGAGGATAGACTCCCTCGAGGATAGCCTGAAGAAACCATAACTACTACTGGGGATATTACAGCCCAGAGATTCCGAGGGATAAGGTGACGCTGCGAATATACAACACGTTGTCGAAGAAGGAAGAGGAGTTCGTGCCGCTCGATGACCGCAAGGTCCGGATGTACGTGTGCGGCGTCACGGTGTACGATGACATGCACATGGGGCACGCCCGCTCGGCCATAGTGTTCGACATGATCGCACGATACCTCCGCTACCGCGGTTACTATGTCAAGCATGTCACCAACTTCACCGACGTGGATGACAAGATCATCAACAGGGCGGCCGAGAAGGGCATGGACCCTCTCGAACTGTCATCGATGTACATCCAACGCTACTTCGAGGACATCGACCGGCTGGGCGTCCGCCGGGCGGATGAATATCCCAAGGCTTCGGAGAGCATAGGCGACATCATCGACATGATCCAGAAGATCATCGACAATGGCTATGGATACGTCAGCGAGGATGGCAGCGTATATTTCTCCGTGGAGAAGGTGGAGGATTACGGACGCCTCACGGGACAGCGCCTGGAGGACATGCAGGCGGGCGCCCGGGTGGAGGTCAACGAGGCCAAGCGCCATCCCTATGACTTCGCCCTGTGGAAGGCGGCCAAGCCAGGGGAGATATCGTGGGACTCCCCATGGGGAAAGGGCCGGCCGGGATGGCACATAGAGTGCTCGGCCATGTGCACACGGCATCTGGGCGAGACGATCGACATCCATGGCGGGGGGAACGACCTGATCTTCCCGCATCACGAGAACGAGATCCTGCAATCCGAGGCGGCCAACGGGAAACCTCTCTCCTGCTATTGGGTGCATCATGGCATGCTGCAGGTGCAGGGAGCCAAGATGGCCAAGTCCGCCGGCAACTTCTTCACCGTACGGGAGGTGTTGAAAAGCTACAGCAGGGAGGAGATCCGGTTCTACTTCCTCTCCGCACATTACCGCGGTCCCCAGGTGTTCTCTCCCGAGGCCCTTGATGAGGCCGCCGCCAGCCTTCGCAGGCTGCACAACACATATTCGGAACTGCAGGCCGCCAGGGAATCGGCGAAGGGAGACTATGACGCCTCCACGGAAGTGGACGCGTTCCGCGATGAGTTCATCGCATCGATGGACGACGATCTCAATTCAAGGGCTGCCATCTCGGCGCTCTTCGAACTGGTCCGCGACGTGAACAGGCTCCTCTCCGAGGGCAGGCTCAGCAAGCAAGGGGCTGAAAACGTCATCGGCGTCATGGAGGAGGTGGACCAGGTGTTCGGAATACTGCCTGCTCCGGTCACGGAGGCCGAGGACCGGTCCGGGGAGCTTGTGGAGCTGCTGATAGATGTCCGGAACGAGCTCCGGAAGCGCAAGCTGTACGACCTTGCGGACAGGATAAGGGACGGCCTTAAGACGAGCGGGATCGAATTGCAGGACACCTCGGAGGGAGTGAGGTGGAAGAGGGTCAGCTGACAGCCTTGAAGAAGGCCAAGCTTCTGACGGGCGGAGCGGTGAAGGTGCCCGCGGACTTCAGGCCCCCGTTCCCCCTCTCCCGCTCCACTGCAGGCCCCGGCGCCGGTTCCGCCAGCATGGTGTTCTGTTTCGGCGGCACGAGGGTCAAGAAGGCGATCTCCTACGATGCGGGAGACTTCGAGCTCGTGAGGGACGGAGAACGCTACTCCATAGTCCATGAGGGAGAGGTGCTGGTGAGCGACGTTGAGTTCCAGCCGACCCTCCATCACGCCCCGGAGCAGGCCTTCTTCAACCTGTCCACCGAATGCATATACGCCTGCAAGTTCTGCACCTCGCCCCGCCTCGACAAGAGGATAACCAAGTCGCTGGATGCGGACCGGATCGTCGAGATGGTGCAGAAGGCGAATGAAAGGGGTGGCCTGAAGGGGGTGGCCCTGACATCCGCCGTGGTCTCGTCACCTCAGGAAACGGTCGAACGCATGATCGAGGTCGTGAGGCGCATCAGGGAGGCGTTCCCCAGCATGTCGATAGGCGTGGAGCCTTACGTGGATCGGCTGGACCAGATCGATGCGTTGAAGGAGGCTGGCGCAGACGAGATCAAGTTGAACATCGAGACATATGACAGGGACATCTTCGTAAAGGTGTGCGGGGACCTGGACCTTGACTGGATCCTCAGGTCGATAGCCTATGCGGTGAGCGTGTTCGGCAGAGGAAGGGTCACCTCCAACATCATCTTCGGCATGGGGGAGAGCGACGAGAACCTGTTGGAAGGGGTGGCCGAATTGGCCAGGATGGGATGCATAGCCACTCTGCGACCTCTTAGATTGAACGACATGAACCGCCAGGCGATGGAGGAGGCCCTCGGCCACCTGACGCCTGTCCAGCCAGAGAGGCTGCTGCACCTCGCCAGGGAGCACAAGAGGATCCTTCAGGAGCACGGGCTGGACACCCACACGGTAAGGACCATGTGTCCAGAATGCCGCTGCTGCGACATAGCCCCGTTCCGGGACATCTGATTTTTAGGAGAACCAAATCTATTTTATA
>LFRW01000011.1 GCA_001512965.1 Methanomicrobia archaeon DTU008
GCCAAGAGGCGGTACCGCTTTCGCGTGTTCGGCGTGAACGATGAGCTGGACCTGAAGCCGGGCGCCACCGGCAGAGACCTGGAGAAGGCGCTCGAGGGACACATCCTCCAGTATGGTGAAGCCATCGTTACATACGAACACCCATCCGGGAAGAACATTCCCGGGAAGGCGCCATGAGGTGAGCAAATGGCGAACGTGACGACGCATGAAGAACTCATCGTGAGGATGGATTTCGACCGCTTTCCGAAAAGATTCACATGCAAGGGCGAGGACGTCTCTCCCAGGGTGCGCATCGATGGGATGACGCAGCCGTTCCTCGCGATCCTACTTGAGGACCATGACGCCCCTGAGAGGCCGTTCGTCCACTGGGTCATATGGAACGTTCCGGCCAGGGGGGAGATCCCGGAGAACATCAGCAAGGTGGAGCGCCCGCCGGAGCTGGAGGGGGCGGTGCAGGGCTCCACGACCGGTGGCGAGATCGGCTACGAAGGGCCGTGCCCTCCCCGCGGACAGATCCACAGGTATGAGCTGAAGGTCTATGGCTATGACGCCCCGCTCGACCTGCAGCCAGGGGCGACCAGGGCGGAGCTCTTGAAGGCCCTCGACGGAAGATATTCCGAGTATGGGGAGACGGTCGCGCTCTTCGGCCGTTGACGCAAGATGCTCAGATTTATCAACGATCCATCCCATCTACTGTGACATGCTGCCCGCTGGCCCTCTAATGATAGAGCATCGTCTCATCGAACAGGCCGTATCGTTGATCGAGAAGGAGAGCGAGATCATCCGCTCCGGCGGAAAGCTGGACCTGCCGCTTCTCACCAGCATGATCGACTTCATGAGGATCTATGCCGACCGTTGCCACCATGGGAAGGAGGAAGAGATCCTCTTCAGCTACCTCGAGGGGAAGGACATGGATGAGGAGCACCGCGAAATGATGTCCGTCCTGATAGACGATCACCGCAGGTCGAGGGCTCTGACGGCCGAGCTCACCGAGCTGCTGGAATCCTTCCGCCGCGGCGAACAGGGAGCCGTGGACGATGTGGTGAGGATACTGGACACGCTCTCTCAGATCTATCCGGACCATATTAGGCGGGAGGACAAGATGTTCTTCCCGGTAGCGATGAAATACCTTTCGAAGGAGGAAAGCGACGACATGTTAGCCCGGTTCGAAGAGTTCGACAGCACGCTCATCCACGAGCGATACAAGGCCGAGGTCGAGAGGATGATGGCGCAGATGGGGGCGAGGCAGTGAAGAAGTGGCGCTGCCTGGTATGCGGCTACGAGTACGATCCCGCGGTCGGGGACGACCTGTCAGGCATCCCGCCAGGGACCGCGTTCGAGGACCTTCCTGATGATTGGGTGTGCCCCATGTGCGGTGCCCCCAAGTCGGACTTCGAACCGATCGAGTGATCTCTCCGAACTTTCTTCGAGGCGTCCATCGCCTCACTTCTTCTCCATCTCATTATCGTCCTGGATCGTGCCGGCGACCATCGCGCAGAACCTGACGTACACGCAGCTGATGGTATCCCATGCAAGGGCAAGTATGATCAGGCCGGCGAACAGGGAGACGATCAGACCCAGTGGCCCAACCATGATCAGGTTGGGCATCAAGGGTATGATCAGCACCAGTATGACCATGATCAAGGCCGCATATGCCAGGCTGACGAAGATCTTGTAGACGACCAGCGGGTTGCTGCCGACACCGCGGGGCGATTCCACCGCAAGTACGGTCAGTTGACGTGCGATCTTCCTCACGTTGACGAACATGTTATAGATGACCGGCGCCAGGACGATCACAAGCAGGATCAGCAACAGTTCCTCACCTAGGAGGTTGAGGCCAGAGGCGACATCCTCGAACATGTTGGTGTATCCCTCGGCAAGGTTGAACGCCAGCATCACGCTGACGAGGACTATGGCGTCGATGAAGATGAGGAAGATGGCGTTCTTGATGCCCTTCCTGGCCGGGGAATCCTTGCTCAGGCCATTGGATGCGGAGGCATGCACCTCGTCGATGGCGCGAAGCGAGCAAACTATCCTGTTGGGGAGCATGCGCACGATGCCGTGGAACATCTTCGGCTGGACCTTGGTGATGACCGGAGCGACGAACATGCTTATGAGGGCCGCCCCGATGACCGCGGCATAGAAGCCATCGCTCACCACGCCGGCGTCCAGCGCGGCCTTGGCGATGATGAAGGCGAACTCACCCATCGCGAGCAGGCTGGTGGCGACTATGAGGCTGTCTCGTGCGGTCATGTTGACCAGGTATGCGCCGAGGAAGATGGTCACCGTCTTGGACGCGATGAAGACAATAGCAATGATCGCAGCTAGAACGATGTTGTCGAAGATCAGGCCGGGGCTGACCTGCATGCCGATGCTGATGAAGAACACCGCCATGAACAGCTCCTTGGCAGGCTCCACCTTCTGCATCAGCTTATGACCGAACTTGGAGAGGGCGATCATCATGCCCATGATGAACGCGCCGATAGCCACGTCCAGGCCGATCGCGGCCGAGATGGCCGCCATGGCGAAGCATAGGCCGACGGAGACGATGAGGACGATCTCGGGCGAATACCTCTTCCCGATCCAGTTGATCAGGCGGGGCACCAGGGTCATGCCGAAGACCACGCTCATGCCGATGAACAGTATCAGGCCTATGATCATGTTCACCGTGGAACCGAGAGCTGGCGTGTCCCCGGCGAGAAGGGGCGCCGCCATGGTGAGGATGAGGACCTGGCCAACATCTTCGAAGATGGTGATCGTCACGATCAGCTTGGCCATGTCGGCGTCGATATGCTTGGCGGTCTTGAGAACCCCCACGACGACCGCCGTGCTGGTACCGGAGATGATCGCACCAAGGAATATGGACTGTACGAAGTCCATCCCCAGCATGATTCCCAGTATGTAGCCGATGGCCACCATGATGGGCATCTGTATCAGGACGATGATCAGGATCTTCGATCCTGTGGTCTTCAACTTGCTGATATCGGTCTCCAGGCCGATGTAGAAGAGGAGAAGTACGATACCCAGACTGGACAGGAGGGATACCGTGCTCCCTTCCACCCAGATCTCGGGGAACATGGACGGACCGATGATGATGCCGGCGGTGATGTATCCCAGGATGGGAGGCATCTTGATCTTGGCGAACACCACGGCGAAGACTCCCGAGATGAGGAGCAGAATTGCCATGTCGATGACTACGCGATACTCATCCATCGGTCGACTCTACCTCCATAACGCGAACGTCGATCATCTCGGATCCTCTTGAGACCATACCATCCGCTTCATAGATGTCATATCCATCCGTCGGTGGATGAGAAGAACAAGGTGGGATGACCGGTCTCCGCGACCCGGGCGCCCATGTCGCCCTTTCATCATACGGCAGTCATTTCCGATATCTATCCCTCACAAACTGACATATTGAGGAGATGGCAAGTCTAGTTGAGGAACGAAAAACACAATTTTATTTAAAATATTCCACCAGTCAACTATTTGGTCTGGCCATGGAGTCCGCACGACTCCATTCTCCATCCGTCCAACGGTATCGCCGGACCATTTCACACGGTGTAGGGTTTAAAAGGCGCGGGCGGCATATGCGGGGAGAGGATCTATATGAAACCGTCCAACATGAGGGAGCTCGTTGAGAGCAAGAAGTTCCTTTTCTTCGGGGGCAAGGGAGGCGTCGGGAAGACCACCATGGCCTCCGCCACGGCGACATGGCTGGCCGATCAAGGGTACAAGACGCTCATCGTTGCGACGGACCCCACCATAAGCCTATCGGCGATATACGAGCAGGACATCTCCGAGACGGAGGTCGTATCCATTGGAGATACGGGCAACCTCTACGGGCTCAACATCAACCCCAAGAAGGCCATGGGAGTGTTCCAGACGCGCATGAACGAGATGATGGAAGGCTTCTCCACACTGTTCGGGAGCGAACTGCTGAGCACTCCCTGCACTGAGGAGATAGCCACCTTCGATCAGTTCGTCAGCTACATGGGGGATACCGAGCATGACAAGGTGGTCTTCGACACGGCACCCACCGGACACACCCTGAGAGAGCTGAGCATGCCGTTCGACTGGTCCAGTTACATTGCCAATCAGATCGAGAGCCGAAAGGAGATGTCAGAGGCTCTCGGTTTCATCTATGATGAGAACATGATCGCCGACCTGAGGAAGGAGAAGGATAGGTACGATGCGGCCGTCAAGGCCCTGTCGGACGCCGAAACGTCGGCCTTCAACCTGGTCCTGCTGCCGGAGAAGCTTCCGGTCGATGAGACGGAGAGAGCGGCCGATGACCTGAGAACGTTCGGCATCCATGTGCGCTCGGTGATCATAAACGAGGTCATCCCCCGCGAGGTGCTGCAGGGCAACTGGTTCCTCGAGCGCAGGAGGGCCACCCAGGACAAGTACCTGGCATTGATCGAGGAGAAGTTCAAGGACCTGATACGCGCCGAGGTCCCGCTGTTCGAGAGCGACATCTACGGCGTCGACAATCTGCGCAAGGTCGGCCGCGAGCTGTACGAATGAATGGAGGCCGTTCACATGGCAAAGATGAGGCTGGCAATATTGTCCTTCGCTTGCTGCAACCCGACGCTGGCCGTGCATGACAAGCGGTACGTGGACAACATAAGGGAGGCGGCCGCTGCCGCCGGGGTGGATTATGAGCTCGAAGTGGTCCATGCCACCGAGGCGCGCATGACCAATCAGCATACCTACATGAGCGAGATCATGCCGTTGTTCAACAAGTATGGACAGGCCGTCTCGCCAGCGCTCTTCATCAATCGGTCCCTGCAGCTGTGGGGAGGCGTGCCCACGGTGGAGAAGCTGACCGAGGTATTCCAGAAGGCCAAGTTGGCCATCGAACAAGGTCGGCTTTAAGGCCCATATCGAACCGTCCCATCATCCGCCCTCCAGGTCGTTGACGTAATCTCGGATGTTGAAGGAGCACGGCCGCTGCAATGACCGGCAACTTACTTCATGGAAGGGCTGCGAGGCCGTTCCGGGAGCCTTGCTATGAAGGGAAGGATAGTCGCCGTAGTAGCAGTGATGGCATTGGCCGCCTTGATGGCGCTGGCAGGCGCCATGATGACGGTCGGTGCCCAGGCTCAGGAACGGACGCAGGAGTGGAAGCAGGGAGTGGTGGTCCCCATGACCGGGGATCTTGAGAAGCCCGAGCCGATAGAGACGGACGCAACAGGCCTGGCCATCTTCTGGCTGAACGAGGATATGAGCGAGATGTGCTACATGGTCTACGTGGCCAACCTGACCGACGTGAACCAGGGGCACATACATGCCGTCGAGGCCGGGAACGACACGGGTCCGTCCGTCGTGTGGCTCTTCCCCGAGGGGAGCACGCAGCCCATGGTGAAGCCTGGTGAGACGGATGGCCTGCTCGTCATCGGCACCTTCACGGAGGAGGACTTCGTCGGACCGATGGAAGGGAAGTCGATGTCCGATCTGCTGGACATGATGGAGGACCAGACAGCCTACGTGAACTTCCACACCGAGGCCAATCCCATGGGGGAGATCCGAGGCGAGTTCAACGTAATGAACCAGAGCTGCGACTCGCTGGAGGAGACATTCAGCAGAGCTATGGGCACGCCGATGGGGCAGCCCTCTCCGCCTTCTCAACCCTCTCTCCCGTATTGAGCTCCGTTCGAGATGAGCCAAAACCTCTTTCCTATTTTATCCATCATTGACAAGCGAGCGGTGGGAAGATATATCACATGAAGGAATGGAGCCACAAGATCGAGATGGGGATGAGGGCGGAGGGCGAGGCGGTAGAGAAAGTGTCCCGAACGGAGATCGTCCGGTGCAAGACGGACACCCTCACCGCGACCAAACGGTTGATGTGGAACGTTCTAGGGACCACGGCCCTTGTATTCGGCGTCATCGGGCTGTTCCTCCCGTTGCTGCCCACCACCCCATTGGTCCTGGCATCGGCCGCCTGCTACCTGAGGGGCTCGAGGAGGATGCATCAGGCATTGGTCAGCAACCGACTGTTCGGCCAGATATTGTCAGACTATGAATCCGGAAGGGGGATCTCATGGAGGGTGAGGCTCGTTTCCACCGCATTCCTATGGACCTCTCTGGGCGTTTCCTTCCTCTATTTCCACCTGCCGCCCTTCATCCTTCCCATTCTCGTTCTGGTGGGCATGGCGGTCTCCACCCATATCTACCATCTACCGCTCAAGCGATCATGATGGTCGCCATGTTCTCCAGAGGACGCGATAGGGCGCTGGGGGAGGACGGCATCTGGGATCCATGAGAACGGTCGGATGGATCGGGCAGCTTGCATGGCGACGCATCATTTTCGCACGATATTTTTGAACTTGAGCTCATCACGCACTCCCACTGGATCCCTCAAATGCTTTCTCAGGCATATCACACGGTTCTTGATGCGAAACATGCAGATCATCGGCGAAAAACATCATTGTTCGACGATCAGCAAGACGTTAGAGAGCGAACGTTCGTAAAAAATGATTTCGTTTCCCAATAATTAAAAAGGAGAAGTGTGCATCGGCCTGGCGAGGAATCATCCATGGAGTCAAAGGAAGGTGTTATGCAAAAACTGCGCCGATTCTTCGGCGGAGGCGTGAAGCAGAAGGAAGCCAGCCCTGCTATGACGGAGCCTGTCATGCCATCGTCAGCGCCGGCCGAGACGGTTGCCGCCGCGCCCGTGGCGGAAGTGGAGCAAGTGGCGCCACCGATGCCCCCGGAGCAGATGGTCCAGGAACAGGCGCGGTTCCTATGTTCTGATGTCTGGCTCGCTAACAGGATCACTGTCAAGGCAGAGGCTCGAGACGGCAAGACATATCTGTCTGGATCGCCGGCCGAAGCCGCCCCCTACATCCGTGCGGCATATCAGGCGAAGAAGGACAAGCTGCCTGACGATGTTCTATTGTCCTGAATGGTATCGAAAAAACGCCGCGGGAAGCGAACATTCGCTTGGTATGCAGCTCCTTTCCGAGCGGCGCTTCCTTTCTTTCCCATCATCTATCGATCTCCAGATCCATTCTACCGCGGTTATCGAACGGCCGTTTCGGATCATCGATGATAGCATGACCTCCCGTCATATCTGCCTTGAAAGCGATGAGGTCCAGATGATTACCGAGCATGACATTTTCGACGGGGTCTCATGTTCTTGAAGGTCGCCGCTGCTGATGCCAAGGCGAACGTTAATGGGGCTCCGGGTCAAACGGCCATGTGGTAGAGACGAACCTCGTGCAGGAACGGTGCGGTAGCCGGATCGACAGTCTGCATATGGAACATATACTGGACATATCGCCCGATGATGCCGTGGAGGTCGGCATAGAGCGTGTAATCTCCCGACCCTGCCGAAACGAGTATGCTGGCCGGAAGCATGGTCCACGGCATCGCCGATATGCTTGCCGCATCATCGGACGCTCGTACGTACATGGTCACATCCTGCCCGCTAGTGGGCAGGGTCACGTCATATACGATGGAATCCAAGACCTCCCTCTCCTTGCCGCTGTCGAAGACGCTGGAGGTGTAATGCCCATCGAGATGGCCACTGGCCAGCCGCCCGTTCGCAAAGGCCAGGCCGCCGCCGTCGCCAACATTCTCGGGGATCGAGGACAGTGTCGACCATGCCGGTCCCGGCTCCTTCATGCCCTGCGTATAGGTCCAGCGATAGAAACCGTCCGACGAACCTCCGGCCAGGGCGTACATGTGTCCGGAGGCTCCCCCGACATGGATCAGACCGCCGCCTGCGGCGATGGGGGAGGGCGGGCTGGCGTAGGCGATCCATTTACCATTGGACTCGACCGAGTTCGCCTGGAACACATTGGTGCCGCCTCCGAAGAGTGCGAAGATGAGAGGCTTCCCGCTTCCCTGATCAGGTGTGACCACCATGTCCGAGCCAGGGCCGACGATGGTACCTGGAGGCGTATAGAAGGAGTCGCTCCACCTCCCTCCGCTCTTGGACACCGATATCAGGCTGGGGGAGTCCGGCCGGATGACATATAGTCTCGAGCCTCCCGCCACGATGCTCGAGCCCGGGCCCATGGCGTACGTTCGCTCGACCGGAACCTCTGCCCACTCGTTCCGCTGGACGTCGTACGACCAGACCGCCTTGCTTCCACCGCCCTGGAGGGCATAGATTATACCGTCGGAGTAGAACATGTCGGAGCCGGCGTTCACCGGACCGGGGGTGCTCCTCATCACGCTCCACGTGCCCTGATATGCGTCGAACCTCCAGAACGTGCTGCTACCGCCTCCCTGCAGGACGTACAGGTACCTGTCCCCGTCCGATACCACATCGCCTCCAGGCGACAGCTCGCCAGGTGCGTCAGGGCCCCTGGTCCATGCATCATCCTGGATGGAGTACTGGTAGAGGTGCTTCGAGCCCTGGCCGACCAGAGCGTATATCATGGGGACGGGATCGCCCGCCATGCCACTTGACAGTGTGACGCTTCCCGGCGATCGAACCTCGGTGCCGTCGAAGGCGCCACTCTGGAAGTCCGTCATGGTGGTCTGCCTCCACATCCCTGGGCGATAGGCATAGAACATGTTCTCAGTGATGGACGTCTGATCCGTGAAGTGGCAGTGGACCCCCAGACCGATCATGACGTTAAGGGAAAACACCGTCACGATGAGCATTGCCAGCGGTTTCGACATGACATCTATCCCTTGTCCTTGCCACGCGCATCATCTTTACCGTTCGATCCCCCGAACAGGAAGAGGGCGATGCCGATTGCGGCGATGGCCATGAGTCCATGGATACTGCTCAGGAACGATGCGACGTAACCCAGGTTGGGAACGTTCCCTATGACCTTCCCCTCGATGCGGTTGAAGGGAGTGGTATAGGGATCAGGGGCATCGTTCGCATCCCCCTTGGTCCGGACGGTCCCGGCTTCATGATCTACCGAGATCACCCTATGGCAAATGTGCATGCCGTGCGGTGAGTGGAATATGATCACATCGCCAACCTCGATATCCTCCGGGTCGACAGGGCCAGAGATCAACAGGTCTCCAACGCCGATCTCCGGGGCCATGCTCCCCGAGGCAACCGTATCGTAACTGTAACCAGCCAGGAGGGAGAGCACTACCACGATGAGCATTGCCGTTCCTGCGATCAGCACTGCGGTTCCACGTCTAATGGCGATAGTCTTCCCCCCTGACTTGGATGATTAAAGGGAGGGACGGGACCGTCCCTCGTTTTTCCATTCAGGCGATTAGCTCCTTATCTGGTCCAGGCTGAGGAGTATGTCGAAGGTGACCTCATCGCCCTGTATCTCGTTGCCAACGTCCG
>LFRW01000030.1 GCA_001512965.1 Methanomicrobia archaeon DTU008
CGGCTGCCACGGTGCGCTCCTACACGGTTCGCAGGAACGGAGAGCTGCTGGAGGATGCCGTTTAATATCTAGATTTGCATATTATATCCAATGACCAGACCATGTTGGATTATACATCCAACATGAAAACAGCCCCGTAAAGGCTTAATAATAGCCCCCTTCATCTGAAGTTGGACATATCATCCAATTGAGGTCGATCGATGAGGGCGGCAGTGCTGAAGGCACCTGGAAATTTGACCGTTCAGGAGGTCGAGGATGCATCCTGCCCAGAGGGTGGGGCGCTGGTTCGTGTCGAAGCCTGTGCGATCTGTCCGTCGGACATAAAGATGTTCAGGATCGGACATCGCGATCTTTCCTACCCGCGCATACTTGGGCACGAGGTGGTCGGTAGGGTAGTGGAGACCGATGCCCCTGAGGTGCCTACAGAGGGTGCAAGGGTGCAAGTATGGCCAGGACTGGTGTGTGGCACGTGTCGTTCCTGCCGAAGCGGGAACGACAACATGTGCCAACAACAGGGCATATTCGGCTTCAACCGTGACGGCGGGTTCGCCCAGTACATGGCCATACCTCCGGAGAGCGCCCTGGTCGGGCTCAATGCCGTACCGGCCGGCGTTAGTGCGGAAGCGGCCAGTCTGACCGAGCCCCTCGCATGCTGCGTGCATGCCCAGGATATGTGCCGCGTGTCGGAGGGTGAGACGGTCCTGATAATCGGTGCAGGACCCATGGGGATGCTTCATGCCATGCTTGCCCTATCGTACGGCGCACGCGCGATAGTCGTGGAACCGATGGAGGCAAGGCGGAAGCTCGTCGAACGGTTTGGCGCTGAAGTGCTCGAGCCCTCCGAAGGGCTGACCGACGAGGTCGCAGGGCTTACGTCTGGAAGGGGAGCCGATGTCGCCATTCTCGCCACGCCGGCGGCCTACATATCAGACGTGATGCGGGCCATGGCCTCGCGTGGACGGGTGTGCGTATTTTCAGGACTTCCGAAGGGTGAGGCCTGCCGGACGCTCGACCTGAATCATCTGCACTATCGAGAAATCGCCATGGTGGGCACGTATGGCTGCACCAGTCGATCGAACCGTCAGGCCCTCGATCTGATATCATCGGGAGCGGTGGACGTTTCCAAACTGATCACCATGGAGACGTGCCTGGACAATCTGGAAGAGGGGTTCCGCCACATCGAGAGGCGAGAGGGCCTCAAATGCGTCATAAAAGAATTTTAGGTGAAGAAAATGGAAGATAGGCTCAAAGCGTTCGGACTCAAGGTCAACGACCTCATCGGAGGGAAGGACCTGAGCAGGGCAGAGGCCAAGGAGATGTTTCGGCAGGTATTGCTCAATGAGCAACCAGACCTGCAACAGGGTGCCTTCCTGGCGGCCATCACGGCAAAGGGCGCGACCCCCCAGGAGATAGCAGGCTCGTGGGAAGCCATCTACGAGATAGATACCATCAAGGCGACGCCGAACGTGGACGGGTTGCTGTCCGACAACAGCGGCTCCGGGATGGACACCTTGAAAACGTTCAACATTTCCACTGCTGCAGCGATCGTCGCCGCCGCCGACGGCGTCGTGATGGCCAAGCATGGCGCCCGGGCGATAACATCGAAATGTGGCACGGTGGACATGGCCGAGGCCCTGGGTGTCGACATGGAATGTGAAGCCGCCATCGTGAAGAGGTCGATCGAGACCGCTGGCATCGGCATGTTCAATGGCATGAGCCCCCTGGTGCACCCCACCGCCCTGGGCCGCATCCTCTCGCAGATCAGGTTTGGCACCATCCTCAACATCGCAGGCTCGTTGGCCAACCCGGCCCTGCCCCGTCTCGGCGTCCGAGGCGTCTATTCCGAGGATATGCTCATGCCTACATTGAGCACCATGCGAGAGATCGGCTATCGGAGGGCGATCGTGTTCACCGGCTCCAACACCGACGGTTCGAAGATCATGGATGAGCTGTCCACCCTTGGCCCGAGCAAGGTTGTGGAGTTCGACGGCGCGGAGGAAGCGAGAACGTATGTCATCACCCCGGAGGAGCTTGGCATAAAGGTGGCCCAGGAGCAGGACATTCTAACGAGCGGGGATATCGGAACGGAGGCCGTGCGATTGCTGAGGATATTGGGAGGCGAGGACCGAGGCCCATGCCAGGATATCGTTTGCCTAAATGCCGCTCCATTGCTGTACATCAATGGCCGCGTATCGGACCTTGCCGATGGCATCGAGCGGGCCAGAAGTATCATTGAGAACGGTCAGGCGATAGCCCGCCTGCGGCTCTGGGCGAAGGTCCAGAGCAGAGACCCCGCAGCAGGCATGGAACGTCTGGAAGGCTTGATAGGTGAGGCTTCCAGCGCCGCCTGATCATCCCTTCCTCCAAGTTCTCGGGCCTTGTATCGAAGGGGGGCTCTGGTGTCCTGGGCTCCCTCACCTCATTTTTCCTCGCGTTGAGCCCTTCTCATTGCGTAGTGATCCTCTTCCTCTTCGGCCGTGAAGATCACCGTATAACGCTGAGGCTCATCCTTGAACGTCACCACGGGGTCGTCCGATAGGTCATGGAGCTTGAGGATGTAGTCCTTCAGGAACTCCAGCTCATCCATGTCCGTCGATGGGTCGAACTTCAGTACGAAGGTATGGATGTCCCTTATCGCATCATGATAGTATCGGAGATCGGCCTGCTCCAGCAACTTCCTGAATCGAGGAGAGTTCTTCCTGCGCTTTGACAGTTCCTCTAGACGCTCCTTCCACACGTATCCCACAGTGACGGGCACCGCCTCTTTGCCCAGGACTTTCCACATGCCATCCACAATCGTTCCGGGATAGATAAATCATGGTCCTGGCGTTCTACAGGGCATGGACCAAGGATAAGTATGTCGTAGCCATTGGAGGATATGTATGAGCATTCGTCTTCCGGAACACTCTCATTGCATGAACTGCGGAGATCCCACCCCCTCCGACGAGCCATACTGCTCCGATGAATGTCAGCGGGAGCAGGAAGCCAAGGAGAGGAGGAACAGGCAGCGCAACTTGATATTCTACATAGTTGCCATAGTGGCTATCGCAGCAGTGTGGCTGTTCTCCTACGTATTGTGACCGCGCAGCAGGGCATCGGCAACCCGGAGCGCCTGCACGGTAGCGTCCACATCATGCACCCGGACGATGGATGCGCCGTTCACCGCGGCCATGACGGCTGCTCCCACCGAGCCGCCAAGTCTCTGCTCTGGCAACCTTTCCGTCAGCTGGCCGATGAACCTTTTACGAGATGCACCTATGAGCATCGGAGCGCCCAGGCAGCGAACCTCTCTGCAGCGTCGGAGCAGTTCGATATTGTGTTCAAAGGACTTTCCGAAACCTAGGCCAGGGTCGACGATCAACCGCTCGGAAGGTATGCCAGCCGCTTTGGCGGCCTCGATGCGGCCGTTCAGGTACCACATCACATCGGAGATGACGTCGAAGTAGGCGGATGCGTCGACCTCGGCATGCATATCTTGCGGGGTCCCTCGCATATGCATGACCACCGCTGCGGCCCCCGTTTCCTTCACCGCCGATAACATTCCCTCGTTCCGAAGGCCGTTCACATCATTTATGATGGAGGCGCCGGCCTCCATGGCCGCCCTTGCCACTTCCGGCTTCATGGTATCGACGGATACGGGCACGTCGAGAGATGATGCGATCCTTCTTACCACTGGGATGATGCGAGAGAGCTCCTCCTCCGCACTGATGGGCTGCCATCCGGGTCGAGTGGACTCACCGCCCACATCTATTATGTCCGCACCCTCCTGGACCATCCGTTCCGCCCTGGCGAAGGCCGCCTCGACATCAGGATATCGCCCGCCGTCGGAGAATGAATCGGGCGTGACGTTCAAGATGCCCATGACCAAGGTGCGATCGGCGCTCAGGCGGCCGCGGGGCAATGGCACATCGATGTTTCCGCCAAAGCTGTATAGGTTGATGCACCTGGTCAGGATCGAGTCTCTCTCTGGCAGTGGGCCACTCAAGGCGTCGATGTGGGGAAGCACAATGAGGAGGGCGTCGCGTCCGCCGCGACGGCCCGAGTATGCCTTGCCGTC
The DNA here is from genome assembly GCA_001512965.1 of Methanomicrobia archaeon DTU008. Taxonomy (GTDB): domain Archaea; phylum Thermoplasmatota; class Thermoplasmata; order Methanomassiliicoccales; family Methanomassiliicoccaceae; genus DTU008. The sequence goes on from LFRW01000030.1 coordinate 4,058, forward strand.
AAGGTCCCTGGCCTCATAGGATAGAGGGAGGAGTTCGCTTACCTTTCCCTCTGCCATGATGACCGTCCCGTACAGCAAGACGGCAGGTGGAAGATTTGGAAGCTGGAAGGAGACCAGGTCCTTCCTCGCCTCCGCGATGGAGCGATATTCCCGGACCCGGAGCACCACGCTCACAGGAGTGGCTCCACCAGTTCCACGAGATCGCAGATCTCGACCTTGCTGCCTGTCTTCTCACCGCCGATGCGGAGGTTGTTGACGCAGAACGGGCAGCATGTCACCAATATGTCGGCGAACTCCGCCTGATCCACCCTCCGTCCAGCGATCTTCTCGGACAGTTCGGGGAAAGCGGAGCGCACGCCGCCGCCTCCACCGCAACAGCGGGACTCGGCCGAGGACTTCGGCATCTCCTTGAACTCGACGCCCGGTATCTTGGACAGGACGTTGCGAGGAGCCTCATAGACCCCGGAGTGGCGGCCAAGGTGGCAGGGGTCATGGTATGTCACCTTCTTCTCCAGCTTGGCAAGGTCCATGTCCTTTTCTGCCAGATATTCCGAGATATGCTTGACCTTGAACGGCACGTCAACATGCCGCGGGTACTCCTCCTTGAACATTCGGTAGCAGCCAGCACAGGAGAAGACCACCTCCTCGACGCCTTGTTCGGCGATGGCGTCGACGTTGCGGCGCATCACCTTGACCAATTCCTCATCGTCCTCCCCTATGCGTCCAAGCACCGAACCGCAGCATGATTCGTTGAGAACGGTGTAATCCTCTCCCAGCTTTCGAAGGATGGAAAGGGTCGCCTGTGCGATCTTTGGATTGCGATAGGCCGAGGTGCAGCCGGCGAAGTATCCTACACGGGCGCGACGGGGCTCCTCGCCCAGCGCCTCGGGCACCGAACGCTCCTCCCCATAAGGGTTGCCATATCTCTGAACGCTCTCCACCACCTTACGGTGCCGTGGCAGCATGTATCCGGCCTCGACCAGGTCCTTGCGCGCCCGCTCCACGACGTCGACGACCTTGATCTTGGATGGGCACCGCCGCTCACAGTCCTTGCAGGTGGTGCATTGATACAACGTCTCGACGACCGATTCGTCGGCCGGTATGTCCTTCATGAGAAGTCCGTAGGACAGGATGATGCGTCCTCTGGCCACGCCAGGGTCCCATCCGACCCCTTCGAACACTGGGCACACGCTCTTACAGAACCCACACATGGTGCAGGTCATCATATCCTTCTTGGAGAGTTTCAGGTTCTTAGCATCAATGTAATCTGCCATCTTAATCCACCCGTGGAATGGTGATGCTTCCGTCCATGCTGATCAGTACTTTTGCAGAAGGGTTGTCCCTGAGGGCTGCGTCCACCGCCTCCTGGACCGTGGCGAACGGGGTCATGTTGGCGTCGCGCAGCAGCTTGGGGTCAAGGTCCGTGACGGCGAACATGCGCGCCCATACCGCGATCTCCGCCATCTTGGCGGCCTTGTGATATCCCAGCTTATATTCCTTGGCCAGATTCTCCAAGACCACCTTGGGGTCCGGCGACTGTGACAGCTGCTGCAGGAATGTCTCATGACCGATGCCTTCGCGGCACTTCGACACCATGATTATGGTCCCGCCTTCCTTCAGCGCCCATTTCCCGTTGTCCAGCGCCTTCTGCGACTGGTACAGGTCCACATCCATCGGATATGGGGCCACCGTCACGACCACGTCCGCCTTCTCTTTGATCTTGACGGAGAAGACCTCGTTCGCATGCTTGACCGCTTCGGCGAAGGATGCGTGAAGATCTCCAGCCTCCACGCGATAGACGCCCTGATGTCGGTCCAGCACGATCTGTATGGCGAATATTGGCTTATCCTTGACGACCGAGAGGGCGTCCATCATGTCCTCATGGACGGGGTTGCCCTCCAGCACCAGTGCCTGGGCCTCCTGTCTCATCGCGAGGCGATGGTTCTGTTCTATGGTCCGGTATGCCGCCACGCCAGGTAGGAAGCTCTTGCGCCCTCCGGTATATCCGGCGAAATAATGTGGCTCGACGCTTGTTATGATGACCAGACGATCGGCGTCGACCGCCATCTTGTTGACGTACATCTCGGTGCCGTTCTTCGATGTGCCCAGGAAAACACATTCATCCTTGCGCGCGTCATGAGAATGGATGAGCCCCTTGAGGACGTCATAGTGCTTGCCAAAGATGAAGCGATATTCCTCCTCGGTCGGTGCTCGGTGCGCTCCCGTGGCGACCAGGTAACGAGCCTTGGTCAGGTCCACCTTCTCTGCGAGCGCGTCAAGAACCTTGCAGGTCGGAGTTGGGCGGGTGCCATCGTTGACGATGAACACTATGTTCTCCCCTCCCTTGAGGAATTCCTCCAGGGTCGGACCTTTCACCGGTTCCTGCAATGCCCGTCCGATCTCCTTCATCTCGTCACCGACCGGCACGTCCATCGGATATACTGTCCCGGCATAGTTATCGTCGGGGATCTCGAGGACCTGCCCCTCATCCTTGCCATAAGGAATAGTGATGCGCATCTGACCGTGCAAGCAATGAGGAAACGCGTATTTAATCGTTGAACGCCGGACGGCCCTTGAAGCAATGGTGGGATGGAAATGACGAATTTCCATACGAATATCGGAGAACGATAAGGATATGAACGATAGGTACGGAAAAGCCTGTCGGGAAGGACATCGCATCCTCTGGATGGGACGCTTGCAGGACAGGGGGCCCTCTATCGATGGTCTGTCGATTTCACCTTCCCAGGCCAGACTCCCTCCTTCGCAGCTCCCTCCTCACAAGGACGTACATGACGCCGTTGTATACCGCACCGATGGCGGTAACGATCAATGCGACCTGCAACAGGAACCTGAAGACGGCATCATTGAACCATCTGAAGCTGTCCTGGATGGCGTCTGGCAAGATCAGGTAGAGGTCGTCGATATCGAATGGGAACTTCACCAGGAAGTACGACCCCACCACGAGGAACAAGAGAGAGGAGATCATATCGAAGAGCCTGCCCAGGTTCCTTCTGGCAGTGAGCATGCGTACCAGGTTGGGGATGATGCCGAACAGAAGCGTGCCATAGAACAGAACGGAATCGACAGCGGTGAACTCCGGGGAGAATATGTATCCGCGGTCCTGGATGTAATATATCAAAGTGGCGAAGATCATTATCAGTACGATCCCTACCAGATTACCTGCCCTCTCTCCAGCCCCGATGTGTTCCCGGTCGGCTTCCTTCTTCACCTGCCCGGTCCCTTGAATGCCAGTTCCCGCCGTTGCTTCGTTCATCCCATGATCGATTCGCATCTCAAGGAATAAGAAGTATATCGCATCGATGCCTCGAGCGGATGAAATAATGTAATACCGACACAGATTAAGCAAGGATGGAAGCGAGGGGCAAGGGCGAGCTGAGGAGGAGCATCGGCCTGTTCGGCGCGGTCGCCTATGGGGTTGGCACGATCGTCGGCGCTGGGGTGTACGCCCTCATGGGCCCGGGAGTGTCCAATGCCGGAAACGCCGTATGGCTCGCGTTCGTGATGGCTGCTGTGATCGCATCCTTCACTGGACTATGCTATGCCAAGCTGTCATCCATACTCCCTACCGCGGGGGCCGAGTACGACTATGTAGGAGAGGCGACGAAGAGCAAGTTCCTGGCGTTCATGGTCGGATGGCTCGTGATCCTCTCCTCCATCGCCTCGGTGTCGGCGGTCGCCCTGGGCTTCGGAGGGTATCTGCAGGCCATCACCGGAGTCCCTGCATTGTTCTTCGCTATCGCGCTCATCATCGCAATGTCGGCGGTCAACTTCATAGGAATAGAGGAGTCCGTCGCCGCCAACATAGTCCTGACGATCATCGAGGTTGCCGGCATCGCCATCATCATAATACTTGGCGCGGAGTTCTTGGGAACGGTCGACTATCTCGAGACGCCGACGGGCGTCGGCGGCATAGTGTCAGCGGTGGGCGTCATCTTCTTCGCGTTCGTCGGGTTCGAGGGGCTGGTCAAGATCGGGGAGGAGACCAAGGAACCCACGAAGACCATCCCGCGGGCGCTCATCCTGTCACTGGTCATATCAACTGCGCTGTACGTGGCGGCGGCCATATCGGTCGTGAGCGTGGTCCCATATCAGGACCTTGTCGGCTCTTCATCGGCCTTGGCGGACGTGGCGGCGGCCGCGGCCGGCCCGGAGATGGGTGTGGCCATGTCGATGATCGCCCTGATATCGACCGCTAACACCGTGCTCATCCTGTCCATCGCCACATCCCGGATAGCCTATGGCATGTCCAAGCGATCAGCGCTCCCTGAATTCCTGTCTCGAGTGCATTCCAGAGGGAAGACGCCGCACTTCGCCATACTGACCTCGACCGTCCTGGCCATACTGCTCTGCACCATAGGGAACATAGAGTTCGTCGCCAACGTGGCCAACTACACCATCTTCATCGTCTTCCTGGCCGTCGATGCCGCCCTTTTGATCCTATGGAGGAAGAAGGCGGTGAAGGGGGGATGGTTCGCCCTGGCGGGTGCGATGGGCGTGACGAGCGCCTTGGCGATGCTTACCCAGTTCGATCTGGCCGTCACCGCCCTATCCCTTGCGGTGACCGGATTGGGCGTCCTGGCATACAGGTTCATCTCGCCTCACCTGAGATCAGGGCCAGCTCGCATGTGATGCCATCGTAGCCTCGGGGGGCGCCGTCATGGACCTCTCGATAGGATTATCTAGGGTTCCCGAAAGTAGTATCATCTGGGAGAAAGATGAAGGACTACAACGTTCTGGTGACATACCATCCAAATGAGAAGGCGGAGGCCGAGAAGGAGGTGGCCACCGTCCTGCGGGACGCCGGGATCAGGCTGGAGGACATGATGGAGTCGATAGTCCCCGGTCTGCTGCATCTTCGGGTCGAAGGGGACGGTCAGAGCCAGATGAGAAAGCTACGTGATTTCGCGCTCCACTTCCCGGATGTGTTCCGGCACACCCACCGATGGATCCCCATCGAGCAATGGCTACGGTCCACCCCCGATACCATGGTGACCGCGGCAAGAGTGTTCGGCGAACGTATCGGCGAGGATGAAAGATGGAGGGTGACAGTGGAAAGTCGTCTATACGACGGGCCAAGCGATAGAGAGCTGGTACGGATGCTCGCAGATGAGATCGACGCAGGTCCGGTCGACCTCGAGAACCCTCAGAAGATGCTCATCGTGGAGATCATAGGGGAGTACGCCGGCTTTTCCCTGCTCTCCCCGGAGGAGTATCTGGACGTCAACGAGGCAAGGGTGGAGAGCGGATTGCAGAAGATATTCTAACCTTCTTAAGCCAGCCCCAGCGGCCTGTAAGATGCAGGATGCACCTCGTGAGCGGAGAAGAGCGTGGCTTGTGACCGGAAGGAGCGAGGTGAGGTCTTCGCGTTCAGCACTATGGCGGGATATCCACTGGCAGCATCAAGAGAACGGCTTTCTTAGGACCACCTCGTAAAGCTTCTTGGTGAACGGCGGCGAAGGGTCCTCGAACTCCTTTATCCAGAGGAGGTCGTAACCAGTGGAAAGGCGCCGTATCTTATCCTCATCGAAGAAGTGGACGACGAACCCTGCCGGATTCTTCCACATGTCCTCTCCTCTTTTTTCGAACTTGCCATAATGGGGATCGTGATCGTTCCGAACGGAATAGATGTTGATGCCCCCCAGCCTAAGGACGCGGCGGCATTCCCCGAGTATTCTGCCCACTTCCTCCTCGCTCAGCTCCATGGTGAAGAACATGTGGGAATATATCGCGTCGAACGACTCGTCTGGGAACGGCAAGGGCTCCCTGGCATCATGGACCTGGGCCGTCACCACATCCTCCAACCCCGATCCCTTGGCCGTCTCCTTCATCTGGCAAATGCCTGTCTCGGAGTAGTCCAGAGCCGTCACGTTCATTCCGTTCCTGGCAAGATACCATGTATCCCTCCCCTGACCGCAGCCAAGTTCCAGGACGTTCCTCGCGCCATTCTCCTTCAGCACCGGAAGAACGCTAATGGCGAGCTCGCTCGGCCGTTCCCCGAAGAAATCCTTGGTGCTTTCATACGTTCGATCCCAATGCAGCCTCTGGAAGCACTCCTCTTCAGACATATGAACCAACGCCAGATGGTGTCTCCACCCTTACGCCTTCTCTCGGGACTTGGGTATCGGCCCCTCGCCCATCTCCCTCACCGCAGCGACGATCTCCCTCATCCTGTCGACCGGTATTCCCACCAGCATCTCTTCTGGGGCGATGTCGGTGGTCTTCCTGCAGCCGAAACATCCGAGCGAGATGTTCACGTGGCCGGTCAGGTACGGTTTCAATGTAGCATCGGCACAAGCCGCTTGCACCGCAGCCATATCGACGGTGACCCTTCCACCATTGGAGAAGGTGGTCGCCGCCGGCAGGATCCAGAACATCTGTTCCGGGGTGCCCGTCATAACGACCACGTCCGGCTTGAGGGTCGCCTTGCTCAATGGAGCCAACGCCGTTGCCTCCATGCTCCCCGCCTCCAGCGATGGTCTCTGCTCGATCGTGGCGCGGGCGGCTGCTTGCTCAGCATAAATGCCCATATTGTGGTGGAACTCTCCGGAAGCGACCTTCTCGGGAGCCTGCACGAATCCCAGGGACGATGCACCCACTGGACATGCCTGCCGGTCCGCCTGGACCAGAAGCATCTCCCCCCTCCTCGCCCTCATTATGGCCTGACAATGCCTCAAGGGCTTGTCCGGGCGAGCGTATCCCTCTGGGATTGCCTCACCCTTCCTTATGAGGGATATGGCCACAGGCTCATATTTCAGCCCCAATGATTCCATCAATGTCCGCGAATCCTCCATGCATATGGTCATCCATTCCACCACTCCTCCTAACGTATCGTCCATTCTTATTCTTTTGTGCTATTTTTGATTCTTTTTCAACTCGTGATCGATATTTCACCAGCACCTCCAATTCAATAGGAGGTAAGATAATTCCAGAAAGAATCCTGTGAGAAATCCAATTGGATGAACTTTTTGATATTGATAGAACCAATAGTTCATGCCATCGGAGATAGCCAGATGTTAATTTTTCAATTAACGAACTTAATGGATGGACCATCCATCCATAAGAACTTTAATATCGTTAGGTTGTTTAACTGACGCGTGGAGGAATCAAACATTTTCGACTCTGCAACCTGGAAGGGTTGTAAAGGTGGGAACATGGATAAAGACGCGATATTGAACGGATTGGAAAACGCGATTGTGAATGGCAAGAAGGCTGAAGCGATCAACTTCGCCAAAGACGCTCTCTCCGCGGGGATCAAACCCCTAGATGCGATCGACGCAGGCCTGATCAAGGGGATGATGATCGTCGGTGAGAAGTACGCGGCCCATACCATATTCTTGCCCCAGGTCCTCCTGGCCGCGGACTCCATGTACGGCGCATTGGACATTCTGCTTCCCCACATTCCTCGGGAGGCTGCTGCAAAGAGGATAGACATGGTCATCGGTGTCGTCGAAGGAGACGTTCACGACATCGGGAAGAACATCGTCAAGACCATGTTCACCGCGGCAGGCTTCAATGTCCACGACGTAGGACGAGACGTTCCGGCAGAGGATTTCGTGGAAGCAAGCAAGGCCAACAATGCTCAGCTGGTCGCCATGAGCACTCTCATGACCCCGACCATGGACAGCATGAAGGCGACGGTGGATGCCCTTGTAGAAGAGGGTATCAGGTCCCAGCTCAAGATCATCATCGGTGGAGCTCCTACATCCCAGGAGTTCGCCGACGAGATCGGCGCGGACATGCATGCCATTAACGCCCAGGAGGGCGTTGCCAAGGCGAAAGAGGCGCTGTAAGGAGGATTGCAGATGGCAGACGAGATGAATCATATCGAAAGGGCCATGGCGGGGCTTTCCAACCAGCCCGTGGATAGGCTCCTTACCTACCCGCTAGCCATGGGGGTGTGTCGCAGGCTGATAAACGGGACTGGAATCACCTATCAGGAGTGGGTGTCCGATCCCAAGAAGTTCGCGCAGGCGTTCATCGAAGGGCAGCGCAGGTTCGATTTCGATTTCGCCATCGGCCTGATGGACCTGTCCGTTATGGCCGGCGACCTGGGGGCGCATGTTCGCATGGACGAACAGAACACCCCGTTCGTGGACGACCCTCTGATCAAGGATATAGAGGGTTACGAGAAGCTTGAGGTTCCGAACATCAAGGACCCCAAGACCAGGAGCTATGTCCTGGTGGAAGGGACGGGCATGTTCGTGGAAGCGCTGGGCAAGGAGGTTGTGACCGCTGCTTTCCTTGAGGGGCCTCTCCTCGCCCTCACACAGACAAGAGGGGCGGAGTTCGTCTTCAAGGACATGTACGACAACGATTCGTCCAGAAAGGCCGTTCACGCCGCCTTGAAGACCATCACCGATTATGACAAGGAGATGGTGAAGGCGTTCGCAGAGAAGAAGCCTGCCGGCCTGGTATGGGACTACCTGTGGGGTAGCTACTCTTGCCTCGGCGACACCGAGTACGAGGAGTTCGAGGGCGACTACAAGTATGCAGGCTGCCTCAACGAGCTCGTCCAGAAGGAAGGAATGGCCAACTGCATACACAACTGCGCAGACCTGCCCCACCTGGACACCCAGATCAAGAAGTGGAAGCCTGCCATCTATTCCATGGCCTACTATCCGCTAATCCCCGGCTCGCCGTCAGCGAAGGAGGTCATCCAGAACGGCTACGCCGACGTCTCCCTGGTGGGAGGCAATATCGATCCGCAGGGATTCGTGAGGTGGAAGCCAGAGAAGATGGAGGAAGTGACCAAGAAGCTCTGCAACGAAGTCCTAACTGAGCTGAAGGCCCGTGGCCTTGGAGGACGATATTGCATCGCTTCTGGCTGTGAGGTCCCACCTGCGCTCTCCACCAAGCTGGAGAACATCCAGGCATGCGTGGATGCCACGAAGAAGTACGGCGTCTGGGCCTAAACCCCTCAATATCCTTTCCTTTTTTCCTATTTTTCCGAAGTGTCGCTCACCGTCAGAGGCTATTTTGAACCAATAACTTTATCATTGGCAGAAAAAGTTTGGTCAAGCCGTCGCCAACTTGGCGAGCAGGGATTGGGGGAATGAACTTTGAACAAGGAGCGCGTTCTCAAGGGCCTTGAACAAGCCGTGGTCAATGGAAGAAAGGACGCGTCGGTCAGATATGCCAACAGGGCGCTGAAGGAGGAAATGCCTGCGCTCGAGGCCATCGACTCCGGCTTGATAAAGGGCATGATGGTCGTTGGAGACCGTTACTCCGCCCGTAAGATCTTCCTTCCCCAGGTCCTCCTCGCCGCTGATGCGATGTACGCGGCATTGGAGATCCTGCTTCCGCACATTCCCCGGGAAGAGGCATCGAAGCGCCTCAACATAGTTATAGGGGTCGTCGAAGGAGATGTCCACGACATCGGGAAGAACATCGTCAAGTCCATGTTCACCGCGGCAGGCTTCAACACATTCGATCTTGGAAAGGACTGCTCCGATGAAGAGTTCGTCAATGCGGCCAAAGAGCATCATGCGCATGTGGTCGCCATGAGCACTCTCATGACCCCGACCATGGACAGCATGAAGGCGGCGGTGGATGCCCTTGTCGAGGACGGCTGCCGAAAGAACGTGAAGATCATCATCGGTGGAGCTCCTACATCCCAGGAGTTCGCCGACGAGATCGGCGCGGACATGCATGCCATTAACGCCCAGGAGGCCGTCGCCAAGGTCCGCCAACTGATCAAGTAGGCAATGTGATGGATCGATTCCAGAAGTAGTCGTCAAGATGCGACTAGCCTTCAAAGCGTTATATAGTGTGTAGGCAATAACATTTCGAGGCGTGACATGAAGATCGCTCAGATCGCCGGATTCTTGGGGAGCGGTAAGACGACCTTGCTCATCGAGGTTTCGAAGCATCTCGTCGAGAGGGGAAAGAAGGTCGCCATCGTGGTCAATGATGTTGGCGAGATCAATGTCGATTTCAAGATCATCGAAGCGTATGGGCTAAAGGCAAGAGAGCTCTCTGGTGGATGCATCTGCTGTGAGATCGCAGGTAACTTCGCCAATACACTGTCCCTGCTATACTCCAACTTCAACCCCGACATCGTGATAGTCGAGCCTTCTGGCGTTGCCATACCCTGGGGCCTCAAGAGGGCTGCAGAGTACTCGGAAGCGGAGGTGCCGGTCACCATTGAACATGCTCCGGTCATCACGCTCGTGGACTCCACCCGCATAGACACGCTCATGGGCACGGTGCGCCGCCTGGTGGTCACTCAGATCCGGGAGGCTGACGTATGCCTCATCAACAAGGTGGATGCCGCTGACGAGGAGCGGATAGCTCGAGCAGTGGAACTGGTGAGATCGGTCAACCCCAAGTGCGAGATCATGCGTGTATCGACGCATCAGAACATAGGGGTGGAAGAAGTCGTGGACATAATTATCGAGCGCACCTCCTCTCGATACGACGAGGCAATGGAGCGAGCATTGCTGGAAAAGGAATATGGGAGTGGATGAACATGGAAGATGACCACGACGAGATACATCTGGCGATGCACCGCGAGGCCGACGAGCTTGGGAAGTTCGCGAGTCACTTGGACATAAGTTCGACGCGGCCCATGACCCAGGAGGAGGTCGTGAGATTCCTTGACGAGCTGCTGTATCAGATCACGAAGGAATGCATGGAGCACGGAGCAGACCTGGTAGGCCACGTCAAGGCGTTCCTGCGGTCCGAGAGCGGAGGCATGTCAGCAAGCTTGATAGATATCAACAAGCGCTCCAATGTCACGCATGATTTCAGCCATGGAGCCACGTTCCAAGAGGGAGACCTGACGCTCCATGTGATCGTCCATGGCATATGGGACGACGTGGTCAAGGACTGTTCCCTCGCGGCCATGGCGAGGGTGTTCGACCAGTTCGAGATCAAGTACGAGGTCTTGAAGTTCCATTATGACACCGAGAAGAGCATAGCTCATCATTACAAGTGATATCATGAGCAAAAGGGACGAAGAACAAGAGGGAGCCAGGGACTTCATAGCACCTGGCTACGCTCAGGCCATGAGGGACCGCGGATTCAGCTGGAACACCTTGGCCTCTATCAGGAAGATATCCTGCCCCAACTGTGGATTCATGTTCTCCCTCACATATGGAAGGACGATCGCGTGCCGCGGATGCCCCCAGGCCACTCGGAACTGTCCCAAGGCACGATGTGCCAAGTGCGATCATGAGTTCTACCTCCAAGAGATGCCCCATGTTGGAAACAAATACGCACAGCGATCGGTGGCTTTGCACATGTCGAACATAGAGTCGACATACAATGAACAGGTCGGGCGGAAGAGGCATCGGTGAAGGAGGTCATTTCCTCCTTTCGAAATAATGCCGGATGATGTTCTTCTCCCCCCTCCTTAGCATCTCGAAGGTTGCCGAGGAGGACATGCCGGCTAGCCTTGCCAGTTCTCTCACCTCCACACGGCGGGGATAATCGTAGTATCCCTTATCCAGCGCAAGGCGCACGAGCTTCTCTTGTTTCCTGGACACCATGGGCCTATCCTCGGATTGGACGATGCGGATGATGTCCAGCTCCACTCTTCGAGAGCTTATGGCCTTGATGATGTGAGGGAAGGAGCCTTCGCTTCCGGCAAACAGCTTGAAGTTCGCCTTGCCGTCTCCAGAAGACCATGCCAACTCCAGAAAGCAGCCTGCCGCCAGGATGTCCCAGATGATCCAACAGTCGCTCATGACCACCGAGCCGACGATTTGCCCGTTCTTTCTTTGGGAAGCGTCCACGGCAGTGACGTCTCGACACCTCTTGATCGTGCTGATGGCGTCGCCAAGCTCCACATCTGTAGAGCTTATTGTGAAGAGGGCCTGACCTCCCGTCTTCTGCCAGGGTATGCAGTCCGTTATGGTGATGGTGCAGTCCAGGGAGGATGCGGCGTCGACCATCCAGAACTCCATGCCCCCTATCGACAGTTCAGCTTCCATCATGAGGCGGCCAGTAATCAGACCATCACTAGAAAATCGTTTCTGGTAAGGTCTTCGGAAATCAGGCGGATGGGGCTATATAGCAGCATGTCTTGTTCTGGACACTCTGGTACGGGGTCAACATAATCCCCTCCATAACCCATCCAGCAATTGAAAGGTGAGAATATTGAACTTGGGACTTGGGATCGATACAGGAGGCACCTTCACCGACGCTGCCATCTTGGACCTGGATACCAAGAAGGTTCTGGTGAAGGGCAAGTCGTCGACCACCTATCACGATCTTTCGATAGGTATCATGGGCGCCATCGATAACGCCCTTGCGCAACAAGTTATCGATATCAATGACATAAAGGTCGTTGGACTGTCCACCACCTTGGCCACCAATTCCATCCTCGAGGGCAGGGGCGGAGAGGTCGGTTTGATCGGCATTGGATGGAAGCCGGACAAGGACTGGGAGTTCCCGACCAAGATGGCTCGATACATCAAAGGCGGATACGACTCCATGGGAGGACTTGTCGAGCCATTGGACGAGGCTGAAGCGGAGAGTGTCATCGATGAGATCTGCCCTCATGTGGACGCGGTAGTGGTCTCAGGCAAGTTCAGCGTCGCCAATTCCGTTCAAGAGAGCACGGTCACCAGGATGATCCGTCAGAAATACAAGATCCCGGTCGTAATGGCGAGCCATATGAGCTCTGAGCTGGGCATCTACGAGCGCACGGTTACCGCTGCACTGAACGCCCGCCTCCTTCCCGTGATCCAGGAGTTCCTCACATCAGTGGAAAAGGCGTTGAACGACCGACGGATAGATGCCTCAGTGTACGTCTTCAAAGGAGACGGAGGGCTGATGAGCCTAGATGTCGCCAAGGTCATGCCCGTGGAGACCATCCTGTCCGGCCCTGCGGCGAGCTTGATGGGAGGGATGGCCCTGGCAGGCGTGGACAGCTGCGTGGTGGTGGACGTTGGCGGCACCTCCACCGACATCGCATACGTCGATGAGGGGTTCCCTCGCTTGAACGAGGAGGGCGCCATGGTGGGCAACTGGAGGACCAAGGTGCATGCGATAGACATCTGGACGGCTGCACTGGGAGGGGACTCCGTACTGCGTAACGATGATAAGGGAGAGCTGACGCTCGGCCCTGACAGGGTGCTGCCGGTATCCGTGGCGGCCAAGATGTATCCTACCCTCAAGGAGCGTATGGAAAAGTACAACACCGTGACCTTCTTCGTCACCAGCCGGCCGCCGGCCGCCAACTTCTCCGCCAAGGACCACAGCGTGTACAATTTCGTAAAGAATAACGCTCCCTGCAGCATGTATGACGCCTTGAAGGGCATCGATGATGTTGTGTTCGTAAGAGACCAACTGATGAGCCTGAAGTCTCGAGGCTTCATCCTCGAAGTGGGCCTGTCACCGACCGATGCCATGGCCCTCAAGGGTCTGCACCCGGATGCGGACAGGGAGGCGGCCGAACTGGGCTTCAAGATATTCGGAGACCGCATATCCGAGCTACCTATGGAGCTGGCCGACAAGGTCTTCGAACTGGCCGTCACCCGCATAGGGGAGGAGTTGATCAGGAAGGGCATATCGGACACCGGAGCGAAGCTGAACGGCGACCAGGCGTTCGTATCCCTGTCCAGAGGAGCGGCGGGAGACGGGACGTTGAAGGACTTCGACATCAAGGCACGACCGAAGTATCCGATCGTTGGAGTGGGAGCGCCTGCCCATGTCCTGGTGAAGCCTCTCCGGGACCGCATGGACGGCAAAGTGGTGATAACCGACAACCACGACGTTGGCAACGCGGTGGGAGCGGTGCTGAGCCAGATCACGGAGTCCGTACTTGTTCAGGTGTATCCGAAGGACCTCAAGTACATAGTGATCGGTCCCGGTGCATCCCCGATGCAGTACTCCACCGTAGAGTCCGCAAGAAGCGCAGCGGTATCCTACGCGGAGTACAATGTCACGGAGAAGATGAAGAGGCATGACGCTGTGGATGTCCGGGTGCGCACGAAAGTGGAGGAGAGCAAGTTCTGTGACGGATATGGACAAGAGATGAAGTTCATCAACTGGATCAATGTGCGCGCCGTCGCAACTGGCAAACCCAGGCTCAAGGATTGAGCCAGGGTAAACCCCTTAATATCAGGAGGAGAGCGGAACTAAAGGGGGAACGAGATGAAAAGCAATGGCTCAACGAACAATGGAAACGGAAGATACTATGGGTTGGGCATAGACACGGGCGGAACATACACCGATGGAGCGATCCTTGACATGGAAAGTGGCAAGGTGCTCTGCTCCGCAAAGTCGCTTACGACACGCCACGACCTTGCGATCGGCATAGGGAACGTCATCAAGAAGCTTGACAACTCGCTATTTCCATGCATACGGCTCATCGGCATATCGTCCACCCTGGCCACCAATTCGGTGGTGGAGGGAAAGGGATGCCGGGTCGGGCTGATCGTCATAGGCCATGAACCTGCCGCCAACATCCCCGTGGACGAGCTTGTGCAGCTGGATGGCGGTCATAACCTGCAAGGAGAGCGAAGGGCAGAACTTGACATCGAGGGCGCCAAGAGGTTCGTGGAATCGGTCAAGAACAAGGTGGACGCGTTCGCCATATCATCATATCTGAGCGTACGCAATCCCGAGCATGAGATCGCGGTCAGGGACCTCATCAAGGAAACCACCGGCCTGCCGGTCGTGTGCGGACATGAGCTGTCGACCGCCCTGGGGTTCAACGAGAGGACGATCACCGCGATCCTCAACGCTCGCCTGATCCCCATCATCACGGACCTCATCGCGTCCCTGAAGAGGGTCCAGGCAGAGGTGGGCATCAAGGCCCCGCTCATGATAGTGAAGGGTGACGGCTCCCTAATGGACGAATCTGTGGCCAAGGAGAGACCGGTGGAGACCATCCTGTCCGGCCCTGCGGCCTCCATAATAGGATCGAAGGCGCTCACGGGCCTGGATGATGCGGTCATCGTGGACGTTGGCGGGACCACCACCGACATTGGCATATTGAGGGGTGGAAGGCCTCGGCTCGACCCGGAAGGGGCCACCTTGGGCAACTGGAGGACCAGGGTCAAGGCGGTCGACGTGTTCACTTCCGGGATCGGCGGCGACTCCCGCCTTGTGGTAGCCGGCAGGAAACTGCAACTGAGCTCGCTACGCGTGATCCCGCTGTGCATCGCGTCGTCCACCTGGCCATGCATCAAGCCGAAACTGGAAGCGGCCCGTGGCTCCACGAGCAAATGGGTGCCGTCATACATGGACCTTGATTCGGTTCCGCAGTCGACGGAGTTCTACACGTTCAACAAGAAGTTCAACGGAGAGCCTCTCGCTCCAGAACAAGAGAAGGTCCTGGAACTGTTGGCTGAAGAGCCGCGTTCCCTATATGAACTGGCGGAACTGCTCAAGGTTCATCCGCTATCCCTGAACCTCCGGAAGATGGAGGGACTGGGCATGATCCTGCGTATCGGCCTTACGCCGACCGACGTCCTGCACGCTGAAGGGTCATATGTGGAATATGATGCCGAGGCATCGCGCATCGCGGTCGAGATACAGGCTGCCAACGCCGAGATGGACCCGGACGAGTTCGTAAGTACCGCCAAGCGCATGGTCATCGAGAAGATCGCCGGTGAGGTGTTCCGGAAGCTCATCCACGAAGAGGTCGGCGAGAGCAAGATGTGTGATGTCGCGAACAGCCTTGTCAACAACATGATCGGGGGCTCGGGACGTCGGGACTTCGCCGCCACCGTTCACC
>LFRW01000050.1 GCA_001512965.1 Methanomicrobia archaeon DTU008
GCCCCAGGGAGCGGCGTGACCACCTGCTCGCCCGCCTCGGCCATCGCCGCATGGAGCATAGGGTCCTGCCCGGCCTATATCGCCTGGGCCAGCCGGATCGCTCCTCTCCGGTCCTCGTCAGCGCCAACTACACCCTCAGTTTCGACGCCCTGCGCTCTTCTCTTCGCGGGATCGATGCCTACATTCTTGTCCTCGACACCAAGGGCGTCAACGTATGGTGCGCGGCCGGCAAGGGCACCTTCGGAACGGATGAGCTGGTAGAGCGCATCAGGTCGACGTCGTTGGAGAGCCACGTGGACCATCGCAGGCTCATCCTGCCGCAACTGGGGGCGCCGGGAGTGTCGGCCCATGAGGTCAAGCAGAGGACCGGTTTCTCAGTGGAGTACGGTCCGGTGAGAGCGGCCGATTTGCCGGATTACCTCAGCTCCGGTGCTACAGAAGAGATGCGAAGGGTGACCTTCCCCCTGCGGGACCGTGCAGTGCTCATCCCCGTGGAGCTGAGGAATGTTGCAATAGAGGCGGTGATCGCGATCGTAGCATTGTTCATCCTTGGAGGCCTCGTTCCCGCACTCATCGCACTAATGGCCGTCATGGCCGGCGCCGTTCTATTCCCGTTGCTCCTTCCTTATCTGCCAACGAAGGACTTCACCACCAAGGGCATGCTGCTGGGCATAGCGGCCTCGGCTCCCTTTGCGATGTACTATCTAGCTTCCGAGCCTGGCTGGACCGGCCTTGCTTATTCGGCAGGAACTATCATGCTCATGGTCTCGGTGGTAGGATTTCTGGCCCTCAACTTCACCGGCTGCACGACATACGCGTCCCGAAGCGGAGTAAGGAGGGAGATATTCCGATATGTTCCCGCCTTGGTCATTATGGCCGTGGTCGGCGTGTCGGTACTGGCGATCACGATCGCTATCGCCGCTCTGGGGTGGTTCTGATGGATATGCCGTTGATGATCTTGGAAGAAGTGGATGCCAATAGCATCAACACCCTGCGCTTCTATCCTGGGCGTTGCGTCCGTTGCGGAAGATGCCGGGAGGTGTGCCCTCATGGTGTATTTGCATTCGATGATGGGAAAATAAAACTGGAGGCTCCTGAGAGATGCATGGAATGCGGGGCCTGTCAGCGGAACTGCCCGGCGGCCGCGATCGCCGTGGACGCGGGAGTGGGGTGCGCTAGCGCCATGATAAGGGCAGCGCTCACTGGCTCCAAGGAAGCGACCTGCGGGCCTGAATGCTGCCGATGAGCGGTCGGACCTTGTGATACGCCGCGACCCGACCCATGGGGCTGAGGTCCAGGCCTCTCGCCTCGCTCCCACCTTGCGTTCGTCACATCTAGCATGCACAGGGAGAGAACGTCCATGATGCATGGATCGGGCGGTTCCTGCCCTGGCCTCCATTCCTTTTACCAGTGCATCCTTCGCGGCTTTGTCAGCGCATGCACGGCTTGTGCATAACTCGATCCATCCTCATCCTGATTCTGAAGGTTCAGGGCGGGGCTTCTTGAGATATCGTTAAACGTCGCCCATGCCATATTCCACTTCATGGCAACTGTCTCCCTTGCCAGCTATGCCGTACTGGGTATACAGGCGGCGATATTGCTGGTCATGCTGTTCGGGGTGTATACCATGAAGGTCAGGAGGCGGACCCGCCCTCACGGCACCATCATGGCCATCCTCGTCGTGGTGAACATCATCACCGTGGTGGCGGTCATGACACCGACCTTCTATGACATGGCCCCTGCCCCTGGCGCTGCTGGCGCCTCCCTGCTGCTTGCCCATCATTATCTTGGGCTGTTGGCGATCATCCTGACCTCGGTCGTCGCTTTCACCTGGGTCCTTCGAGGGGCGAAGGACAAGGGATGTCTGGGAACCGGTCGCCGGGGAAGGACGATCATGCGCACAACGTTAGTGGTATGGACCGCTTCCCTCCTGCTCGGCATGGCGTATTTCATCGCAGGCCTGTGAGATCGTCCCTCAGCAGCACGCTCCGTGATGTCCAAGATTCGCCCGTTCTCCCGGAATTGTAAATATGGATTGTGCGATTGCATGGACATGCGCACCCTTGCTGATGTGGGCGAGAAGGCCGCCGTGGCAGCCATCCTGGGCCGCTTGAGGGGTTCAACCGCGGTGGGACCTGGTGACGATGCGGCAGCCATCGAAGTGGCTGGGAGATATGTGGTGGCATCCACCGATATAGTGTCTCGCCTCGCCCACATGCCGAGAGGCATGTCGCCAAGGGATGTTGGATGGTTCGTAGCCGCCGTCAACCTCTCCGATATTGCGGCAATGGGGGCGCGCCCGTTAGGGCTTCTTCTCTCCTTCTGCCTTCCACGGAACTACCTGCTTGAAGATCTGGAGGAGATGATGGAAGGTGCCCAGGAATGCGCCCTATCGGTCGGCACGGAGATACTGGGCGGGGATACCAAGGAGGGGAAGGAACTGGTCATCGCCGGCACCGCGCTGGGGGAGGTGGAGAAGGAACACATCCTATTGAGGCGAGGCGCCAGGGAAGGCGATCTCCTTGCTGTGACCGGCACGATGGGGCTTGCCTCCGCAGGTTATGCGGCCGTCTCGAACGGACTCGATGCTCCCGACGCGATAGATGCGCTCATTCGGCCAAAACCGCGCATCAGGGAGGGAATGGCGATAGCCTCCTCCGGGTCGGCCACTTCCGCCATGGATGTGACCGATGGGCTTGCCTATTCGGTGCATGAACTATCCCGTCACAGCGGGGTTCATTTCGCTGTAGACTGGGACGCCATACCCGTACGGTCCGAGGTCCATGAGATCGCCAAAGCCGTGGATGGAAGCGTGGAGGACATGGTGCTACACTACGGGGGCGATTATGAGCTACTGTTTACCATCCGGCCGGACATGCTGGATGCTGCGAGGGACGCCTTGAACGATGGGTTCACCGTCATCGGGCGTGCCGGAGGGCAGGAAAACGTTTTAATCAAGGGCGGGAAGGTATCATACCTGGAGCCTCACGGGTACGAACATTTCAAGGGGTGAATCTCTGAAGGAGGCCAGGTTCTGGAGGTCGGAAGGGGATCGGGTCCGCTGCCAGCTGTGCCCTCATTCATGCGGGATCGCGCCTCTGCGGAGAGGCATCTGCGGAGTTAGGGAGCATCGTGACGGCAAACTGTTCAGCATGAACTATGGCAAGGTGTCTTCGGCAAACATCGATCCGGTGGAGAAGAAGCCGCTGTTCCATTTCCATCCTGGTTCGGAAGTGTTCTCGCTGGGAAGCATAGGATGCACATTTCGATGCGCCCATTGCCTCGTCCCTGGAACCTATGTAGTGACCAGCAAGGGAGCCCACAGGGTCGAGGAGATCTCGGGGATCGGCAGGGACGAGCTCCTCACCCATGCCGGGCGTTTCATGAAGGTCAACAACATCTTCGACCACCACTATTCTGGCAAGGTCTGCAAGGTCAAGCCGAGACATCTACCAGAGATAGTATGCACTCCAGAACATCGATTCCTCGCGTCCGCGCTCCCCGGATCTTCCCGCTTGAAGAAGATCGAGGCCCAGGACCTGAAGGAGGGGCATTTCGTCGCGATTCCCAAGAGGAAGGAGCATGCGGGGGCAGATGTGCTTGATGTCAGGATGGCCCTGTCCAATGCCGTCCATCACTCTAACGGTGAACGCAGGAAGATCGCACAGGCGACCATCGACATCGTCGAAGAGAGCGACCTCCTAAGATCGACCGATGGGCAACACTCGATCCCTTCAACTATCGAAATGAGCCCTGGACTGGCTCGCCTTCTCGGCCTGTATTGTGCAAGAGGCCGCGTACGTAGCTGCGACGACAGGATGGGTGCGGGCGATGTCATCATCTCCCTTGGAGAAACGGACGGCGATCTTGCCGATTTCGTGAAGGAGACTTGTCAAGATCTGTTCGGCGCAGATGTCTGGATCTCCAGGGAGGGGACCGCTCTAAGGGTCCATGTGTTCGGACCCCTTCTGGCAATGCTGCTCAAGGAGCTATGCGGTGGCGATCATGGGGAGAAGAGGGTCCCCGATATCATGTTCAACAGTTCCGCCGAGGCAGCGGGCTCATTTCTGCAGGGTTATTTCGATGGGAACGGATGCGATGGACAAGGTTGTTTGGAGGCGATAACGGCCTCGAGGCCTTTGGCCATGGGCGTCTGCGAACTGCTGCTGTCCCGGGATGTGGTCCCCGAGCTCCATCAGCATTCTTCCCTCGAGCCTCCGGTATGTGGCAGGACGGTCGACAGGCCTGTTACGTACGTCATCAGAATACCTTCAGCGTTCGACCTGATCCATGGTAGGTGGATGGACAAGCACAGGACCTTCTATCATGAGGATGAGAGATACTTCTTCGTTCCTATCGAATCCGTCTCTGAACAGTTCTATGAAGGATATGTCTATAATTTCGACATCGAGGAGGACCACACCTATACGGCCAACTTCGCAGCCGTGTGCAATTGCCAGAACTACACCATATCCATGGCATCGCTGAGCGAGTTCGGCACTCGGGACATGATGCCCGACGAGGCCACCCGCATCGCGCTGGACAACCGTTGCCAGGGGATAGCCTTCACCTACAATGAACCTACGATATGGCATGAGTTCGCGTACGACACTTGCAAACTGGCCAAGGAGAGAGGGCTGTATACGGCATACGTGACCAATGGTTACATCCAAGAGGAGCCGCTGCGCGAGATATCCAAGTATCTCGATGCCATGAACATCGACATAAAGGGTTTCACCCAGGAGTTCTACAAGGGAGTGTGCCGGGCCCCGCTCCAACCAGTGCTGGACGCTACCATGCTCGCACATTCCCTGGGGATCCATATCGAACTGACATATCTGATCATCCCGGGAAAGAACGACAGTGAGAAGGAGATACGCGATTTCGCGGCATGGTGCTCGGAGCTAGACCCACGGGTTCCAGTGCACTTCTCCCGGTTCCATCCAGATTATAGGATGGTCGACACTCCGCCAACCCCGATAGGCACCATGGAGATGGCAAGGCGTATAGCGGGGGAAGAGGGGTTGAAGTTCGTCTACCTGGGCAATGTGCGCATGCCTCACGCCGAGGACACCTACTGCCCCCGCTGTGGAACACTGCTCATCGAGAGGGATGGGTTCACGGTGGCCACAATGGGGGCGCGCGACGGCAAGTGTCCACGATGCGGTGAGGATCTATACATGGTGCAGGCCGAGGGCAAGGCCATGCGCACGGAGCGGCAAAGCGGGTGATGCCTTGGACGTTGAAGATCTGCTCGACAGCTTGAGCGCATGCTATGATGTCGATGGCTGGTGGCCCGCCGAGTCGGAGTGGGAGGTGATGGTCGGCGCCCTTCTAGTGCAGCAGACGATGTGGGAGAACGTGGAGAAGGTGCTCAGCGATCTGAAGTGCCGTGGGTTGATGGACGTGCAGGCCATTGCGTCCATGCCTTTGGAGGATCTGCAGGAGGTGGTACGTCCTGCCGGGTTCTATCGTCAGAAGGCGTCACGCATCCAGAACCTTGCTCGGCATATCGTGCACCATCACTCCGCCGACCCATGTCGGATGCTGGAGAAGGATGTAGGGGAATGCAGGGTGGAGCTGCTGTCCCTGCCAGGCATCGGGGATGAGACCGCCGACGCCATCCTCCTGTTCGCCGGCCGAAAGCCAAAGTTCATAGCCGCCGCCTATGTGCGACGGTTGCTGGATAGGCTGGGCATGATATCATCCGATGACTATGGGGAGGTGCAGCGCTTCATGGAGTCGAGGTTGCCATTGGACGCTGAACTGTACATGCGCCTCTATGCCCTCATGGTACATCACGCCCGCACGGTCTGTCGCGCCCGACCACGTTGTCAGGACTGTTGCATCAGATATCGATGCCGCTTCACCCGATGATCAGGAACAGCAGGTTGCCTATGATCACCGAGAACGGGATCGATATGGTGATCGGGATCAGGAAAGGCACCTTGGGCGTGACCCAGATCTCGTTGACGCCAGCAGCCCTCAGCGCCTGAAATTGTGCTCCGGCCTCTTCGGAGCTCCGGGGGAAATATTCCATCCTTCGTTCCCCGTCCACCATCCGTTCCATTGGCCAGACGAAGCTCTTCTCAGCCCTGTCCAATGACATGCGGTACCCGAACAACATGGCCGGGATGTTCACGTCCCTCCTTGCGATGTTGAGGATCAGGAGGGCGATAGGCACCGCCAGGGAGACCAGGGCGGCATTGAACAGGATAAGCAATGGGAACGGAAGGATGAACTCGCTCAGCTCGGTCGGAGGGGCGATGAGCGGGAACGAACCGATGAACGGATACACGGGGAACATTATGGCCAGGGCGATCAAGGCCTTGGCGTCCGCCCCGCCCTTTATTATGTCGAACTGATATAGAATGATGAATATGGCAAACATCACGGGGATTATCATGAGGTTCCAGAGGTACAGCTCCGTGTAATGTTCGATCACCAGCCACGCGAGCGATGCGAACGTCGCCACGTAGAGCAGGAGGGGCACGAGGTTCACGCCATCTTCGAACATCCCCTTCCTCTCCCAGAAGATGTCCAGGAACACGACCGCGATGGGCAGTAGGATGAGGTAGTATGACAGGTCGGCCGCATCAAGGTACATCTGCACTGCCAGGAATGCCATGCCCGCCACCCCGAGGAACAGCCAGTAGACGTCGGAGACCTCCCTGGTCCTCCAGTCAGCCCTCGACGCCATGAGCAACAAGGCGAAAGCGAGCACTACTTTCGATACGGTCAACCAGTCCATGATGCGGGGGCCAATGGGATGGGCCCGTAAAAATCTTGCTCGCCAGTGATCCGCTCGTGAGAATGACCCCGGCACCTCTCCGAAGACCTTCATCTTGGACCATCGGATGAACCTTTTTAAGCGATGACACAATGCGGGCGATGATGCGAAGGGCCCTAGTACCGGTACTCCCGGTACTGATAGTGCTCGCCGTCACCATGCTGCCGGCAGCCTCGGCCGATCCTGTCAATGTCATGGAGGTCGGCGCCTACGAAGGAAGCATCGGAGCTTCTGAATCCATCACCTTCCAGTGGGTTCTGTACAATAATGACAGCTTCCCATATCTGGTAACGGTGATCCCCATCTTCGCAGAGGGAGGGGATGGCATCGCCGTGACACCGTCGGAAAGCTTCATTTCCCTGGATCCAGGTGAACATCGGACCGTAGAGGTCAAGCTCTCTGCATCCCAGGGTGTTTCAACCCATCATGCAGACCTTAGGGTAACGTTCAACATGACGAGGATGGACGATCCCTCCCAGTACATGGTGGTGGAGAGGTCGGCTTCCATGGACGTCACAGCGCTGTTCGAGAGGGGAGGAACGAAGATATTCGTATGGGATAACAACCTGCCCGCTCCGTTGAACACCGCTTGGGGAACCTTCATCATAGAGCTGCTAGGATGGATCATGGTAGCCTCCCTGGTGCATCTGGTCCTCTTCCCATTGGTCGGACGCATCGTCAAAAGGACCAGGATAAAGGTCGACGATCAGCTGCTGAGAATCCTCAGAACGCCCGTCCTCGTAGTGGTAGTCTCCTTCGGCCTGCTGGATTCGTTGGACATCCTAGGCATACCGGCAGATGTATATGTCAGCCTCTGGCAGTTGTACGAGATCGTCGTGATAATGGTCGTGGCGTGGACGTCCTACCGCATCTTCAATGACATCATCATCGACTTCGCAGGGAAATGGGCCGCGAAGACCGAGTCGGGCATCGATGATGTCCTCGTGCCCCTGCTCCATAAGGCCGGCTTGCTGATAATCCCCATATTCGCCGCGGGCGCGGCATTGTCCGTCGTGGGGATCGACCTCACCTTGGCGGTAGCCAGCCTAGGCGTGGTGGGTCTGGTGGTAGGTCTTGCTGCTCAGCACAGCCTGGGCAACCTGTTCTCAGGCATACTATTGATGCTCGACCGCCCGTTCAAGGTCGGCGACGTCGTGAGGCTGGACACTGGGGAGATATGCAGGGTTGTGAAGATCGGCCTGCGTTCCACACAGTTGCATAACACGTTCGACCATGACATCATCATCCTACCCAATGATATGCTGGCGAACAGGAAGGTGGAGAACTGGTCTCGTCCCGACAACCGCCACTCGCAAGGTACCGAGGTCAGGGTGGCATACGGCACCGATCTGGAGAAGGTGCACAAGCTCTTGTTGCAGGTGGCCCACGAACACCCGGATGTGATAAAGGAGCCAGGCCAGATGCCATATGTGCGCACTGCCAAGCTGGGCGAATCCGGGGTGGACTTCAAGGTGTGGTACTGGGTGGAGCTAAAGAACATGTGGCGCGTCGCCTCGGATATGAGGACCGCGGTGGACAAGAAGCTCAGGGAGGAAGGCATAGAGATAGCGCTGCCTCAACGGGTCATCACCTTCAATGGCTCCCCTTCGGAAGAGCAATGAAACCCCTTCCCTCACACTTCCTGACAAGGTATTTCAAATCCGCTCTCATATTCCTGGACGAGGTGCGTTCATGGAAGTAATGACAGCGATCAGGGGCAGAAGGAGCATTCGCAAGTATCGACCAAGGGAGATCCCAACCGAGGTGCTGGAGGAGGTGCTGGAAGCGGGCCGGCTAGCTCCCTCGGCGGGGAATCGGCAGGCCTGGGAGCTCATCATCGTCACCGACAAGGGAACCCTGGGCGAACTGGTACCGGCGTGCAAGAACCAGCAGTTCGTCGGGGAGTGCTCTGCCTTCCTTGCCGCTGTGGAGGTCCCGGGGCAGAGATGGTCGATGACCGACCTCACCATCATGATGGACCACCTCACGCTGGCAGCCCATGAGAAAGGCCTTGGAACATGCTGGATAGGGGCGTTCGACAAGGATGCGATAGGCAAGTTGCTAGGTGTCCCGCCAGACCGTTCGGTGGCGGTCTGCATGACACTAGGCTACCCCGACGAGGACCCTTCACCCCGCAGTCGTAAATCCCCCCAGGAACTGTATCACTGGGAGCGCTACGGGAGCGGAAATGAGGTCTTTGGGTTGCCAGACGCTTGCTTCGTGGGAGTCGCCGACGGCAACCTATTATCCAAAGCATGACATCTCTATCATTGCCGGAGCCATCATGTGGGAGGCCATAGTTCACATGGGCGAATGGAACGTTACGATAGTGATGCCGTGTTGATCGGAGCAATGGGGGATGCCCATGGCGGGAGGTTCCTTCGACTGGAAGGGCTGCAGAGGCAGCTTGAAGGCCTTGATCTGCTCCTGTTGGCTGGAGATATCACGGATTCTAGCAACATCGATGCATTTGGGACCGTGCTGAAAGCCATTCGCAAGCGCTCCAGCGTACCGATCGTTGCCATCTTCGGAAATGACGAGTACGAGCAGGACCGCGACAGCTTCCGGGAGACCTACGACATAACCTTCCTGGACGATGAGCGGGCGGACATCAACATCGGAGAGCACACCGTTCGAATCGTGGGAACGACCGGCATGCTGGACCGTCCTACCTGGTGGCAGAGGAACAATGTTCCTGGCATCTACGAGAAGTATCGGAAGAGGGTGGAGGTTGTCGCGGACCTGCTGGATAGGGAAGGCTGCGACGTATTGATCCTATTGAGCCATTATGCCACGACATACCTGACGTTGCACGGCGAAAGGGAGAGGGCCTTCCCGGAGATGGGGTCCAGGGCCATGGAGGCGGTCCTGCTGGAGAAGAGGCCGGACATCAGCATACATGCCCATGCTCATAATGGAAGCAAATATGCCGTCGTCTCGAGGAAGAGGCGCTCGCCAGACGATGAGGGCGGTCCGGCGGTCCTGGTCTGGAACGTCTCCCTTCCTCTCAACAAAGGTGTCACCCGTTTCGAGATAAGCGTGGGAGAGGTGAACGATGTCAGGGTGCTCCACTGAGATCGACCTCGTGGACTTGATCTATCGGGCGGTGTCCGAGATACCGGAAGGGATGGTGTCCACATATGGGGACATCGCTCGGGCTCTGGGAGATATCAAGGCGGCAAGGGCGGTAGGGGATGTATTATCCCGCTCGGACAGGCCAGCGGAGGTGCCGTCTCATCGAGTGGTATACTCCACGGGCGAGATATCACACACCGACGGCACCGAACCGCAGCTCCGAAAGGAGATGTTGGAATCGGAAGGTGTCCCCATCCTGAATGGCAAGGTTCAGCTGGAGGCCGTGCGTTTCTCGGACTTCAACATCGATGCCGTGCTCGTCCGGCTCAGGAAGGAGCAGAGCAGCATCGCCGACCGGGTCATCCTGGAGGATGAGCCTGAAGAGCCACATTTGATCGCTGGCCTGGATGTCTCATATCAGGGCGACGACGCCTTCGCAGCCCTCTGCGTGATGGACCGCCACACCGGTGACATAGTGGAGGAAAGGACATCGCACTGTTCGGTCCGGTTCCCCTATGTGCCCACCTACCTGACGTACCGTGAGCTGCCCGCCCTTCGGCCGTTGGTGAAGAGCGTTCCGGGCATGGCGTACCTGATGGATGGCCATGGCGTCCTCCATCCCCGCCGGGCGGGGATCGCCTGCCACATAGGGGTGGCGCTGGACGTTCCCATGGTGGGCGCGGCGAAATCCATCCTGACAGGCACCGTCGACGACATGGACGCGGAGCGCTCCCCCATTCGTCTCGATGGCCATATCGCGGGGTGCATGCTTCGCCAGGGGAGGAGAGCAACGTTCGTCTCCCCCGGGCATAGGATATCGCTGCGACGCGCGGTCAGGCTGTGCTCCGAGATGCTGCAGAGGGGCATTCCCGCCCCGCTCCGTCGCGCCCATCAACTGGCAAACCAGGCTCGGAAGGAGGCGTTCGCATGAGGATACTGATATTCGGTGCAGGAGCGATCGGTAGCGTCCTGGCGACCATGCTCTCGCCTCTTCACGACGTCGATGTCGCGGTGAGAGGCGAACACGCTCGCCGTATCCTGGAGGAGGGATTGATCATCAGGGGAGCAGTGGAGCGTTCCGCCCACCCCGGGACGGAGCCTCGGGGCCGCTATGACATGATATTCATCACCACCAAGGCGTATGACGTAGAACAGGCTTCGAGGTCAGCAGAGGCCTTCTCAGGCGATGAGACCACAATAGTGTCGCCCCAGAACGGTCTTCGTCATGTGGGGGTGCTGACCGAGAGGTTCGGCGACCGGGTGGTGCTGTCCCCCACTACCATGGGTGCTACGAGGATAGGTCAGGTCGAGGTCAGGTTGGCGGCGATGGGGACGACGGTCGTAGGATCCATGCATGGAGACCCTGGTAGGGCGGAGAAGGTGGCGGCCGTGTTGAACGAGGCGGGGGTCAGGAGCGAGGTCTCGGACAACATCATCGGGGAGGTATGGACGAAGGCCATAGTCAATGCGTGCATCAACCCCCTAGCCTCGCTTGCCGGAGTTCCCAACGGTGTCTTGCTGGAGCGCAGGCCGCTTCTCGCCATCGCGGAGCTGGCCTGTTCCGAGGCCGTGGCGGCCGCCACGGCATGCGGGGTTGTGCTCACCCGCCACGACGTCTTTTCATGGGTCAAGGATGTCATGCGATCCACGAGGGAAAACCGTTGCAGCATGCTGCAGGACATAGAGGCTGGCAGACGCACGGAGATCGATGAGATCAATGGCGAACTGGTACGCATCGGAGAGGCGAACGATGTCCGAATGGATGTCAACAGGTCGTTGTGGACCCTGTTGCGTGCGGCAGAGGGCCGTCAGATGCCATCCGAACGCATCGAAAGTACTTAGAGGGTTCGATGGGAAGCGAACTCTATGTTCCAAGATTGTGTTAATTCACACTTTGCTTTTCATAAGGATTAAATAAGTAAGCTCTGTTATCTTCAAAAAACATACGAAAAATCGTAACGGAACGATACCGGAGATGAGGTCCGTGATTGATTATTTGGACGAAAAGATCATCGAGATACTGAAAAGGGATTCCAGGAGACCATTCGTAGATATAGCGAATCAGCTGAAGGTGTCAGAAGGCACCATTCGTTCCAGGGTGCGAAAGCTGGTCGATGAAGGCATCATACAGTCTTTCACCATCAAGACGTCCAGCAAGAACGTCAAAGCGATAATCGAAGTCAAGATCAACGTCAACATAAACACCTCGGATGTGGCGGCGAACATCGCGAAATTCGATGGCGTTTCTGAGGTATTCGAGGTAACGGGCGAGGAGGACGTGGTGGCCATCATCGATGTGACGTCATCCCCCCAGCTCAATGAGATCATTGAGCGCATACGCCGCTTCGACAACGTCGTATCCACCAGGACAAGGCTCATTCTGAAGGAGCATTTCGGGGGGTCGTAAGATGTTCTCAGGCCTAGCCACTGCCCTGATCACTCCGATGCGGGCGGATGGTGCCATCGATGAGGAAGGCTTGCGTCAGCTGGTGAGGTTCCAGGAAGAGAGAGGCGTCCGTGCACTGGTGCCCTGTGGCTCCACCGGCGAATCGGCCACCCTCGATCACGATGAACATCTCCAGGTCATCCAGATAGTCGTGGATGAGGTCAAGAGCGCGAAGGTGATCGCCGGAACAGGCTCCAACTCCACTAAGGAAGCGATCCATCTCAGCAAGGGCGCTCAGGACCTTGGAGCCGACGCCCTGCTGTGCGTATCCCCATATTACAATCGCCCCACTCCGACCGGTATCATAGGACACTTCACGGCGCTATCGGACGCTGTTGACATTCCAATAATCGTATACAACATACCGTCCCGTACGGGATCCAACATCTCATCCGCAACCATGCTTGAGCTTGCCAAGCTTCCAAACGTGGCCGGTGTGAAGGAAGCATCCGGCGACATCAATCAGATCTCCCGCATCGTGGCAGGGGCACCCAAGGACTTCATAGTGCTCTCTGGCGACGACGCCATGACGCTTCCTGCCATGGCCGTGGGGGCAAGAGGGGTCATATCGGTGGCGTCCAACATCGTTCCGGAGCTCATGCTGCGGCTGGTGAACGAGATGCTGGAATGCCGGCTGGAGGATGCCAGGCAGACGAACAAGGAACTACTCCCCCTGTTCTCCGCACTGTTCCTGGAGACGAACCCGCAACCGGTCAAGACCGCCGCACGGCTGATGGGGCTTCCCGCCGGACCGCTGCGCATGCCTCTGTGTGACATGAACCCATCCAACCTGGACGCTCTGAAGAAGGTCCTGGCGCAGTACGATCTCATCTGAACGAGGATGCGCCGATGATCAAGATCGTGGTTGGCGGGGCCACTGGAAGGTTGGGCAGCTTGGTTTGCGCTCTTATCCAGCAGCAGCAGGATATGCGCTTGGTAGGCGCCGTGGTCTCGGATGGAAGCGCCAGCGAAGGCTGCGAGGTGGCTCCAGGAGTGAGAGCGGTGGGAGCATCTCATCTTCCCGAGGCGCTGGAGAACGCTGATGTCTATGTGGACCTCACATCCCCGTCAGCAGCCGAGGCAAATCTTCCAATGTGCAAGAGAGAAGGCTTGAACTTCGTGATAGGTACCACTGGCATTTCACCTGCGTCACTGGAGTCGTTCCGTTCCACATTGCGTGAGAACGGCGGATCCGCAGTACTGGCATCGAACTTCTCGGTCGGCGTGAACGTGTTCTTTAAAACATGCGAACAGCTAGCCCATGCCCTTCCAGGGTATGATGTGGAGATAGTGGAAGTGCATCACAACAGGAAGAAGGACGCACCGTCAGGGACAGCCAGGGAGGCGGCGGACATCATCGCCAAGGTCTCTGGCATCGATGAAATGATCTGTGGACGAGACGGGGTCGTAGGGGAGAGAGGGAAAGAGATCGGGATACACTCCGTTCGCGCCGGCGACGTCGTGGGAGAGCACACGGTCATCTTCGCGGGCCGCAAGGAACGGCTCGAGCTGACCCATCGCGCACATTCCCGCGAGGCGTTCGCGGAGGGCTGCATCCTTGCCATCCGATGGGTGGCGGGTCGAGGAGACGGGGAGATCCATAACATGAGGGAGGTTTTGGGATTATGATCAAGGTCATGAAGTTCGGGGGCACTTCCATGGGCAGCATCGACGCCCTGGATAGGACCTCGTCCATCATCGCCAGGGAGCAGGCGAAGAAGGCGGTGGTGGTGTCAGCCATGTCGGGCGTAACGAATTACCTCATAGCTTGCATTCGCGATCGGCCGGAGACACCTTCGGTGCTTGATTACTTAAGAGACAAATATTCGTCGGCCGCCCAAGGGATGCTGTCCGAGGAGCGTTTTGAAAGGTGCTCCCAACAGCTGGATGCCAGCCTATCCATCCTAAGGGGCAGGCTGGAAGCACGCTGGAGCGTGGAGTCCGACCCGGTTCTGGAAGACGCCATCTTCTGCTGGGGAGAGAGGCTGAGCACCATCATGCTCACCAACATACTCGAGGAAAAAGGCATACCGGCCGTCGCCCTCTCTGCCGAGGATGCGGGGATAGTTGCCGAGGGCAGCCCTGCCAACGGGTCGGCGGATCTAGCGGCCACTCATGCCAATCTATCTCGCACCGTGCTTCCACTGCTCGATAAAGGCATCACACCGATCATCACTGGCTATTACGGCTCGGACAGAACGGGGAGACTTATCACCTTTGGAAGGGGAGGCTCTGACTATTCCGGCTCGGTCATAGCCTATGGCATCGATGCCGACTGCTACGAAGTATGGACCGATGTGGACGGTTTCATGACCGCCGATCCGAGGATCGTCCCGGAGGCAAGGACCGTGGATGAGATGGACTATGGCGAAGCCGCAGAGCTGGCTTACTTCGGAGCCAAGGTGCTGCACCCTCGTACGGTCGAGCCGGTCCGAAAGAAATCCATCCCGCTCATGGTCAAGAACACCTTCAATCCCGATGGCCATGGGACCTTGGTCAGGAATCAGAAGTGCAACACCCCTGAGATAGTTCGCAGCGTGGCCTCCAAGGGCGACCTGTCGATCATAAAGATATATTCATCCGAGATCGTATACAATCCCGCTCTGATCTCTCGCCTCATCGCATCGGTCAGCGAGGTGGCGGTAAACACTTACGCCATCTCCACCTCCTTGAGCACTCTGGCGGTCGCATTGCCGACCCCTGCCATCCCACGAGTGCTGGAAAACCTGAAGGCGCTGCATGAGAACCAGATAGAGAAGATGACGGTCAAGGATAACGTTTCCCTGATCTGCTGCGTCGGAGACAACATGATAAACACCTTTGGCGTTGCGGCGAAGGTGTTCTCCACGGTCTCGGCCACGGGAGCCAACGTGGAGATGATATCCGAAGGGGCGTCTGACGTGGCGCTCAACTTCATGGTTCCCAGCGAGAAGGCGGCAGATGTCGTAAGGAACATTCACAAGACGTTCATAGGTGGTTGAATGAGGAAGTTCGAGTGTATCGATGATAACATGCTCATCGGAGGCGTCAGGGCAATCGACCTGGCCGAAGAGTATGGCACGCCGGTGTACGTCACGGACGAGGACGCCGTCAGGGAAAACTACCGTGCTATCTATGGGGCGTTCTCACGGCGCATGCCTACCCGTATAAATTACGCCTGCAAGGCCAACGCCAACCTGGCCATCCTGCGCATCCTTGAGCAGGAGGGAAGCTGCATCGATGCGGTTTCCATCGGGGAGGTGGAGGCGTGCCTGCGCGCCGGTTTCTCCCCAGAACGCATCCTCTACACCGGCGTGAACGTCTCCAATCATGAGCTCGCCCAACTGGTGAATCGCAACATCACCATCAATATCGACTCGCTTTCACAACTGGAGCGGCTGGCCGAGATCACCTCGGGGGCAAGGATATCCTTCCGCATGAACCCTGAGGTGGGCGCAGGCCATCACGAGAAGGTGGTCACCGGGGCCCGCTCCACCAAGTTCGGGGTTCCAAGGGACCGCATAATGGATGCCTATGAAAGGGCGATAGAACTGGACTTCCAGCCGATAGGGCTGCATGTCCACATAGGGGCCGGGGTGCAGGTGGTGGAACCCTTCGCGAAAGCGACAGATGTGCTGGTATCCGTCGCTCAGGAGCTGGAGTCGAAGCTGGGCCTGCAGCTCGAGTTCATAGATATCGGCGGAGGCATCGGCATCCCATACCGTCCAGATGATAGCCCCATGGACCTTGAGCTACTGGCGGAGGAGGTGACCTCAAGGATAAAGAACGGCACTTCCGCAAGTAAGGTCGTATTGGAGCCTGGCCGATACATCATAGCCGATACGACCGTTCTGCTAACCACGGTCGTCGACCTGAAGGAGACGCCTGACAGGTGGTTCGCCGGCGTTGACGCCGGATTCAACACCCTGGTCCGGCCTGCCTTCTACGGCTCATATCATCATGTGGCGGTTGCGAACAAGTTCGGGAGGCCTGGAGAGGTGACCTATGACGTCGTTGGCCCCATCTGCGAGTCCGGAGACCACCTGGCCAAGGACCGCCTGCTTCCAAGGCTTGAAGAAGGGGACCTCCTGGCCGTGTATGATGCCGGCGCCTACGGCTCCACCATGAGCTCGCAATACAACATGCGACCCAAATGCCGCGAGGTTCTGGTGCGGAGAGGATCCTCGAACCTCATCCGTGAAAGGGAGACTATCGACGACCTGCTCCGCCACGACAGAATACCTTCCAGGCTGATGCTATGAAGTTCTGGAAGTATCATGGTCTGGGAAACGACTTCGTGGTGGTGGAGAACCCTGAGCTGGATATCCCGGACGATCCGGACTTCGTACGGAGGATATGCGACCGTCGCACTGGCGTGGGGGCCGACGGCATCCTATACATAAATCCGGACGAAGAGGCCGACGCGTTCATGAGGGTGCTGAACTCCGATGGAAGCGAAGCCGAGATGTGCGGCAACGGCATACGTTGCGTCGCAAAGCATCTCTACGACATGTCCTTGGCACCTACGGAAAGGATGAGGATCAACACCATGGGTGGCATGAAGGAAATCGTCGTCCAGGTGGATGACGGTGTAGCCGTCGGTGCGACGGTGGACATGGGAGCGCCCCGCCTCGATCGCCCTGACATCCCCATGACAGGAGACGGCCGCTTCATCGACGGCACATTGGAGGTCGAGGGCCGCAAGGTCACCGGAACCGCCGTCTCGATGGGAAACCCTCATCTGATAATCTTCGACCCCTTGTCGGATGATGAGATCAGGGAGCTCGGCCCTCTTCTGGAGAGGCACCCCCTATTTCCTCGACGCACCAACGTGGAGTTCGTGAGGAAGGAGGGCGATGTCCTGACGGTTTCCGTATATGAACGGGGCGCGGGCTGGACCCAGGCATGCGGTACCGGCGCGTGCGCGACCGCGGTGGCGGCCGGGCTGAAGGGACTGGCACCCCTTGGAAGGGATGTGAGGGTACGGCTTCCCGGAGGGGAGCTCAAGATAAACGTGGCGGAGGACCTCTCTTCGGTGAGAATGACCGGGCCGGCGGCAAGGGTCTTCCGCGGTGAACTGGAGGATGACGCTCATGACATATGATTTCGCTGACAGGCTCAAGAAACTGCCCCCCTATCTCTTCGCCGAGATAGAGGAGAAGGTGGCTAGGAAAGTATCTGAGGGAATGGACATAATCGACTTCGGGATAGGCGACCCGGACCTCCCAACCCCTCGCCCGCTGGTCGAGGAGATAAAGAGGCAATTGGACGACCCTGCCAATCACAAGTATCCATCATCTCAGGGCGAAGCAGACACCAGGCGCGCCATAGCAGAATGGTACGAGAAGAGGTTCGGCGTGGACGTCGACCCCGACCGCGAGGTCGCGGTCCTGCTCGGTTCGAAGGAAGGTCTGGCCAACGTAGCCCGGGCCTTCATCAACCCGGGCGATAAGGTGCTATGCCCTGATCCTGCATATCCCGTATACTCGCAGGGAGCGGCCACGCTCTGCGACGCAGTTCCGGTCAAGTTCCCTCAATACGCGGAGAATGATTTCTTCCCGGACTTCGACGGCGACCTCCCCCAGGATGCCAAGATGATCTACCTGAACTACCCGAACAATCCAACTGGCGCGGTGGTCTCAAGGGATAACCTCCAGAAGGCCCTTAGATGGTGCAACGACACTGGCACCATCCTCTGCTATGACAATGCATATTCGGAGATGACCTTCGATGAATATGTGGCACCATCGGTGCTGGAATTCGGCAAGAACGCCATTGAGTTCGGGTCACTGTCGAAGACGTTCAACATGACCGGATACCGCATCGGATATGCCGTAGGCGATCCCACGCTCATCGCTGGTCTCAAGAAGGTCAAGTCCCAGATTGATTCGGGAACGCCGAAGTTCATCCAGAAGGCCGTAGCTGTGGCGCTCGGGGAGTACAACGGCCCCTCCAGGCCGAAGATGGTACAGGATAGCGTGGACGTGTACCGCAGGAGGCGGGACATAATCGTCAAGGGACTTCGTGAGCTTGGCTTCGATGTCAAGCTGCCCAAGGGGACCTTCTACCTGTTCTTCAACGTAGGCGGTAGTTCCATCGACTTCGCCAATAAGATGCTGGATGTCGGCGTGGTGGTGACTCCAGGCATCGGGTTCGGTCAGAACGGGGAAGGCTTCGTGAGGCTCGCCCTCACTCAGCCTGAGAACAGGATCGAAGAGGCCCTAGAAAGGATGGGCAAGGTCCTCTAGGCCTTCTTACAGGTCTTGAGGGCCTCCACCGCCGGGAGGGGCTTACCTAGCACGAAGGTCTCCAGCGCTCCCCCGGCGGTGCTAACATACGAGAACTTGCCAGCCAGTCCCAGGCGCTTCGCCACACCCACTGTGTGGC
This sequence comes from Methanomicrobia archaeon DTU008, assembly GCA_001512965.1. GTDB lineage: Archaea > Thermoplasmatota > Thermoplasmata > Methanomassiliicoccales > Methanomassiliicoccaceae > DTU008. The sequence goes on from LFRW01000050.1 coordinate 18,678, forward strand.
CGCCCCCTATCAAGGTGAAGGCTTGCGAGCGGGTCATGGCCGTGAGAAGCTCTCTCGTACCGAAGCAGAACTCATCCTTCTCGATCAGTCCGGCCGGTCCTGACATGAAGATGGTGCGGGCGTTGTACAGCACCTTGGTGAACTTATCAACGGATCGTCGACCAATGTCCAGGACAGGGCCGTGCGGGAGGTCGCCGACCAGCAGGTCACGTCTCTCCCCGCCGTCGTCGACCCCCACATCTATGGGCGTAAGGATCCTCTCCCCTTTCTCCCTCAGTAGCTTCCTTGCATGCTCCACCACCTCGGGCGTCAACTCCTCCTCGAGAAGTTCGATGTTCTCGTCGCCTAGGTCATATCCGCGAATGTGCAAGAAGGCGTTGCCGCACAGTCCCACGCATATGATCCAGTCTGCCGTTCCTCGATCCAAGGCTCGTTCGATGAGGCGCAGGGAGTCTCCGAACTTCGCTCCTCCAAGGATGAACACGGTTGGATGCTGAGGGTCCTCGAACACCGATGAGAGGGCGGAAAGCTCCTTTTCCATGAGCCTGCCGACAGCCGAAGGGAGCACCTCGGGGAATCCTACCAATGAGCATTGTGAGCGGTGGGCGGTGGCGAAGGCATCGTTGACGTAATAATCGGCTAGAGGGGCCAGTGTGGTGACGAGCTCGCAAAGGGCATGCTCCTCCATGCTCTTCTTCTCCAGTTCGTACGGCAACTCCCTGACGTTCTTCAACATGATGGCCTGGCCCGATGCCAACCCTTTCACCGCGGCGATGGCCTTCTCGCCCACCACGTCGTCCACGTACTTGACCTCCTGTCCAAGATACTTCGTTAGAACGGAGGCATGCTTGTCCAGGTCAGTGAAGTCCCAGTCGCCGGGGCGGCCTTGGTGGGCCAATATGACGACCTTGCCCCCCTTGTCGATCAGCTCACGGACCGTCGGCACGATCTGCCTTATGCGATTATCGTCCTCGAGATCGAGCGTCTCCTTGTTCAGAGGGCAATTGATGTCCACGCGCAATAGGATTGTCCTGTCGTTGAAATCAAAATCATCCAGCGTGTTGAATTGCTTCATTGATTCCCCGGCTCCAACTCAAGGTGTTGAACCACCATAATGCAAGATATGATTAATCTTTCCGCTCGTGAAGGTGAATGATGGGCCAGATGGACAGGGCATTGCGGCCGCTTTTTCACTTAAGATGCCCTCTACGCAAAATGTTTAAAAACTCATTGCATACCCAGAACGATAGGGATGGATTCGAATACCCTCCTCCTGCTGGTGTCGATGGCCCTGTTCGTAGGCTTTGTGGCCAACCACCTGTTCGCAAAATATCGTGCACCAGACGTGCTGTTCCTGATCCTCTTCGGGGTGCTGCTCGGCCCTGGCATAACAGGCATGATCGATGGAGGGATGGCTTCCCAGATCACGCAGTTCACCACTTACGTGGCCGCGGTGGCACTTTCGGTCATCATGTTGCAGGCCGGAATGGATCTCAAGATCAAGGATGTCGTGAAATCCTTCAATCGCGCCCTCATTTTCACCCTGATCGCCTTTTTCGTTTCCACCGGGGTCATAGCCCTGGTGTGCAAGCTCACCATGAACTGGAGTCTGGGAGAGTCATTGCTCATGGGCGTGATCCTCGCGGGCACAAGCGGCGCCATAGTCATCCCGCTGATAAAGGCCCTCAACGTGTCAACCGAGGTGAAGACAATGCTCACCTTGGAGGCCGCATTGACTGATGTACTGGTCATCGGCGGAGCCATGGCCATCATGGCCGTCATGGCCTCAGGCAACGCAGACCTGGTCGCCGTGGGAACGGACGTGTTCATAGCATTCTTGGTATCCTCCATCCTGGGCGTGGTCGGAGGGATCATCTGGTTGAGGGTGCTGAAGCATATCGGACAGAACCTGTCGTACATGGTCACCCTGGCGTTCATGCTTCTGCTATTCTCGTTGGCGGAGCTCACGGTGGGCCTGGGCGGGGGCGCCATGACCGCGTTGATGTTCGGCCTTACGATGGGAAACAGCGATTCGCTTCCCAGTGCGATCCAGCGGAGGGTCGACTACTGCTGCGACCCAAGGATAATAGACTTCCATGACGAGATATCGTTCTTCGTACGGACATTCTTCTTCATCTATCTGGGATTGGTGCTATCGACCACCGCCCTCTCCCCCGTGGACATACTGGCCGGAGTGGTGGTGTTCAACGTCATCGTGTTGGGAAGGATCGCGGTTTCAAATACGGTAGGCAAGCTGATGTTCGAGGATCTCAGGGACAGGGCCGCTCTGTTGTTCATGATGCCCCGTGGACTGGCGGCTGCAGTTGTGGCCTCGATACCCCTCTCGATGGGGGTCGTGAGCGTCCAGGTCGGTAACATGATCGGCGCCATCACTGCGGTCGTGATCCTTCTCACCACCTGCTTGGCCTCCATCGGCGCGTTCATAATAGAGAAGCGTGTGGGCCGCGATGAACGGCCGTGCGATTGCACGGCACATGATGCCGACGCGATCCGCTGATGGCAATGGACGTGGGACCCCCAAGAAGCATCTCGCCATGCCAGCATCGTCTGGCCCAGGATGAGGAAGGCATCTGCTGGCTGGAAAGCCATCGGCTGGACCCCGAAGGCCTGCCGGTACTGGTCTTTCACTCCCATGGAAGCCAGCGGCCGTTGCGATGCACAGAGCCCATGGCCTCTGTGTGCCCCTGGCGCTCTTGGGAGGAAGCTCCTAGGGCGGAACTGGTCCCATGCCCTCACTGCGGACGCCGGCACCGTCAGGGCTCCACCTCACAGCAACTGTGCGAGGCATGGTCGGCGACCAAGGCGGCGCTCAAGAAGATGCGCGAGACACGGCCGGAGGGCGAACGATACTATCCGGAGGGCACTCGTGAACTACCGTATCCCGATCACACGTCGAACATCGTACGCCGGCTGGTGTGGAACCGGATCAAGAGCGCGGTGATGAGGCGCGATCGCTACCAATGCCAGGAATGTGGTGTCGCTTTCGGCAAGAGGCGACGCAAGGTGTTCGACCCCTCCCTCCGCCGCGGCAGGGGTGGTCATCGATGGGAGAGCCTGGAGGTCCATCACATCATCCCGCGCTCAAAGGGAGGGAGCGATCACCCTGGGAACCTGATCACGCTCTGTCCTCCTTGCCATAAAAGGTTCACTGCAACACAGGCGTCGGAACGCGCGGCGGCCCGGAGGGACCGAGAAAGACCGCTCCAGGCGCTAGAGGATGAAGGGTACGTCAACGACCATCTCTACGACCCTCGCGATTGAAGTGTTCAGCAGTGACGGGGCTGAAGCCTTGTCGATGATTGGAACCTTGCAATCTATGATGCGAGGAGGGCGAGAATAGACTTTATATTCAGGAGTTGTTAGGGTGAAAAGCACGGCCAGCACGGGCGATCTCCGTTTGCACGTTCGTTCGCAGTCGTGCCTCGTAGAGGCGCGTGAATTGCAATGGATAGAGGTCTTGATTGACAGACATGGATTTGGCATGGATCGCATTCGGGGCGATCGTCGCTACGCTTCTGGTTCTTGACATCGGAGTGATCAATCGGAAACCGCATGTCATCCAGCCCAAGGAGGCCCTCATGCAGGTCGCCCTGTTCGTTGGCGTGGCCGTCGCCTTCAATGTCGGCATCTTTCTATGGATGGGCTCCCAGGCAGGAGTCGAGTTCACCGCAGGTTACGTCACCGAGCTCATGTTGAGCGTCGACAACCTCTTCGTCTTCATCTTGATATTCACTTCCTTCTGCGTGCCTGAGAAGGACCAGCACAAGGTGCTCTTCTATGGCATCATCGGCGCCCTGGCGTTCCGCATGGTCTTCATCTTCGCCGGTGTCACCCTGGTGGAGAGGTTCGATTGGGTGCTCTACATCTTCGGGGCGTTCCTGATCTTCACCGCGATCAGGATGGTGGCCCAGAAGGAGGAGAAGGAGGTCTCGCCTGACAAGAACATCATGGTCCGGCTCTTCCGGAAGTTCATGCCGGTGACGAGCCACTACGAGGGAGATGCGTTCTTCGTCAGGAAGCCTGGGACGGGCTCCAAGGCTGGCAAGAAGGTATTGTGGGCGACCCCTATGTTCGTCGCCCTTCTGGTGGTGGAGAGCACTGATATAGTGTTCGCCGTGGATTCCATACCCGCGATCCTCGGCTTGACCACGAACTCCTTCATCATTTACAGTTCCAACATCTTCGCCGTCCTGGGCCTAAGGTCGATGTACTTCGCCCTCTCCCACATAATGAACGCCTTCTGCTACCTGAAATATGGTCTCGCTGGCATCCTGTCGTTCGTGGGAGTGAAGATGCTGCTCCCCATCATCGACCCAGGACTGCATGTCCCGGTCGAGATGTCCCTTGCCGTGATAGTCGTCATCCTCCTGGTGGCCATAAGCGCCTCCCTGATCAAGACAAGAGGGACGAAGACCTGTCCGGTGGTGCAGAAGGTGGCATGTCCAGCTGGAGAGGACATTCGGACATGCCCCGCCCTGAAAGCCCTGCAGAAGGATGGGGAAGTGTGCGATGACGCCACCTGCCCAGGGTTGGTGAAGCTGGAAGAAGAGAAACGGAAGGAGTAGGCGCCAAGTGGAAGATGGGAGGGCGCCTCCCCTTCATTTTTTCAATGCGCAGGCCCTGACCTCATTCGCCGATGCCAAGGCTGGTATCGGTCTTTTTGATGGAACGGGATGCATCGGGCTCCATCTTCATCATGGAACGTATGCAATCGATGTTCTCGGGCACCACATCGCTTTCCTGGTGAACGGCCTGATAGTAGTACAGCGTCTTTCCCACCACCTTGATGCCGTCCTGCCATACCGCGATCTCCATGAAGTCCCCGCGAGGCCTGTCAAGGTCCTTGGCCAACTCCATGATGTTCGCCGTCCCCTTCAGTCCGCGCTTGCCGCTCACCAGCCGCACCCTGGATACATCGTCCCATGCGGCCAGCACATCGCTTTCCTTGACCTCCTTCTTGAGGTCGGCGATGACGCAATGCAGGTGCATCAAGGTGGTCGGACTCTTGACCGCCATGGTGGTGATGTTGATCCATGGCATGATGGTCTGTACGTCCGGACCATGGTGGGTCGGCAACTTGAGCGATGGTTCCAGGCTGTTCAGCGCCGAGCCCTTGTTATCTGACGGGTCTGCACCTCGGCGCACTATGGTGGCCGAGACCCTCTCAACCCCGATCTCCTTGTCCAACGGGTACAGTGTACGGACTAGCCCAGTGGTGTTGCATGACACCACCCTGGAGAATTTTGCCCCCCAGGACTCCTTGTAATTGGCATAGGCATTGAACGATACACCGGCGATGCCATGGTCCTCTCCTCCCTGGAATATCGCCTTGATCCCCGCCCTCTCGTAGAGTTCGCGATAGGCCTCCCCGACACCTCCTGGCGTGGCGTCGACCATTATGTCGACCTTGCCTACGAGGTCCTCCAGGGTGCCTTCGACCTTTATCCCCTCCTTCTCGAAGGCGGCCACCTGGTCTGGTTTGGCGACATACAGCGGATAGCCCTCGGCACAGGCCAGATGGGCCTCGTACGACGGCCTCGTCTTGGTGACGCCAATCACTTCCATGTCGTCCTGCGCCGCCACGGCGCTGGCGACCCTCTTCCCTATCGTGCCGTATCCATTGATGCCAACCCGTACCTTCATGTTATATGCACATCCGTTCTTGATAGATTGACGTTGACGATATTGACTGTTGCGGTGTCGAAGACCCAGCGTGTCGATGGAGGGGATGGCGGGGGTGGATTAAGCATTATCGTTCCTTTCACGAGATCACGGTGTTCAGCATCGAATCCATCATGGATGGCCCCCACAATGATTTATATACCACTTTCATCATTTCGGTAACGATGTCAAGATGCACCACTAACTCACCGGTCTTTTCTGTCTTGGGTGTAGTGGTAGTCTTGATTAGGTAGAGGCATCCATCACTGCTGGGTGTCCTCGATCATTGTAAGGATGTGTTAATTTTGAGAGGTTCAAAAGCGGTTCTCACGCTCCTGGAACAAAAAGGTGTTGACGTGATGTTCGGGCTTCCTGGAGGGACGACCATGCCCCTCTACGATGACCTGCTCTCGTCTGACATACGCCACGTTCTAGTCCGCCATGAGCAGTGCGCGGCCCATATGGCTGACGGTTACGCTCGCGCCACCGGACGCCTTGGCGTCTGCACGTCCACCTCTGGCCCCGGCTCGACCAATCTGATTACAGGTGTTGCCACTGCCTATGTGGATTCATCTCCCCTGCTGGTCCTCACCGGACAGGTTGCCACCGGTTCCATCGGCAACAATGCGTTCCAAGAGGCTGATTCGTTCTCGCTGATGATGCCCATCACGAAGCATAACTTCCGCTGTCTGGACCCGAGCGACATACCTGAAGCGATAAACCGTGGGGTCAGCATCGCCACCACAGGCAGGATGGGACCGGTTCACGTCGACCTGCCCAGCGATGTCATGAACAAGCAGGTTCCTGAAGAGGCGTTCAGGCAATCCTTCAACACCCCGCCGCCCTTGGAGGACCTATCGGCCATTCCCGATGCGATAAGGACCCTCAAGAACGCCCAGCGACCCCTTCTCTTGGTGGGAGGAGGCGTCCAGTGGTCCAATGCGTGTTCGGAGGTCCTCCGCCTGGCAGAGATGCTCATGGCACCGGTCGCCACCACGATCATGGCGAAGGGCGCCATCCCTGAGGATCACCCCCTATCGCTCGGCATAATTGGCATGCATGGGAAGGAATCCGCCCGCCAGGCGTTCGTGGAGACGGACGTCATCCTTGCCGTCGGTACGCGTTTCTCCGATAGAAGCGCAAGTGGGCAGTCCGAGCTGCCGATGACCACCAAGATCATCCAGATAGACATCGACCCGGGCGAGGCGAGCAAATCCGCAAGGACCCAGGTTCGATTAGTGGGTGATGCCAAGAAAGCACTGTCCCTGCTCATCCAGGGGCTTGAGCGGCAGAGGGGCGAATCTCCATGGTCGGACCGCATAAGGGAGATCAAGGAGCGTTGCCAATGCACGATCGACTTCGATACCAACCCCGTGCTGCCCCAGACGGTCATCTCCCGGCTGAACAAACTGCTCCCCCATGACAGTATCATCACCACCGAGGTCGGACAGAACCAGATGTGGGCGGCCCACTTCTTCCAGGCTCGATACCCGCGGCAGTTCATAACCTCAGGCGGCTTCGGCACCATGGGCTTCGGGTTCCCTGCGGCCATCGGTGCGAAGTGCGCCTGCCCTGAGAAGACGGTGGTCGACATAGCCGGCGACGGAAGCATACAGATGGTCTTCCAGGAATTCGCTACGGCGGTCTCGGAGGACCTGCCCGTCATCGTGGTGGTCTTCAACAACGGATGGCTCGGCATGGTCAGGCAGTGGCAGAAGCTGTTCAATGACAGAAGGTTCTCAGGCACCCAGCTGGCAAACAATCCTGACTTCGTCAAGCTGGCACAGGCCTACGGCGCCGATGGCGTCCGAGTCGATCGATCCTCTGAACTGGACGAGGCGATAAAGAACGCGGTGGCCTCGGAGGTCCCGTACATAATAGATGTCATCGTCGACCCGGAGGAAGACGTCCTCCCCATGATCCCGCCAGGAGGCGGAGCGAAGAACATAATACGAGGTAGGTGCGGATGGAACTGATGAAGATAGTCGGAAATGACACCCCAGGGCTCTTCCAGAGAGTCCTGGTGGAGCTAGGAAGAAGAAAGATAGACGTTGAAAAGGCATTCATGGCAAGGAGCGACGGACTGATAACGATAGTCGTCGAGGCCAACACCGGAACGATGAACGGCCGGTTGCTCCACGCCCTGACGGCGCTGCAGGATGTCGTCTCTGCGGAGTACCTCAACGAGGATCACTTCTGCTTCTGGGAGTCATCACCCGTCAAAGGCTCCGACTACCTCCTTGCCTGCGGCGCCGATAAGGATGCTGGATTCATGAAAAAGGTCGCCGAACATTGTTTATATCGCGGTACGAATTCGCGGGGCTGAAATAACGGTGAAACAATGGCGACGACCATTTATCATGACTCGGATGCAGACCTTGGAGCGTTGAAGGGCAAGAAGATAGCGGTCATCGGATACGGCAACCAGGGAAGGGCACAGGCGCTATGCCTCTATGACTCTGGCCTTGACGTAGTGGTCGGGGTCCGAAAGAACGGCAAGTCCTGGGACAACGCCCAGAAGGACGGCCTCAAGGTCGCCGAGATCCCCGATGCCACCAAGGGCGCCGACGTGGTCATGATGCTGCTACCCGATGAGGTACAGCCCCGCATCTACGAGGAACAGATCGCACCTAATCTGAAGGAGGGAGCAGCACTAGAGTTCGCCCATGGATTCGCCATCACCTTTGGACTCATCACTCCGCCCGCCAGTTGCGACGTGATCATGATGGCTCCAAAGTCCCCGGGCCGCATGGTGCGGCAGACCTTTACCGAGGGCTTCGGCGTGCCGGCACTGATCGCCGTGCACCAGGACGCCACCGGGAACGCCAAGAAGCTCGCTCTCGCCCTGGCGAAAGGTATCGGCGCGACCAAGGCCGGGGTTCTTGAGACAGACTTCCGCGAGGAGGCCACTTCCGACCTGTTCGGCGAGCAGGCCGTGCTGTGCGGTGGCGTGACCGCGCTCATCCAGGCCGGCTTCGACACGCTGGTGAAGAACGGCTACCGTCCCGAGATCGCCTACTTCGAGGTCCTGCACGAACTGAAGCTGATCGTCGACCTCATCCAGGCCGGCGGAATGATGCACATGTGGAACTCGGTGTCCAACACCGCGGAGTTCGGCGGGCTGACAAGGAGGGACCGGGTCATCAACGCCGAGTCACGGAAGGCCATGGAGGCCATCCTCGAGGAGATCAACTCCGGCAAGTTCGCCGAGGAGTGGACCAAGGAGTGGCCCAACGATCTGGCGAACATGAAGAAGCTCGAGGCCGAGGAGGCCGAGAAGGAGATCGAGAAAGTAGGCAAGGAGATCCGCGCCCTCTTCGAGCGAAAATAAACCCCTTTCTCAAACACCCCTTCCCATCATTTATCTTTTTATAGTCAGTATCGCCGATGAGCGGGCTGACCGTTGTTGCATCTCATTCGATCATTGGCCTGTGTGCATATGTGGTCATGTGCAGGGGAAAATTGGTCTCCGCCAGATAGCCCAGGTCTGTCAGATATCTTTCCAACGTGTAGCAGGTCTTCTGCCCTTCCACTTCATGATATGATGCTATGGCAACTTTGACATCATTGCCCATAAGGATCTTCTTGGCACCCTTCATCGCTTCGATCTCCGCCCCCTCTATGTCCATCTTGATGAAGTCCACATGATCCACGCCCAATCGCCCAAGTTCATGATCCAGTGCGACGACGTCCACCTCGCCGTTCGCCACATGCCTCTGGTTGACGTTGCAGCGCAGTTCATCGGGAGATATGGCGGAATAATCCTCTCCGTACTCGCAGAAGGTCATTCGACGATCCGTTGACCAGAGTCCCTTGGGAACGATCATAACATTGTCAAGCCTGTTGAGCTCGATGTTCTCTTTCAGCCTCTCCAGGCTATGGCGGTCCGGTTCGAATGCGATCACCTTGCCTCCCGGCCCGACCAGCTTGGCCGCCAGCACAGTGAAGGCACCGCGATAGGCCCCCGCGTCGACCACGATGTCACCTGGACGGGGTGAATGGCGCAGCATGTATCCATTGAGGGCTGCCAGCTCCAGCTCGTTAAAGTGATCGCAAATGTACTGGTAGGAATGCCCGCGGTAGGTAACCTTCACCAGGCCAACCTTCTGCCTGACCCGGAAACCCCTATAGATCGAGGTCTCGTCCCATCGTCTGCTGTACAACATCGAGTGCAGCTCGTCTCGCAGTGCGGATGGCGGCAGCAGGGGAACAAGATGGAACTCCACCGCGCGGAGGAACAGGTCTGCTGGATTCATGCTCGTGCATGTCCTTTACCAATCCAGATAAAAGATATTTCCCATGGCGCCCTGATGGAGTAAGAGATAACTATCACTGTTCACTTAATCATACGAAATGACCAAACGCATCCTTCTCATGATCGGTGATCATGATTTCGAGGTCGAGCTCAACGATACCGATGCAGCCAACGCCATATGGCTGGCCGCTCCGTTCGAAGCTCGGACGAACGCATGGGGCGAGGAAATATACTTCGAGGTGCCGGCCGATGCCAAGCTGGAGAATGGACGAAAGGTCCTGGAACCGGGCGAGGTGGCGTACTGGCCCCAGGGGAGGGCGCTATGCGTCTTCTACGGGCCGACCCCCGTAAGCAAGGACGGGCGGCCGGAGGCGATCTCCGATGTCACGCCGATAGGCCGTTTGGTCGGCGACCCGCGTCGTTTCGAGGCAGTGGGCGACCGCATGAAGGTCCTTGTCCGGAGGCTGTGAACATGGCTGGCGAGGCGTTGCTAAAGAAAGGGGATCACGTCATCTATTCGGTCATCGGCAATGTGGGCACGACCCAGGTGCAGGGCATCATGGCTATCAAGGTCGTCAAGGTCAAGAACGGCGAATACCTCGTGGACGTCCTGCCCAAGGGCGTACCTTTCCTCAAGCGCGCCCGGCTTAAGTTCCCATTCGACGGCAACGACCTATCGGACCTGGGCGGAGTCCTGGCCGGCTGGTCGGTTCGAGCCGATGGCACAAGGATGGGTGAGGAAACCGTCCCCACCAAGTTCGGGGACAGGAAGTTGGTGCGCTACCAGCGCATCGAGGCCAAGGACGACGGCAATATACAGACGGAGCAGTTCGTCGATCCAGTGCACAACTTCCCGTACGCTTCCCGGATGTCCGGCCAAAGCGGTGAGGTGCAGTTCGGCATCATGGAGACGAACATCTCCTGGATCAAGGAATCCCAGGATATCTAGGTTCGTCAGGTCGGCGCTCAATATCTGGGCGAGCGGTCGATCCGGGCCAGGGTCCTGGCCGACGTTCCGCCAGCCCGCCCTCTCCTGACATTGGCCTGACCGATCCCCGGGACGCTGTCATCATGGATTGCAGATGACATCACCACGGCCCGCCGATCCATGTCCGCGACCTCTCCACCCTTTAGATCGGGAAGTCACGCATGCTCACACCGCCCTCAGCCGCTTGTCCGCCGAGGTCAACATCTCGTAGCCGTCCTTGGTGACGCGGATATCATCCTCGATGCGCACCCCTCCCTCGCCCGGAATATATATGCCAGGCTCGACCGTCATGACCATGTTCTCCTCCAGGACGAGATCGTCATTGGGCGCCATCCGGCCGCCGTCGTGGACCGCCAGCCCGAGGCCGTGGCCTGTAGAGTGAATAAGTCCGCCGGGGAAGCCGGAGCCCTCGATGTGTTCCCTGGCGGCGGCGTCCACATCCCTTCCCCTGGCTCCGGCCCGAATGGCATCCAGCGCCTTCTGCTGAGCTTCCAGCACCACCTGGTACACGCGCTCGAACTTCTCTGGCACGGAGCCGAGGAAGTATGTTCGTGTGATGTCCGAACAATATCGGTCGTACTTGCATCCGAAATCGAACAGGGCCGGTTCGCCCGGTCTCAGCTTCCGGTCCCCCGTATGGTAGTGAGGTTCGGCCGAGCCAGCTCCGAAGGCTGATATCGTATCGAACGACGTCCCGGTGGCGCCGAGCTTCTGCATGCGGTATGCTATCTCTGCCCCCATCTCGCTCTCGCTCACGCCCTCCACAAGCATCGACGGTATCTCATCCGCCACCCTGGAGGCGATGTCGCACGCCTTGCGAATGGCATCGATCTCATCTTCATCCTTGACCAGGCGGGCCGCCTTTATCGCGTCTCCGACGTCCGTGAGCTGCGCATGTGGCGCCATTCTCCTGACGAGCATGGCGTTGGCATGAGTGATGCCTGCAGCGTTTATCCCCAATCGCCCAACACCCCGCAGGGCCTCGGCCAGCAAGGCGTCCCTCTCAGCCTTGTTGGCGAACACCGAGATCTCGGCGCTCGACGTCCGGGCGGAGGTCTCTTCAAGGCGGGAGGTGATGAGCTGCAGCCTACCATCGGGCCACAGGATCGCTGGGCACTCCTCGAACAGGCCGCCCTTGATGCCAGTGGCGTAGAAGAAGGAGACGTCGATGAGGGGTTCCTCGGAACTCATCAATAGGATCGCATCAACAGGCTCATCGATTCTGGAGAAGATCCGCTGCACTCGGTTCATCGGCTCACTGGGTAGTGAGCATCAGATGGCGGCTTATAATTACCTCTGCCTGCTGCCTTCGACCACCGCTGATATCCTGGCAGAGAGGTTGGCCGGTTCGTTCAACCTCTGTCCGTGACGATCGAAGAGGTCCCCATCCCGTATGTTTATCTGTTCGCTAACCAGTAGCTTCAGCGCCTCGATCAGGAGGGGGACCTCCCTTTCCACCTCCCGCGCCCGTATCGCCTCGGCCAATCTCTCCTTGGGCACGTTCTCCCTAAGATCATCTATCGAGAACGAATCGAATGCGATGGGGGTGCCGCAATCCAGGACCGGGCTGCAAACGTGCACCGTTGCGCCATAACAGCGGTCTGGGCTCTCGGCCACCTTGGTGACGATCTCCTTCCACGTACCCTTGTAAGTGTCAGGAAGGGCGGGATGAAGGTTGATCAGCACATGACGCCGGCAGGTCTCCGGGTCCACGATGAGCATATAGCCGGCCAGCACACCCAGGTCCATCGGATAGGGGGCGATGCGATCCCTCAACCCTTCCCCATAGGCGTCCCGCCATGCCTCCATATCCTTCTCTTTGAGGTCCGGCCGGAAAGTATCGGACGGGAAGATGATGACCGGAACGTCGTTCTGCTCGGCCATCTCGATGAGCTTCCTGCGGTACTCGTTGTCCTTCACCTCTCGGTTGATGAAGACGAAGGATATCTGGGCGTCGATCTCGCCATCTCTGATGGCATCCATCATCGTTTTGAAAAGTCCGTAGGAGCCCGGGCCCCTTGCGGTCGTGAACCAGCCTATCCTCTTCATCGTCACCCGCTCATCGATGGGATTGATGCATCGATATATAAATTCTCCAACCTGGCGAGGTCGGGCTGAAGCCTCTGATGCCCCACCGACGATCCATCCTTCCGTCGGTCGTCAAGGAATGTACAATTACAATTTTTTATATAATAAAAAGGAGTGTAGCGTAATAGAGAAAGAAATACGGTGATTCATATGGTAACGCTGGGTACCGCTTTCGAGGATCTCGACAACGAGCTGGAAAGCATGCTGGACATGATCTCTGAGGCCCTTGACCTCCTAGAGAAGGACAAGAAGGAGGAGGCAATGGAGATGCTGGCCGATCTGGAAGAGGCAATGCTCGACTTCCTTGACTACGAAGAGTGCGAAGAGGAGGATATCGAGGAGGTCTTGGAGGAAGAGATCGAGGAACCAGCTCCCGCCAAGAAGCCGGCTGCCAAGGGGGCGAAGAAGCCTGCAGCAAAGGAGACCAAGAAACCGGCTGCAAAGGCTCCCGCCAAGAAGCCCGCGGCTAAGAAGGCCACGGCAAAGAAGTAAAACCCTTCGCCCCTAGGGGCGTCCTCTTTTTCATACACCTATCCAGACATTGCCGAGGATCCGCCTGATCGCTGCGATCGCTGACAGCGCGGCCAGGTATGATGTCGCCGGATTGATGGGTGAAGGAACGTTCTGCGTCTCCGACCTCAGTTCGCCGAAGTCCCCTTTCACGGTCAGGGTATGGGAGTTCCGTTCGGTCGCGGGATCGCATATTATGGTGACACGGGTCTTGTCAAAGCCGACCCCGAGCAAGGAGACTGTCGCCGCCACGTTGAGATTCTTGGGGAACTGGATCGCCGCATCGCGCGCAGTGCCTTCGAACACCACCGTGGCCTCCGTGAGGGAGTCGACATCAATGCCTCTCATGGCAAGGCCGGGCGCTCCCTTGAGCCCTTTGGGACCCTTCCGGGTGGTCAGATGCACCTCGGATATGCCAGCAGAGGCTGCGGCGCGGAGGCCGTCGGTGCCGCATATCGCGCCGGACGGCATGTAGATGCGGGAGCGGTGCTTCTTAGCCAGGGTGAAGCACCTTTCCCTGAACTGGTCGTCCGTGAACACTCCGACCGACATAACCATGACGTCAACGCCGTTCTCAAGAACGAACGGCACGTACCTCCTTGCAGCTTCCTGACTGGCTGCTTCAACTGCGAGATCGACCTCGGTGAGCACCTTGCACAGCAGCTCGCTCTTGCCGCTCACATACTCTGCCTTCTCAAGGCTGTCCACCAGGTGGCGGGCGTAATCGGCGCTCATGTCCGTGACATAGAGCCTGTCAACCTCGGGCATGTCATGGACGGCCTTGGCCAGTACGCTACCGATGGAGCCGCACCCGATGATCAGTATGCGCATGCTTTCGCTGATTAACGGTCTCCGATTTAATATTACTGCGCTTCGCCTAGGGTGGAGGGCATCGGCATGGCAGCCAACTATAATATCAGGGTGATATGATGGTGCGATATCATGAGATATGAGGTGCTGGAGCATACTGCCGATCTCATGGTGAAGGCATACGGCCGCACCCTGAAGGAGTGCTTCGAAAATGCCGCCTTCGCCATGATGGACCAGATCGTCGATGCTTCCTCTGCCGACCTGTCCGATGAGGTGAGCATCACGGTGGAGGGCACGGATCTTGAGGAGCTTCTGTACAATTTTCTCTCAGAGGTCCTGTTCATCTTCGATGCGAAGGGTCTGGTCCTCGGCAAGTTCGATGTCGATCTTCAGCCAGGTCGTCTGGAATGCAAGGCCTGGGGAGAAACGTTCGATCCAGAGAAACATTCCCCCAAGAGCGACATCAAGGCCGTGACATATCACGAGCTGAAGGTGGACAAGGACGAACCATCCATAACGGTCCTGTTCGATGTCTGAACCCTTCTCCGGTGAGGTGAAGTATGGCCAGCATCATATATGTCGCAAGATGGGACAAGACTATCGCGTCAGGATAGCAACTGTGTACAGCACAGCGCGAGATAGTCCTGGAACGCTTGAGGGGTGGCGATGAAAGCCTCTGCCGTCGCCCACCCCATACAGGGTCTGATCAAGTACCATGGGTTAAGGGACCGACGTCTTCGCCTACCATATCACGACTCCATCTCGGTATGTACAGCGCCATTGCTGACCCATACTACCGTGGAGTTCGGTCACCGAGTTGACAGCGTACGGTTCGGTGACCGTCCTGCCTCCATGGAGGAGATGAGGCGCGTCCTTGAAGTGGTCGATGCCTTGGGCGAGGAGGCGGGAGGGCGAAGCGGGATGCGAATGCGCACCCTCAACAACTTCCCATCCAACATCGGCCTGGGTGCATCGGCATCTGGCTTCGCCGCATTGGCCGTGGCAGCGGCGAAGGCGCTGGGCCTGGAGCTCTCCCTGGAAGAACTGTCCCGCTTCGCCCGCCGGGGAGCCGGCTCGGCGGCAAGGGCCGTCACCGGGGGCTTCTCCCGATGGTATGCCGGGGAAGGCGACGCCGACTCCATATCAAGGCGCCTTCCGCATCCGGACGGCATCGATATGGCCATCGTGTGCGCCCTCGTCCCCATGGTCAAGACCACTGACCTCATACATCCAGATGTGTTATCCTCCCCTTTCTTCAAGGCCCGGCTGGAGTACCTGCCTTCAGCGCTGGAGGGGATGGAGAGCGCCATCCGGAAAGGAGACGTCGATGAGATCGGCCGCCTGGCCGAGATGGACACCCTGGTGCTGCATGGCATCACGATGACCGGGGCGGATGAGACGATACTTTGGAGGCCAGATACCCTGCGTGTCATCCTTGAGGTGAAGTCCTTGCGGAAGGACGGCGTGCAATGCCACTTCTCCATCGACACCGGGGCCACGGTCTATATCAACTGCCGACGGGCGGATGTGACTTCGATCCGGGAGAGGATGTCCGCGCTGGGGATCGAAACCCTGGAATGCTCGGTGGGAGGGCCCGCATCGATCACTGACGTCCATCTGTTCTGAGCCGCCCGGCGGAGCAGGACCAACCATTTTTTAATGCCATGTTCATAGACGTGGTCCATGGACGTGGTGGGAGTGGGCGCGCTCAATGTCGACCTTCTTTATGAGGTGTCATCCCTGCGTTTCGGTAGCATGGAGATGACGCCCGGCAGCAAGACGTATGGGACCGAGGAAACGTTCCGTACGCTAATCAAGGAGGTCGAACGACATGGCCAGCTGGCGGGGCGGAGCGGCGGAGGTTCCGCCGCCAACACCATCTATGCGCTCTCCCGGCTGGGATATAGGACCGCATTCCTGGGCGTCGCGGGCAAGGATGAGGAGGGGGACTTCATCCTATCTTCCATGGAAGGCGTCGACCTGAGCCGAGTTAAAAGGCACGGGCGCAGCGGGAAATGCCTTTCGTTGCTAATGGGCGGAGACCGTTCTCTCTTCGTCATCCCGAACTCCAATGATCTGTTCTCCTACACGGAGGAGGATATCGAGTTCCTCAATTCATCCAAGTTCGTTCATCTGGGCTCGTTCGCTGCGGACAGCGCCCTGGCCTCCCAGAATGCGCTGATGGACTACCTGGATGACGATGTGTACGTCTCATTCTCACCTGGAGAGCTGTATGCTCGTAGGGGCGTTCAGCAACTGGCGCCCATATTGGAACGGACCCGCATCATGTTCCTAAATGGGAAGGAGATGAGACTTCTGACCGGCAAGGGTCCGGAGGAAGGTGCAAGGATGCTGCTGGATCAGGGCCCTCGGGTCGTGGTATGCACCCTGGGTGAGGATGGCTCGGTGATAATCACGCGAAATAGTGAGATAACCGTACCAGCAAAACGGACGGTCATCAGGGATGCCACCGGTGCAGGGGACGTGTATGCCGCTGGCTTCCTTGCTGGATATATCGACGGCGCCACGTTGGAGGTATGCGGGGAGATCGGATCCGCCGCTGCCGCCCTGAGCGTGACCTCCTATGGGCGGGAAGGATACCCTGACGAGAGGTTCCTAAGGCGGTTCGCAGATGCGATGTGATCTGATCGCTGCATCTAGAAGACATTTGGAGGGAATGATATGGCCCCGGGTGCGGATGGAAGAAAGGTTCACATAATCGGTATATGTCTCGAACGGCGGGAAAGCATCCCGGGGCGACATAGCGACCATGGCGGTCACATGGAGCCTGCTGGTGTGGAGGCGTAGAGATGGATTTCGAAGGTCTCGAGGAAGGGCTCGGCGACGGATGGAGACAGTTCATATCCAACTGTGAGGGGACCATAACTCTGAACGACAATGCGTATGAACTGTGCTCAGAGTTCATCGAGAACGGCAGTGAACTGTTCAAGGTGCTATCGAAATATGATGAGATCATCTCCCGCCTGATACAGCGTCCCAACTACAAGGCAGGGGACACCATTCGTCTGGCCCTACCGTTCCTCAAGGCGTATGGGGTCACGGACACCGCCATGTTGGACTTCTCCCGCCAAAACATATTGACCGTGCCCGGTGCCAGGAAGACGATGCGGTTCGTCCAGGAGTTCATGACCCCCTTCATCATCGCCACCTCGTACGAGCACTACGTCACCGCGGTGTGCGATGCCATCGGATTCCCCATGGAGAACGTGTACTGCACCGCTCTGGAAATGGACTCGGTCAGGATGGATACATACGAGGCGGAGATATTGAAGAACACCGCCCAGGAGATAGCTGGCATGGGCTTGCCGCGGATCCCGGAGAGAGCGAGCTCCATCAATGACCTGACCCCTCAGGACCAGGAAGTGGTCCAGCGTCTGGATCAACTGTTCTGGGAGGAGCTCACCGATCTTCCATCCTATCGCTTCATACTTGACGTGAACCCGCTCGGCGGGGAGGAGAAGGCATCTGCGGTGCTGGACATCCGGAGGAGATCGGGCATCGGCCTGGAGGATACCTGTTACATCGGCGAATCCATAACCGATGTGCAGGCACTACAGCTGGTGCGGGAGGGAGACGGCCTGACCATCGCATTCAACGGTGATGAGCACGCCATAGAGGAGGCGGAGTTCGCCCTGATATCGGAGAACACCGTGGTGACATCAGTCATTGCCGAGGTGTTCCACAAGGCAGGGATGGAAGGGGTGAATAACCTTGTCGACAACTGGAGCAGGGAATGGTTGAAGCGATCTGGCGCGGTCAACCCTTACCTGCTGAGAGAGTTCGAGAGGATCTTCCCCACAACGATGCCCGTGCTGACAAGGGTGACTCCCGACAACGTCAAGGCGTTGACTCGCCAGAGCGCGGCCCTCCGTTACTCCATCCAGGGTGAGGACATCAGCTCGCTCGGCTAATCCTTGGATGCCTCCTCCACCGCTTGCCCAATGGCCTCTGCCATCCTGGTCGCCTCTTCCTCCGTGATGTCGGGGAAGACGAATGCAGTGCAGCTTTCGCACTTGCCAAGGGGTCTGTCGATGACATCGTCCATGACCACCGACATCCGCGGCTCCACACCGTTTTTATTCAAGATGAGGTCGGCGCAACGGCTCCTGCATCCATTGACGGACACCAGGTGCTTGCCCTCCACGCCGCTCATGCTCAATATCACGGGAGATGGTGCCACTGTACAGGCTGAGAACTGTATGACTCGGTCGAAGTACTTCTTGGAATACAGCTCCACGGCGCGCTCCATGATCATGCCGCGCTCAGCGTTCGCCCCGCAGATGACCACTCCGACCCTCATTGTCCCATCTCCCTAAGTGCGGCAAGGATCGCCTGCTCAGCTTTGTCGATCGCCTTATCGTCGACGTTCGACACCTTCTCCATGATCACGGTCTTGGCCACACTGACGCCATGAAGCATGAGTCCCATGCTTCCGCAGCAGCCATCGCAGCCCTCCACCACCATGGTACGGGAGGGGTCGAGGGAGGTGATCTCCTCCACGTACTTCGTGAGGCCCGCATCCGGCGGGCACACGGAGATCACCTTGATATCGGCCTTCTCTGAAACTCTCCTTAGGGCCTTCCGCACCATCCTGGAGGACGGTGAGAAGCCGGAACACATCACTACGTTGATCTGACTCATCGGCATGCCTCGAAGTATAGCCGGGGCTTTCCAACGGCGGTGATGGTCAATGCGATCTCCAGCAGGATGTTGGACCCCCATCCGCGGTCCAGGCTAGCCTCCTTCCGATGGTTGTCCACGACCAGTTCGACCGAGTCGGCACCCGCGGCCATCGCCATCTCCGTCACCAGCCTGCCCCCTTCCTCTTTAGCATATGCCAGCGCTTCTTCCAGGCTCTCGAAGTCTCTCTTCTCCTGCATCCAGTGAAGGGTGCACGGGGGGTTCTCCATGGCGCCCAGTCCTTTCTTGGGCTTGATGAGCATCTCGATGCTCTCCATGACGTTGCCCGATACCGCTCCGGCGGCATTCCCTATGCTGCTATCCTTCGGGAGCACCAGCTCCGTATGGAAGATCTCCGCCACTCCAGGCAGATACGCGCCGACGGGTGCCCCAATGCCTATTATCGGCTTGTTCAGGTGAACGGTGGCGGCGAAGTCCCGACGTCCCGAGCCCCCGATCATGTTGTTGACAAGGCTGTTCGCGACATCACACATCTTGCTCTCGCCGACCTCTTCGTGGATGAGCTTCCGGAACACCTCACCGGCGATCTTCTCGATGACCATGCGCTTGGCGGTACTTACGAACTCGTCCGGGTCCATCTCGGCGTTGGCAGCCTGTATCTCGACCGCGATGCGCGATGCCTCGGCATCATATTCCACATATG
>LFRW01000040.1 GCA_001512965.1 Methanomicrobia archaeon DTU008
GACCAATGTCAGCACTTGAACCGCTCATGGGTTAACCTCAAGGATACCCCCTCCCCTACTCTTAAGAATTAGGGTGGGATGGGTTCGAGGGCATGAATTAATATGTTTTATAAATAATATATCTAACATCATCCCTCCTACCCCATTCACATATGGATCGTGGCAGAAAGCGACGCACCGTGCATCTCAAGTTGTGAACGATGGAAACATGCACGCTTGCATCCAGCATCTCTTCGCGATGGGGCCATCAAGACAAGAGCTTCAACGAGGAGGCGGACAACCGATCGATATGCCGTAAATGGTCGAGGTCGATGCACTACACACTTCTCGGGATAGTTCCAAATGTGGGCATATTGATATTGATAGAAGAAAGGGAAGCGTGTTCAGGCTCATCAACTGTGGACTCGAACTAACTGCCGATCCCGATGCCGCGCGCAACATCGCCCGTATCGGCATGTCTGATCCGAGAAGGCACCTGTCAACCGGCCGAACGTCTCGTCTAATAGGATGGTTACCGGTCCCGGCCTTGCTCATCAGGAGTCAGGTCTGAACAGTTGACGGTGGATCGTCCTTGCCGTAAGTTCCAGGTCCTCTCTCCTCACCGTGAACGTGAGGGCGGTGGTCGATGCCCCTGCGGAGATCAGGCTGACGTTCGTTCCATTGGCCGCCACGATGCTGAAGACCTTTCCCGCTATGCCCGTCTTCTGCCCTAGCCCTTCACCGACCAGGCACAGCAGGGCTAGCCCGCGCATGGTCTCGATCCGGTCGACCACGCTGCTTCGCGCCTTGCTCAACACCTTCTCGGCAAACCGCAGGTCTCTCTCCTCGATGAGCATGGATATGCACGTCTGGGAGGTGGCGGCCGCATAAACGTTTATGCCCGCGTCCGAGAGCAGTACGGAGATCTCGGAAAGGATCCCGCTCCTCGATCCCAATCCCGGACCATAGGCTTTAACCATGGCCATGTTCGGCATGCTCGATATCGACTTTATCGTCATACCGTCCTTGACGGCCTCGATGTCCCCGATGGCGGTCCCTTCGTATTCCGGTTTGAAGACGTTCCTCACCTTGACCACCGTGCCACGCTCCTTGGCCGGCTCCACCGTGCGGGGATGCAGCACCTTGGCGCCGAAGTACGACAGCTCGGCCGCCTCTTCATAGGTCAGGGCCGATATGGGCACAGCCTCAGGGACCATCTTGGGATCGGCCGACATGAACCCATCCACGTCCTTCCATATCTCCAGCGATCTGGCGTCGGCGGCGTTCGCTATCACGGAAGCGGAGTAGTCGGTTCCGTTCCGGCCGAACAGTGTTATGACTCCTTCGGGCGTCCTTCCGAAGAACCCTGTCACCACCGGCACCTCGTTGCGTGCGAGCATGTCAGCGATGCGGGGGGCCACATTGCGCCGCGTGGCCTCCATGTCCACCGTGGCAGAGCCGAACTGTCCATCGGTTATTATGCCCAGTTCATCAGCTTCCACCGGCACCGCGTTGACCCCCATGTCCTGCAACATGGCGGATAGGACGATGACGCTCATCCTCTCCCCGAACGATTGCACCAGGTCCTTCGTCCTGGGGGTCAGCTCTTCCAGATAGGTGATGCCATACAAGGTCCTCTCCAGGCGCACCAGCTTCTCGCTCAGCAGGTTCACGGCCTGCTGCTTCACGTACATCGAGCCGGCGACGTCGGCAAGAATCTGCACATGGCGGTCCCGAAGTTCCCTGATGAACCGTTGAACGTCCTCTTCCTGCCGGACCTCGGACATGAATTCGATGAGCGAATCGGTGACGCCCTGGATCGCCGACACCACGACGACCTTCTCTTCATCATCGGCCGCTATGATGGCGCCGACCTTCTTCATGGACGGCCCATCCTTGAGAGAACTTCCTCCGAACTTCAGGACCTTCATCGGCCGCATATCCTCCGTACGATGTCCTGCGGAACGTCCCTGACAGCCTTCACAGCCTCCTCTTCGCTCATCCCGGCGCCCATGGCGATCGTCATCGCCCTCTCCTCGGTGATGAGATCGCCCGGCGCATGCGTATCCGTGTTCACGATGAGCCTGGCCCCGACCCTGCGCGCCATCGAGGCGACGTGCCCGTTAGTCATTCCATGGGACGGCCTGCTGGTTATCTCCAGCGCGACACCGTTGTCGGCCGCAGCCTGAGCATCCTCCAGGGTGATCAATCCAGGATGCGCCAGGATATCGACCTCAGGATTGTTGACCGCTGCATGATTGGTCCCGTTCTCCACCGGCTCGGAGATGGTCTCGCCATGCACCACTATGATCTCCGCTCCCGCCCTGCGGGCCGCGGACACGACCTGGTCCAGCCTCTTCGCCGGAACGTGAGTGATCTCGCATCCTGCCAGCACCTTGATCCCCCACTCGGCGGCCAGTTCCGCGTCCTTCTTGGCCTCGCGGACCACCCGCTCGATATTGCTCATCGACGCATGGTCGGTGAACGCCAGCGCCTCATGCTTCATCACGGCCGCCCTTCTGGCAAGCTCGATGGGGAGCAATACGCCGTCGCTGATCAGGGTATGGGTGTGCAGGTCGATCCTCATCACTTTCCTCCCTTGTGTCGCAGGTCGAGCTTGCGGTAGATGTCCTCCCATTGCAGGCCGAGATACTCGAAGAGGACCATCTGGTGATAGATCAGGTCGGCGGCCTCCCATATCTGCGATTGCCTATCCTTTCCCTTTCCGGCGATGGCAAGCTCTCCAGCTTCCTCCACTACCTTCTTCAACACCTTGTCCTCGTCGGACAGCAGTTTGTTCGTGTAGCTGCCTTCCACGGGATTTTCCTTGCGGTCCCGGATGATCCGTCTCAGCTCCGGTATGATGGCCGCCGTGCCCGAGATGTCCCCATGAAGGACCTCATCGAAGCATGTCGGCTTTTCCAGATGGCAGGCGTTGCCCGTCTGGCGAACCCTCACCAGCAACGTATCGGCGTCGCAGTCGGTCTGGATCGATACTATGTCCTGCACATGACCAGAGGTCTCACCCTTCATCCACAGCTTCTTCCTGGAGCGGGAATAGAAGTGCGTCCGGCCCGTCTCCCTCATCTTGTCGTACGCCTCCTCGTTGGCATATGCCAGCATGAGGACCTCGTTCGTCTCCGCGTCCTGAACTATCACGGGGATGAGGCCGTTCTCGTCATACTTCAGATCGGTCATCGGACCAGAACCCCCCGATCCTTGAGATACTCCTTCACCTGCGCCACGGTCCAGGTGCCGTAATGGAAGATGGATGCTGCAAGGGCGGCGGAGGCGCCGGTCTGCTCGAACACCTCGTACATGTGCTCCGGTCCGCCGCATCCGCCCGATGCGATGACCGGGATGTCGACAGCATCGGCCACGGCCGCCGTCAAGCCTATGTCGTAGCCGTTGGTGGTGCCGTCAGCGTCCATGCTGGTGAGCAGGATCTCCCCTGCTCCGCGGTCCTCGGCCTCGGCGGCCCAGGCCACAGCGTCCAGCTCCGTCCTCCGGCGCCCGCCGTGGGTATATACGATCCATCGGTCCCCTTCCTTCTTCGCGTCGATCGCCACCACCACGCACTGCTTGCCGAACTCCCGGGCGCAATCCCCGATCAGTTCGGGAGATGCGACGGCAGCGGAGTTGATCGACACCTTGTCAGCGCCGGCCTTCAGTGCGGAGCGCATATCATCCACGGAGCGGATTCCGCCGCCGACGGTCAGGGGGACGAACAGCTTCTCAGCCGTCCTCTCCACGGATTCCAGAAGCGTCCTCCTGGCATCCGATGAGGCGGTGATGTCCAGGAAGACGACCTCGTCGGCCCCTTGCTCCTCGTACCTCCTCGCGAGGTCGGGAGGGTATCCTACGCCCTCCAGGTTCTCGAACTTCACTCCCTTCACCACTCGACCGTCAGTGACGTCGAGGCAGGGTATGATGCGTTTTGTCAGCATGTTCACTCCCTCCTGAGGGAGACTGCGTCCTTGGTGCTCAGGATGCTCTCCCGCGGAACGACCGCCCTGCGGAGGGCGGTGCCCAGCGCCTTGAACGTGGCCTCGATGATGTGGTGTTCGTCCAGCCCACGGTGGACGATGCCATGTAAGGTGATCCCGGAGGACATGGCGAATGAGCGGAAGAAGTGCAGGTAGAGGACATCGGGGCAGTCGACCTCACAGTAGGGGCGGTCGATGATATCCACCGAGACGGTGACCAGGGCGTCATCCATGGGCACCATGGCCGAGGCGATGCGCTCCACCGGTACATCTCCAAGGGCCTCCCTGAACGCCGTTCCCAGGGCTATGGCGACATCCTCGATCAGATGGTGGTCGTTGTCGCCCGTCGCCTTCAGCTCGAGGTCGAAACCTCCATAGCGAGCGAGGGTGTCCAGCATGTGGCGGAGGAACTGCACTTCCGTCTCGATCTCGGCCTGTCCCGAGCCGTCGATGTCAAGCCGCAGCGCTATGTCCGTCTCCTTGGTCTTCCGGCAGATCTTGGAACCCCTCATTCCTTCACCCTCCATACGTCGGTGCCGATGGTGCCGGCATAGAGCGCCAGACCCACGATCGCCGACTCTATCCCCATCTCCTCCAGCTTGCGCAGGTCGTCCGAGGTCGTTATGCCGCCCGATGCGATTATGGGGTGGGGGCAGATGGCCTTGAACTCGGCCAGGCGCTCGGCGTCGATGCCGGCGGCCCTCCCTTCCACATCTATGTTGGTGTATAGAACCCCTGCCAGCGGCAACCCTTCGGTGCGTTCCAGGATCTCCTTGGCACTTTTAGACGAGCTTTCCTTCCAGCCCTTCACCTGCACCTTGCCGTTCTTGAGGTCCAGGGCGAGAACGATCTTGTGCCGGTTGGAGTGTGCCAGTTCCTCCAGCCATTCAGGGTCCCTGACAGCCCTTGTGCCCACAACGACCCTGGAGGCGCCGAGGTTGAGGAACGTTTCCGCTTTCTCCGTCGTGCGGATGCCACCGCCTATCTGGATCGGCACCTTTACATTTGCGAGGATGGAGGCGATGGCATTGAAATTGTCCCCCCGGTCCATGGCCGCGTTGAGGTCCACCACATGTATCATCGGGGCGCCCTCGCTCTCCCACTTCTCCGCCACTTGCCTCGGATTGGGCAGCGTCACCTTCTCCGTACCTGGCTTCCCGCCCACAAGGGTTACCACGTTGCCATCGAGTATGTCCACTGCGGGTATCACGATCATAACTTCTCCTCCAGGTGCTTCACGTAGTTGCGGAGGAAAACCCCTCCTGACCTGCTGCTCTTCTCCGGGTGGAACTGCACGCCTATAACGTTCTTCTTCCGAACCATCGAGGGGAACTCGCCCTCGTAGTCGGTCACGCCCTTGACCACATCCTCCTCGGGTCGTGCGCAGTAGGAATGGGCGAAGTAGAAGTATCTTGATGGAACGCCCTCGAACAATCGATCATCGCTCTGCACCTCGTTCCAGCCCATGTGGGGAACCCTTTTCGCCGGCAGTCTGACGACCCGCCCCTTGATCAGGCCGAGGCCAGGCATCTCGCCCTCCTCGCTCCCTTCGAACAATATCTGAGCGCCGATGCATATGCACAGGCAGGGCGTGCCAGCCTTTAGGCGGTCCAGTATGATGTCGCGATAAGGGTCCAGCTTGGCCATGGCGGCGTCGAACGCGCCCACACCAGGGAAGACGATTGCTTCCGCATCGAGCAGGTTGCGCATGTTGGACTCCACCACCGGTCTTGCCCCCGCAAGCTCCAGCGCCTTGCGTATGGAGTGCAGGTTTCCCACGCCATAATCGGCGATGGACACCTTGACGCGCGGCCGCTGACCGATGCGGTAGGAATCCGTGGACTCAGGATACTTGACCGAGCGGCGTATGATCACCATGCCTCCATCACCTCCTTCAGCTTGGACAGCAGCATCATGTTAAGCTCCTCCGTTCCAACGGTGGTTCGGGCGCAATCCTCGAGCATCCGCTGCCGGCCGAAGTCGCGTATCAGTACGCCCTTGTCAGCAAGTCGCGAGACGATCTCTGACGATGGCACGGGGCAGCGGAAGAGGACGAAGTTGCTCTGCGAGGGGTACGGCCTCATGCCGAGCGCTTCAAGGCCCTTGCTAAGCTTCTCCCTCTCCCTGCGCACCAGGTCAACGGTCCTCTCGACGTACTCCCGGTTCTGCAGCGCGGCGATGGCCGCCCGCTCGGACACGCGGTTCAGGGAATATGGTATCTTGATCTTCTGCATCTGCTCGGCCATGGCAAGGTTGGACGCCATGTATCCCACGCGCAGTCCCGCCATGCCATATGCCTTGGAGAACGTCCTGGTGACGATGAGGTTCTCGTAATCGTCGACCAAGGGCATGAACGACCTGTCGGCGAACTCTCCATAGGCCTCGTCCACGATCACCGGGCCGTCATGTTCCCTCACCACGCGTTCCACGTCCCTTTCGTTGAACGAATTTGCGGTGGGGTTGTTGGGCGTGCAGAGTATGATGATCTTCCCCTTTGCCTTCAGCAGGGCGTCGGGGTCAAGGCGGAAGCCGTCCGATAGGTCGACGGTCATGAAGCAACCGCCATTGATCTTGACGAAGAATCCATGCAGGGAGTATGACGGGTACGGCGCGACCACGGTCTCGCCCGCTTCCATGAACGTCTTGAATATGATGTCCAGGACCTCGTCCGAGCCGTTGCCCACCACGAAGTTGTCGGCCTTCAGGCCGTAGAACTCGGCGAGCGCCTCCCTTAGCCCATCGGAGTATGGCTTGGGGTATTGATTGAGGTCCATGTCAGCGCAGTCGTTCAGCACACTGCGAAGCACGGGATTGGGCCCCAGCACGTTCGTGGAGGTGTCCATGCGGACCGCCTTCACCTTGGGATTGTAGTACAACGGTATGTCCCGCACCGTTGCTCTGATCCATTCTGCCTTCATCATCTCACCTAGGGAACCATCCGGTCTATGGGAACGATCAGGATGCCGGAGGCCCCGATGCGTTTGAGCCTGTTCACTGAATCATAGATCTCGGCCTTGTCCACGACGACGTGCACTGCCACGATGTCGTCCCGGCCTGCGATGTTCATGATGGTCGGTCCAGCCACTCCCGGGAGGAAGCTCCTCACTTCGTCCAGGACATCGATCGGAACGTCGGCCATGAGATATCGCTTGCCTTCTGCGGCCAGCACGCTCTCGATCGCGGCAGCGAGCTCCCTCATCTCCCTCTCCTTGGTAGCCAGGCTCTTCTTTGACGCTACCAGGACCGCCTGGGATTCGGCGATGACCCCGACCTCGACCAGCTTGTTGGTCTTCAGCGTGGAGCCGGACGACACCAGGTCGACGATCAGGTCCGCTACGCCGAGGTGAGGTGTCACCTCCGCCGCTCCGGACACCGTGATGATGTCGACCTCCTTGCCCAGCTCCTTGAAGAACTTGCCTGCCATGTGCGGGAACGACGTGGCCACCTTGGAGCCGTCGGGGATGTCCTTCGCCGAGGTGATGCCCGTGGCCTCTGGGACCGCAACCGAAAGACGGCATCGACCATAGTCGAGGTCCAGCATCTTCTCCACATCCAGGTCCGTCTCCAGCACTATGTCCCAGCCAGTGATCCCCATGTCGACCGCGCCTGAATGGACGAACCGCACGATGTCCTGCGCACGCAGGAACAGAACGGACATGTCCCCATGATTGACGGTGGCGTATAGCTTCCTCTCTGCCCCGTCCTCTATCTCCAGGCCCGCCTGGCGGAGGATCTCTACCGTCCTCTCCTTCAGACGCCCCTTGTTCGGCACGGCCAGTTTCAAAGACATTAGATCACCCTAATAAACGCTCGGCAAGCTGATTCGCATACTCATTATTAACATATGCGGAGAGACTGGATGCATCGTCAAGACGAAGTCCTGATATGTCGTCGGCGCGACATTCTTCTGATGACAAATATAAATCATTTCGACGCACATAATCCCTGCCCTCATGAAAGTGATGATATCCACCCCTCCATGGAAGACCACCGAGCTGTGGCCTCCCCTAGGGCTGCTCTACCTGGCCGGAGCCGTACGACAGAAGACGAACCATGATGTCGTGGTGCTGGACGCATTCTGTCGGAACTACACGCCCGATATGTTCCTTGAGCACGTGATGAGGGAGAGGCCAGATGTGCTGGGGATGAACTGCTCCACCCACACGTTCCTTGCTGCGATGGACGTCTTGGCGGAGGTGCATGCGAGGCTGCCTGAAACGGTCATCGTCCTGGGCGGATATCACGCCACGTTCGCCACCAAGGAGATCATGAGGGAGTACGATTTCATCGATTACATCGTCAAGGGAGAGGCGGAGATATCCCTCCCTAAGCTCTTGCGGCATATCGAGGACGGGACGGTGCCCGCCGACGTCGAGGGGATCGCCTACCGTCATGAGGGGGAGATCGTCGAGAGGCCGCTCACCTTAGTGGAGGACCTCGATTCGCTACCGTTCCCCGACCGCTCCCTCCTTGGAGATGTCAAGTACGGATACTACTTCCAGGGCATCCCCCTGACCTTCGAGAAGTTCACGACCATATCCTCTTCGCGAGGATGCCCGTTCGACTGCTCCTACTGCTCCTGCGCCGCGTTCTCCAACAGGAGATGGAGATGTCGCAGCGCCGAGAACGTCGTGGACGAACTCGAGATGCTCTATCGGGACGGATATAGGGAATGCGTGTTCGTTGACGACAACTTCACCCAGAAGGTGTCCAGGGTGGAGAGGATCTGCGAGCTCATAAAGGAGCGCGGGATCGAGATGAAACTGTACTGCGAAGGACGCGCCAACCATGCGTCCTTGCCGCTTCTGAAGAAGATGAAGCAAGCCGGATTCAACGTGATATACTTCGGGGCGGAATCCGCATCCCCGCATGTCCTGAAATACTACAACAAGACCATATCCCCGCAGCAGACCGCAGAAGCGGTTGCCAACGCCAAGAAGGCCGGCATGCTCGTCATAACCTCTTACATCGTGGGGGCTCCGGTGGAGACGCTCGAGGATGTGAAGAACACGATCGGCCTCGCCCGTTCGCTGCGTCCACATGGGGTCCAATACAACATCCTGGACATGTTGGTCGGAACTCCCCTGTGGACCTCCCTGGGCGAACAGGGCATGCTCTCTCCGGACGATTGGAAGACGAACCATCGCGTCTACGAGTACTATCCTGAGAATGCATCCAAGGAGCAATTGGAGGAGCTTGTCAATGACGGCTACAATTCATTCCTCGATGCCTGGAAGAACCTGCGAGGCCTCCGCGAACTCCTCCATGTCATGTTGGTCAACCCCGTCGCCCGCAGCATAGTGCTTGGCAACATCCGCAATCCAGATGCGATAGCCGCCGTGAAGGGCGGCCTGGGACCTTTCAAATGAGGCGGACCTGTGCACTGAACGGGGCTTCGGCAAGCTTATCCTCTCCCAAGGCAATCCGGTCGCCGCTATGGAGGCAAGGACCGCTGCGGATGCGGAGCTGAAGTGGTATCGGCCATGCTTCATATGCCGCGTCCGGTCAAGGTGCCGGAAGGAGAAGGTGGAGCGAGGCTCAAAGAAGTGTCTGAAGCTTCTCAACAAGGAAATGCAAAGACGCTCATGAACACCCTCGCCATGGGATGACCGCCATCGATGCGTAATCCGCTTCAGCCCAGGCGGTCGACCTGTCCGTCAGGACCTTGGATTCAGAAACCCAGGTCTCCGGGCATCTCCACCTTGGTTATCTTGGACCGATCCGCGAACGCTCTAACGAGCTCAGGCACTCGCCCCTTCAGGGCGATGCGCCCGCCCGCTAGCGCCAATGCCCCCTCGACGCCTGGGAGCGATGCTATCCGGCCGACCGCGGCGCTCATCACCTCATCCGTGTGATCAGTGACGAGGTTGCCAAGGCATGTTGCGCAGGCATCGGCAAGAGCAACGTTCTCCGAGATGACCGTGGCGGCGTCGGCGATCCCGAACGATATCGAGGGACCGATGGTGGCAGATGACGTGCACAGGCCGAATATCCCGTCGCGAGGCAGGATGCGAAAACCTAGCCCCTGCAGGCCATCTCCGGCATACAGCGCGACCGTCACCTCTTCCTTGAGAAGGAACGCGATGTCTCCGCCATTGTCCACCACTGCCTGCTCAGCGCCGGCATCACGCATGTCCATGACCGCCCTCTCGGCGATGGCACCGGCGACCGAGGCCATGGGCCCCACCCCTGCCATTGCGGCCGCGTCACACATTCGTGCGATGAGGGGCGGGGCGTCCGCCTCCGGCTCATATGGCTCAAGGGTCACGCCGAACATCGGATCCCGGCGGATGTACCTCTCGATGACGTCCCGTGATCGATATATCGACTCCTTGGCAACAGGGAGGAACTCCTCGTCGCCAAGAATGGTGACGGCCGTCTCTCCGACCTCGAAATGCCAACGTCTCATATCTTGAGCTTCATGGCCTGCGGTGGGCAAGCGGTCACGCACAGCCCGCAGGCTATGCACTTGCCCTGATCGAAGATGACCTCCCACGTCTCGCGATCCATCTCGATGGCGCCCGCCGGGCAGATGGAGACGCACATGCCGCAGTTGGTGCAGCGGGAGACGTCCTTCATGACATACTCGTTCATCTCCTTGACGTCCACGCCGATGGACTGCAGGTATGCGATGCCCTTGCTGATCTGCGCTGGCTGCCCCTCGACCTCGATGAGGAGCCGGCCCCCCTTCTCTTCCACGACGGCGCGCAGGATGTTGAACTTGATGTCGTACTCCTTCACGAGGTGGTAGGTGATGGGCTCATTGACCTTGTCTGGCTGGAAGTATAGCTTGATCTTCTTCTTGGTCATTATAGCACATCCTCCCTGGAACACACGTCGAGAGCGCGCTGTGTTCTCTCCTCTGGAAGGCGCTCCACCGGTCTCGTGAGCATGAACTCGCTCTCCTCGATCATCTTCTTGAGCCTGTCTGCGATGATCCTTGCCTTGTAATACGATGATAGCGAGGATGTCTGGACCTTCTTGCCGAACAGCTCCACCGATCCGCTCTTGAGCTGAGCATAGGAGAACTCGGCGATCGGCTTGCGGTTCCTGGACTGTATCGCATAGTCGAACACCGGGGCGAAGAGCTGGTCATCCCGCAGCACCGCGGTGCGCATTATGTCCTCGTCCAATATCGGGATCGGTATGCCTATCCCGATCGCCAAGCTGATACCGTAGCCGGTGAACGTAAGGGGCTGTAGGAACTCGGTGCTCATACCGCGGAGGTCGCCGATGACCGCCAGCGAACGGGCTGGACCTACCGGGACATCGTTCTTGACCGGCGGGGTGGTCTTGTACTGCGTGCCCTCCCATGCAACATATCCGATGCCGCCGCCAAGGAAGATGCGCGTCCCGATGCCGATGGTCCTCAATGTGGGGTCCTTGAGCAGGGGTGACAGCTGTCCAGCGCTGCTGTACGTCATGTTGCCATAATGGGGCAGCAGCTTCCCCATGTATGTGGAGAGGGTCCGGTCTGACGAATTGGTCGCAACACCGTAGTTCTGGTAGGCGTTGCGTGGATTGTACATGTATGCTTGGTTCACCGTGCGCAACGAGATGTACGTATCGATGTCCTTGCGAGGGTAGCAATCGGTACCCGATGCCGTCGCACGGAGGTGCACCGCCTTTCCGCTGACCAGGTCCTCGATGACATGGGCGCCGCCGTACGGCGGACCGTTGCCCTCCCGCTCTTCAGTGACGCCGATGTATGCGTCCACCGAGGCCACGCCAGTATATGCTGGCACGCCGTTGAGCCAGACGCGTTTCATGCGTATGGGAGGCTCCGAGTGCCCAAAGTTGATGAACGCTCCCGAGGAACACATAGCTCCGAAGGTGCCGGTTGTGACAACGTCCACCTCCTTGGCCGCCTTCTCTATGCCATTGCTCTCCGCCAGCTTTATGGCCTCCTCAGCCGTCATGACGACGGCGTCGCCACGCTGTATCTTGGCGTTGATCTCCTCGTACGTTCGTTTCAATTTCTCACCTACAGCAACCGTCGTGAAACAGCGAGTTCGGCATTCAGCACTGAGCCCCCTGCCCCACCTCGGATGGTGTTATGCGACAACACGAACAGCTTGATAAAATTATTCTTCTTGCGAATCCTTCCAGCAACCGTGCTCATCCCCCTTGCCCTGGCCGGCTCCCCGGCGAGCGCATCGATTGCGGGCTGAGGTCTGTCGTTCTCACGGCGTACTATGATCGGGCGAAGCGGAGCCGACGGGAGCTGCAGCTCCTGCGGAGAGGAACGGAAGTTCTCCAACACCTTCACGACCTCTTCCACCGTCGCATCCTTCCTGGTGCTCAGGACAAGGGATTCCAGATGTCCATCCATCACGGGAACGCGGGCGCAATTGACCAGCATCTGCACCTTGGATGGGACGAAAGCATCTCCCTCCATCGAGCCGAGGATCTTGGCCAGCTCCGTCTCCATCTTCTCCTCCTCGTTCTTGATGAAGGGGATGACGTTGCCAAGGATGTCCATGGACGGCACCCCTGGATATCCGGCCCCGGATATGGCCTGATATGTGGAGGCGACGACCGTGTCCAGGCCGAAGACGTCGTCCAGCGCCTTCAGCGGCAGTGCGATGCCGGTCGTGGAGCAGTTGGCATTGGTCACTATGAAGCCGCCGTTGGCGAAGCTGGCCTGCCGTCTCACCATCTCGATGTGATCGGCGTTGCATTCGGGGATGAGCAGCGGAACATCGGCCTCCATGCGATGGTTGGCGGCGTTGGAGAACACCGCAACCCCGGCCGAGGCTAGCTCCGACTCGATGCCGCCGGCGATGTCCGACGGCAGGCCGGAGAACGCGACCCTCGAGCTGCGAGCGATCTCCTTGACATCTATGGCCGAGATCCTCATCTCCAGGCTCTCTTCTGTGAACTCGTGGTCCCTTATCTTCAGCGCTTCCCGCAGCTTCTTCCCCTCGGAACGTTCAGACGCATAGAGGCCCTCTATCTCGAAATATGGATGTCCCTCAAGCAGTTGTACGAATCTCTGGCCTATCATGCCAGTGGCGCCAAGGACCGCCACCTTGATCTTGCTCATTCTTTCACTCCGAAATATTCCTTCCCTTCGTTCATCATTCGTTCGAAAGTCTCTCTATCCGCCTTCTCCGCGGCCGCCCGGACATCCTCCAATGCCTTCTGGAAGAATGCCAGCGCCTCGGCGTTGTAGGGGTTCATCTTCTGTATCTCATAATACAACTGGGGGTTCTCCGAGGCAACGTCCCTGGCGGTCTCCACCTGCCTCTTGAAGGTGGTGGATGCCGCCTGTGACAGTTCAGGGAACGGCTTCCCGCTGGCGCGAAGGCTCTCGAAGAACGCGATGTTGATGGCATGGCCGAGACCTAGCACGTATGCCATTATGGGGTCGTGCTCTTCCACGTCCATCTCCGTAATGTTCGCCCCATCTATCAGCTCTCGTGCATGGTCGACCGCTTCGGTGGAGCCGCAGTTGCACACCACCACGTTCCGGTCGATGATGCTGTATGTCTCCGGTCCGAACATGGGATGGAGGGAGCATATCCGCAGCCCCTCCGACGCTCCCCGGCGCAGGATGTCCTGGATCGGGCTCTTTATCGACGCGATGTCGAACACGAGCGCTTCCGGCTTCAGGTCCACGATCCTCTCCAGTATCTCCCCCGTCACCGATATCGGGGTGGCCACGATCACCACCTCGGCGTCGCGAACACCTCGTTCAAGGTCCTTCTCCATGGGGAACTTGTCGCTCTCCGTGACGTCGTAGACGCGGATGCGATGTCCGCGGGCCTCGAACAGATCGGCCATCCACCTCCCCATCTTGCCGTTCCCGCCGATGATGAGCATCCGCTTGGACAGCGAGGGCCTGGGGATGTGGCCCTGCTGCTCGATCGATTCCCTGATCAGCAGACGCGCGATCTGACTGGCCGACGACGCGGACATGCCGAACTCCCTGGCCCTGCTGATATAACGTTCGACCACACGTTCCTCGACCGCCGGGGCTCTGAGGGGGATGGACTCGCTGGCCTTCATCTTGCCCATCTCGACCGCCGCGGCGGTCCGGTTGGCCATCATGCGGAGGATCTCGTAATCGATTTTCTCGATCCTCTTCCGTATGTCATCGATGCTTTCGCGCAATAAAATCACCTCTCAGGCACATGTCGGCCAGCACTAGCGCTGTTGCTGCCTCCACAACTGTCACGGCGCGGGGGACGATGCTCGGATCGTGCCTCCCCTCTATCTTGACCGAGGCATCCTCCATCTGCTCAAGGTCGACGCTCCTCTGCTCCCTCGAGATGGAGGCGGTGGGCTTTATGGCGACCTTGAGGTCCAGCGGCATGCCGTTGGACAGCCCTCCGAGGATGCCTCCGGCATGATTGGTCATGGTGCGCACCTCCCCGCCCTCGATAGTAAAGGGATCATTGTGTTCAGAGCCCCGCATCTCCGCGCCTCTGAAGCCGGCGCCGAACTCCACGCCCTTCACACCAGGGATGGAGAACATCATCTTCGCCAGCTCGCCCTCCAGGGAATCGAAGAACGGCTCCCCTACGCCGATCGGAAGACCCTCGGCAAGGCATCTCACCACTCCTCCCACGCTGTCCCCTTCCTCCTTGGCGGCCATGATCTCGTTGACCATCTCCAGAGCGAGCTCGGGGTCTGCCGCCCGGACAGGGTTCTCTCGGGCGGCCCGACGGACCTCCTTCAGGCAGCGCTCCTTATCATCAACGAGCCGGCCAAGTCTCTGCGTGTATGCGGCGACCTGCACCCCGATCGTCGCAAGCATGGTCTTGGCGACGGCACCGGCCGCGACGATCGGGGCCGTCATGCGGCCTGAGAACTGACCTCCGCCACGCAGATCGGCGGCATCGCCATACTTGCCAAGGGCGGTCAGGTCGGCGTGCCCCGGCCGGGGTACGGTGCGGAACCGTTCGTACTTTGAACTATCGGTGTCGTGATTTGCGATGTACAGGACGACCGGCGTCCCTGTCGTGACCCCCTCTAGTATCCCTCCGAGGACCTCCACCCGGTCGGCCTCGGCCCGAGGCGTGCCGATGAGCGCGGCGGGCTTCCTCAGGTCCACCTCCCGCTGTATCTCCTCGACGGTCACCTCCAGACCTGCCGGGACGCCATCCATCACGCAGCCCACTCCAGGCCCGTGGCTGGAACCGAACAGGGTCAAACGCAGCGACGTCCCTATGGTGTTCATGCCTTCCCTCCGAAGTTGGCGCCCAATCTTCTCAGGTCGTTCACGAAGGAGGGATATGAGATGGCAGGACTCTCCGATTCATTGATGGTCGTCGTTCCATCCGCCACAAGTGCGGCCACGGCCTCTGCCATCATGATGCGGTGGTCGCCCCTGGTCTCCACGCTCCTTCCCTTGAGGGGCGTGGGGCCACGAACCTCGCAGCCGTCCTCCCTCTCGTCGATGTCAGCCCCCATCGCCTTCAGGAACGTGACGGTGGCGCTGATGCGGTCGCTCTCCTTGTGCCTGAGATGGCTGGCACCATGGAGGCGGCTCACGCCTTCCGCCTGGGTGGCCAGCACGGCCAGGATGGGGAACAGGTCAGGACTGTCCCCGAGATCGACATCGACCGCCGACAGCTTACCGGCCTCTGCCGTGACCTTGTCCCCTTCCCTCGTCAGCCTTGCCCCGAACTCTTCCAGGATGTCTATCACCCTGCGGTCACCTTGCCGATCGTCCGGCTCAAGGCCCTTGACGGTCACCTTTCCGGCCAGGGCTCCAGCCACCAGCGGATACGCGGCTGAAGAGTAGTCGCCAGGTATGGTCAACGAACGTGGACGGTAGGTCTGGCCTCCTGGCACGTGGAAGCCGTTCTTGGTCTCCCAGCTCCGTCCGCCGAACTGCGCCATCATGTCCATCGTGATGTCCACGTACGGCCGGGAGCGCAGCGGGGAGGTCAGGACGATCTCGGTGTCAAGCTCCTTCAATGCCGAACTTATCAGCAAGGACGAGATGAACTGAGAGCTGATGTCTCCCTTTATATGGGTCCATCTTCCGCGATTGGGGCCGCGGATCAACAATGGGGCTGCACCGTCGCCGCGGGCCGAAGCCGCCGATACGCCCAGCTCGCTAAGCGCGTTCAACAGGGGCCTCATCGGCCTCTGCTGCAGGGACGCATCGCCGGTCAGCGTCACGGTGGACGACAGCAGAGAGGCTATTCCGGTCAGCAGTCTCAGCGTCGTCCCGGAGTTGCCACAGTCGATCTCCCCCGAGGGCGCCCGCAGCCTCCCACCGCGCACCGCAAGGTCTTCTCCCTCCCACCGCGCCAACGCTCCGAACTGCTCCATCCCCCTCAGCGTGGCCATGGTGTCCTGGCTCTTCAACGGCCTCCTGATGATACTGTCTCCCCGAGCCAGGCTGGCCAGGATGATCGCTCGGTGCGTGTAGGACTTGGAGGGCGGGGCTTCCACCTCGCCATGGACCGAGGAACGTGATACTACGAGCTTCATTCTATCGACCTTCCGTTGTTGATGCTCGCTCGCATCAGCGTGCACCCATCCATCTCGCGCTCGAAATCGCCTGCCTCCGACCGCTCCACCAGCATGACGGTGGCCGGTCCGCTGCCGGTGAGGCCGGCAGCCAATGCGCCGTTCTGAAGCGCCCTCACGGCGATGTCCGTATCGAGCCCAAGGGCGGCGGAGTAGCACATGCCGTTGAGGGTGAGGGCCCTGTAATAATCGCCCTTCTCCGCCAGATCGAACGCGACATCGACGATGTCGCGCACCGCGGCGATGCGTTCCCCGGGCAGGGCGGACTTGCGTATCTGCCGTTCAGGAACGTGTATGAACACCACGACGTCATCGGGCATGGTGTCCCGGGAGAGTATGGTGTCAGACGTATTGTCGGTAAGGACGACGCCTCCGAACCAGGCGGCGCATGCATCATCGAACGCCCCGGTGACCGAGACCCCCGCCCTGACCGCGGCGCGGGCGCCCAGCTGGACCGCTTCCAGTTCATCGTATTCCACATCCAGCGCATCCAGCATGGCGGCGATGATGGCATTGGCGGCCGCGCTGCTGCTCTTGAGGCCCCGTGAGACGGGTATCTGCGAGCTGGTGGCGATCCTGACATGGTAATCGCGCCCTTCCGCATACCTCTCCAGGATGGCACGGGCGCATTCATGTGCGAGGGCGGGCGATTCGCCTGGAAAACCGTTGATGGCGACCTCGATCCCGCTGCCCTCCTCCAATGTCACATCCGCAGTGGTGGTGAGATCGATGCCGAAGGCGGCCCCTTTGCCGGTGGCGAACGCGCTAACTATGGTCGCCGCCCCGTGACTTATGCCATGCCCCTTCATTCCTGCTCCTTCCTCACCGCCTCGGCCAATATCTCGTAGGGTGGACGCTGGCCGGTCCAGGCTTCGAAAGCATCCATGGCTTGATAGATTAACATTTCCCTGCCGGGAATGATTTTGCAGCCTCGAGCTTCCGCTTCCGTAAGGAAAGGCGTCCGTTCCGGATTGTAGATCACGTCCATGGCCACCTGTCCGGGATGGAAGACCTCGGGATCGATGGGCAGCTGGGACGGAAAACCCTTCATGCCCAACGGGGTGCAGTTGACGACGACATCGAAATCCATGCCCTTGACGTCGTCAAGGCCCACTGCCTCGCCCGAGAACCTCCTCGCCACCTCTTCGGCTCTCGATCGCGTCCTGTTCGCGACAACGATGTTCGCCCCGTCCCGGCGAAGGAACGCGGCGCACGCCCGGGCCGCTCCCCCTGCGCCAACGATGAGCGAACGCTTGCCCCTGACGTCCACACCCGCCGCCTTGAACGCTTGGGCCAGGGCAGAGACGTCAGTGTTCTTGCCGATCAAGCGGCCTTTCTGGTTGACTATGACGTTCACCGCGCCTACGTCCTCGGCGTTGCCATCCAGCCTGTCGAGATGCTCCATCACGGTCTCCTTGTGAGGGATCGTGACGTTCAGGCCGGCGATGTCCAGATCGCGCATGAGCTCCATCAGGAGCGGGAGCTCCTCACGCTGGGCCGGGAAGGGCAGATATGTGCCCGCGATCCCCATGGCCTCGAATGCCGCGCGATGCATCGATGGGGAGAAGGAATGACCTAGCGGCATTCCGGTGATGCCGGTTATGATGCCGTTCTCCATCTTCTTCAGGCTGGCGATGTCCACCTGCCCCTGGGCGGTCTCCTTCCCCGGCTCCAGGGATGCGTAGGTCATCGAGGAGCCAAGGCGCCGGTAGCGCAGTCGGGTTATCGGACCGAGAGGGCCCATTCCAAGCAGCACGAACTTCTTTCCCGTGAGCGACAGGAGCTTACTGGCATGGACCAGTCGATGCAGTTCGCTGACTGTGTTCACCTTGAACGCTCCCTTGGCAAGGTCCCCGCGCGCACCGGCGAGAAGCATGATCTCGATGATGCGAGATGTGGGCGGCGTCCCCTCATGATCATGATGGGAGACCACGACCTCCACCTTCTTCAGGTCCCGGTCGCGAAAGCCCAGTAGGGGCGAGTCGATCTCCAGGTCGATGAGGCTGAACCCGGCCCGGGCGGCGCGGCGATACAGGCGGAGCCTATCCTCGTCCTTGCCCTCCCATTCCCCTCCGTGGGCCTTGCTTCGCAGGGTCGCCATCTTGGGCAATGGTGCGGTCTTCAGCGGAGCGAGGTCGGTGGGCGGTGAGCTCATTAGGTCGAAGCGGACCTCCACCAGGTCCGCGCCCTTCTCCTGAGCCACCGAGACGGCTGCTGCCGCCTCCTTGACGGTGGCCGACCTCACCGATACGCATATCGCCATCAGATCTCCCTGATAGTCTCGTCGATGCTATGACCAAAGTGTCGTCCACCTTCTTCTAGTCTTACCAATACTTTTTGGTTTGGTACGATCTCCGAGACGGACACCGGGCCGTCCGGAGTGACAAGGCGGATGGTCTCGGCGTTCTGCACGATGGTGCTGAACTTCCTGTCGCCGCCGTCCACCTCCACCATGAGGAGCGGGCGCCGCTCCACCTTGGCCCGGCCCACCACCACCGTACGGGTCTCGCCCTCGGCGGTCACTGCCATCACCTCATCCCCGCCCTTGATCTCTGACAGGTACTTCGTCCGGCCGTCTGCCATGAGCACGTATGCATGCACGGCCCCGGCGTTCACGCGGAAGGGGCGGCAGGCCACGTATTCTGAGCTTACGCTCTCCGAACTGATCAGGAAGAGGCATGATGATTGTGAACCGACCAAGAGACCTTCCCCGGGACACATTATGGAGCATGTGTCGACGCACACCCTGTCTCCGATGGTCAGCGGCACTATCCTGCTCACGGGAAGAGGTACCAGTTCGATGCCGGAGGGGCCGGAGCGCAGTCCGGCGATTTCACCCAATTGCTCCGGCTCTGCAGTGACCAATACGCCGTCAGCACCCCGCTCCATGGTCTCCAGGAAGAGCCTCGACTCCTCGACCCCACCGGCCTCGGCCATCAACTGGGTGCCGGAGCCATGGAAGATCGCGATGAGGTTCTCCAGCGGAATCACCTTCCAGTCCCTTGACGATACTATCACCCGCTCCGTGCCCTTGAGGGAATAGGCGGCCTCAAGGTCCTCGGGGCCGGTGACGGTGACCAGCCGGGCCACCGCTTGTTCCCCTAGGAACACCTCGTCCCCACGGAGGACAAGGGCATTGAACCGGCCAAGCCGTCGAAGCTGTTCATCCTCCTCCCTGATCACGATGTCCGTCAGCCCTGCTTCGAGGGCGGCGGTGACGATGTTCTTCCGTTCCTCATACGTATCCGCGAGGTCGGCCCTGACCCAGATGAGCTTCTCCATGTACATCACTGCAGGTGTTCGAGGGCCTCGTCCACGGTGGCGTTCCTTAGAACGATGTCGGCGATCGCCCTGGTCATACCGGTTACATCGCGGTGCTGGAAGATGTTCCTTCCTATGCTCACGCCACGGCCGCCCGCCTCGATGGAATCCGCCACCATCTGGAGAAGCTCCTTGTCCGAGTTCATCATGGGGCCGCCCGCGATGATGACCGGTATGATCGCCCCCTTGACCACCTCTCGGAAGGAGTCGATGTCTCCCGTGTATGATGTCTTGACTATGTCGGCCCCCATCTCCATTCCTACCCTGGCACATTGTTTGATGAGGTCGACGTCGTAGGCGTTCTGGATGCTCTTGCCCCTCGGGTAGATCATCGCCAGGAGCGGTACGCCCCATTCCTTGCATTCCCTTGCCACGGCGCCGAAGTCCTTCAACATGTACGGCTCCGTGTCGGCACCGATGTTCACGTGGATCGAGACCGCGTCGGCCCCCATCTTCAATGCTTCCTGCACGGTCGTCACGAGCACCTTGGCGTTGGGATCCGTGGAGAGGCTGGTAGAGGCGGAAAGGTGGACTATGAGGCCTATGTCACGGCCGAAGGAACGGTGGCCATATGGAACGACTCCCTTGTGCATGACCACTCCGGTGGCGCCGCCCTCCGAGATGTGGTCTATGGTCTCCTTCATGTCCACCAGGCCGGCGATCGGCCCCATGGTCATGCCATGGTCCACGGGCACGATCACCGCCCTTCCCACGTTCCTGTCCATTATCCGCTCCAGGCGGATGTCCTTTCCCGACATTTCCGGTTCACCGTGCGCGTCAATGTCTAGCACGTATATCATTGTTTTGACCTTATTGGACTCCTTTCTTGACCTTCAAGACTTGAAGATGCATCGAAGAACAATATTGCTCATCGGTGCACAGCTCTGCAAGTCTCTAATAATCCGCATGACCTTCCCCCTCATATGTGGCTCCTTCTCTCGG
Source organism: Methanomicrobia archaeon DTU008 (assembly GCA_001512965.1). Classification (GTDB taxonomy): domain Archaea; phylum Thermoplasmatota; class Thermoplasmata; order Methanomassiliicoccales; family Methanomassiliicoccaceae; genus DTU008. The sequence goes on from LFRW01000040.1 coordinate 20,718, forward strand.
AATACTTCGGACGATATCCTTCCCAGGGAAAAGTGGCAAGACTGCTCCTTTCTCTTGGCCTTAGCGTGAAGAACGGCAAGGTCCACTGCGGTGACATCGAGATAGCGGACGCCGCTCTCGCCCGGGCCGCCCGTGTGGACCGTCGCATCGTCCGCGCCACTGTCGAGACCATCGAGGCGGAGAAAGAGCTGAGGGATGTGTACGCCTCCCTGCACCCCACCGCGATGCTGCGCGACGTGGCTCCCGTGCTCGGATGGTCGTGTATAGAGATAATCCCTTCCGACGCACATTCGCCCGGCATACTAGCCGACACGATGGCGGTCATCGCCGAAGGCGGCATCAGCGTGCGCCAGGCCCTGGTGGACGATCCTTTGCTGATGGAGGAGCCTAGACTATACATCATCACCGAGAGCCCGGTCCCGCCGGAAATGATCCCGCGCCTTAAGAGATGCAAGGGAGTGAAGAGCATATTGCTTCACTGATCCATGCATGGCCCTGGCACGCCGGATGCTCCACCGATATCTTGACCGTCCAACCATGTCGATGGAGCCCTCATCCGTCGGCGCCCTCCGATCCTTCTAATGACGCATGTCATCGGTATCTCTTCCAGGCTAGGCATCGGGCCTGACCCCTGACCGCTGCGTCGAGCAGCATCAAGGCGGCAGGTGCCTCGTGAACGACCAGGGAGATGGCTTTGACCTTACCGATCGTCCTGCTCCCGCTGGCTGGGCAAGGTCAGCACTGGGGCCGTTCAAGGGAGGCGGCGCGATGATGCGTCGCCAGGTCCATGACCTCCAGTCTTCCGGCGGCGGCCTTGCGCATCGCGGAGACAGTGGCACGGGCGGCCTGGACCGTCGTCAGGAACGGTATCTCGAGCTCGACGGCCAGCCGGCGCATCATGTAACCATCCCTCCTCGCACCGGAGGAGTTCGTTGGCGTGTTGATGATGAGGTTGATCTTCCCCCGGCGCATCAGGCCGAGCGCGTCCGGATCCATCTTCTGAGATATCGTATAGACGGTGGTGGTCTGCAACCCATGCTCTCTCAGGTATGTCGAGGTGCCGCGGGTGGCATAGATATGGAAGCCCATTCTCGACAGCTGCCTAGCGACATCCAGGATCTCTGGCTTGTCCGCATCGTTGACGGTGATGTATACCCCGCCCTCGCTTGGCAGCTTCATGCCGGCAGAGATCAATGCCTTGTACATGGCGCTGGCGAAGTCCTTGTCTATGCCCATGACCTCGCCTGTGGAGCGCATCTCGGGGCCAAGGATGGAATCCACCCCAGGCAGCTTGAGGAATGGGAACACCGAGGCCTTCACCGCGACGTGGTTGAAGGATGCTACACCGGTAAGGCCCAGCTCCTTGAGGCTCTTCCCGAGTATGACCTTGGTCGCGACCTTGGCAAGGGGGACACCTATCGCCTTGGACACGAACGGAACGGTCCTTGAGGCCCGGGGATTCGCCTCGATCATATACACCTCGCCGTCCTTGACCGCCAGTTGGAGGTTCAACAGGCCCTTTATGCGCAGCGCCCTTGCCACCTTTTCCGTGATCTCCACGATCTTCGCGATGATCTCGGGGCTGAGGGTCTGAGGAGGCAGCGTCATGGTCGCGTCGCCGCTGTGCACTCCCGCCTCCTCGATATGGTCCAGCATGCCTCCTATGAACACATCCTGGCCGTCTGATACGGCGTCAACGTCCACCTCGATGGCATGGCTCAGGTACTTGTCCACAAGGATGGGGTGGGTCTTTGACACCTTCACCGCCGTCTCAACATATGTGCGGAGCTCCTCTTCGGAGTAGACGATCTCCATCGCCCGTCCGCCGATGACATATGAGGGCCGCACCAGTACGGGATATCCTATGCGGTTGGCGATCTCCCGCACCTCCTCGAACGAGTGGCCGGTTCCGGACTTCGGTTGAGGGATCCCCAAACGGTCCATGAGGGCAGAGAACAGCTTGCGGTCCTCTGCCACGTCGACATCCTCCGGAGATGTTCCCAGCACCTTGGCGCGCTTCCCCTCCAGTGCCTTCATCAGGGGCATGGCCAGATTGATGGCCGTCTGTCCGCCGAACTGCAGTATCACTCCGTCGGCGTCCTCGTTCTCCACGACGTTCAGCACATCTTCGAAAGTCAAGGGCTCGAAGTACAGGCGGTCCGATATGTCATAGTCGGTGGAGACCGTCTCCGGATTGTTGTTCACGATGATGGCCTCCACCCCTTCCTCCTGGAGGGCCAGGACGCCATGCACGCATGCGTAGTCGAACTCGATGCCCTGTCCGATGCGTATGGGTCCGCCGCCCACGATGACCACCTTGCGGCGGTTGGATGGAGAGGCGTCGTTATCACTCTCATATGTCGAGTAGAAGTAAGGCGTCTCCGCGCTGAACTCCGCCGCGCAAGTGTCCACCATCTTATAGGTGGGCACGATGCCGGCCGCCTTGCGGCGCCGTCTTACATCTTCCTCCGTGGAACCGGTCAGGCGGGCGATGACATCGTCGGAGAACCCCATGCGCTTGGCCCGGCGGAGGAGGACATCATCGAGATCGGAGCTCCTCAGCGCCTTCTCCATCTCTATGATGTTGCGTATCTTGTGAATGAAGTAGGTGTCCCACTTCGTGATGTCGGCGATGGCCTCCACGCTCATTCCGCGGCGGAGGGCCTCGGCGATGGCGAATATCCTCTGGTCGGTGGCATTGGTCAGCTCCTCCATTATCCGATCGTCCGACCAGTCCAGGGGATCCAGGTACTCCTGCTCGATCTCAAGTGAGCGTATGGCCTTCAGCAACCCCTCCTCCACCGTCCGGCCGATCGCCATGACCTCTCCGGTGCTCTTCATCTGGGTGCCGAGGATGCGGTCCACCGTGCGGAACTTGTCGAACGGCCATCGGGGGACCTTCAGGACCACGTAATCTATCGTGGGCTCAAGGGCGGCGAAGGTCTTTCCGGTGATGTTGTTAGGTATCTCGTCCAGCGTATATCCCAGGGCGATCTTGGCGCCCACCCTGGCGATGGGGTACCCGGTCGCCTTGGAGGCAAGTGCGGACGAGCGAGATACTCTGGGATTCACCTCTATGACGCGATACTCTCGGCTCACTGGATCGAAGGCGAACTGTATGTTGCAGCCTCCCTCGATGCCCAGGGCGCGGATGGTCTTGATGCTGGCATTCCTCAGTCTCTGGTGGTCCTCGTCGCTGAGCGTCTGAGCGGGAGCTATGACTATCGATTCCCCGGTGTGTATGCCCATGGGGTCCAGGTTCTCCATGCTGCAGACGATGATGCAATTGTCCTTGCCGTCGCGCATGACCTCATATTCGAACTCCTTCCATCCCAGCACGCTCTCCTCGATGAGGACCTGATGTATGCGGGAGTATGCGAGGCCCCGTCCGGCGATGACCTCCAGCTCCTCCTCGTTGTGGGCTATTCCCCCTCCCGTCCCTCCCAGTGTGTAGGCGGGGCGGACCAGCACGGGATATCTCCCTATCTCCCGGGCCGCTTCCTTCGCCTCCTCCACCGAGTGCACGGTCTTGCTCTTCGGTATAGGTTCCCCGATACGAAGCATCATCTCCCTGAACAGCTCCCTGTCCTCGGAGAGGGCTATGGCCTCCGGCTGCGTTCCTAGGAGCTCGATCCCAAGTCGCCCGAGCGTCCCGTTCTCGGCCAGCTCCGAACATATGTTGAGGGCGGTCTGGCCTCCCATTCCGGAGAGTATGCCGTCGACCTTCTCCTTCTCGGCGATCCGGGCGACGGTCTCTGCGGTCAGCGGCTCCACGTAGACGATGTCGGCAGTCTCCACATCGGTCTGGATGGTGGCCGGGTTGGAGTTCACCAGAACGGTCTGATACCCTTCCTCGCGCAGTGACCTGCATGCCTGGGAGCCGGAGAAATCGAACTCTGCCGCCTGCCCTATGACGATCGGGCCCGAACCGATCACCATGATCTTCTTCAGATCGGTCCGCTTCATCGTTTCTCCTCCAGCATCCCGACGAATTCGTCGAAGAGATATGTCGTGTCCTGAGGGCCGGACCTTGCTTCCGGGTGATATTGAACCGACATGATGGGCAGTTCCGTATGCTTCATTCCATCCACCGTGCCGTCGTTTATGTTGATGTGATCGGCGACGAACCCGGTCCCATCCAGCGAGTCCATGTCCACGGCGTAGCCGTGGTTCTGCGATGTTATGAACACCTGGCCATTGTGTCGCACCGGCTGGTTCACTCCGCGGTGGCCAAACTTCATCTTGTATGTCCGCCCACCGAAGGCCAGCGCCAGCAATTGGTTGCCCAGGCAGATGCCCATCATCGGGTAGTCGTCCTTGATCGCCTTTATCGTCCTCACAGTGGTGTTCAACATCTCAGGATGAGAGGGGTCGCCCGGCCCGTTCGAGATGAATATGCCATCTAGCTCCTCGTCTCGGAAGAATGAGAGGTCGACATCATAGGGCACCTGCACCACGCTGAACCGCTTGCGCAGCTCGTTGATGATGCTGGCCTTGACGCCGCAATCGATCAGGGCTACCTTCTTCTTCCCTTCGTTCTCGTACCTCAGGATGTTCTTGGTGGATACCTCGGCGACAAGATTCCGCTCCGATGGATACTTCATGTCGCGGACCTTGGCCAAGACTTCATCCGGGTCCTCGTCGAAGGTTATGGCGCCACGGAGGACGCCCTTCTCGCGTATGCCTATGACAAGGGAGCGGGTGTCAAGCTCCGTGATGCCCGGAACCCCCTCCTCTTGGAGATAATCGTCAAGACATTTTCCTCCATACATTGGAGATACATTCCGGCAGAGCTCCCGGACAGCTAGACCGGTCACCTGGACCCGGGGGGACTCCTTGAACCGGTCGTTAACACCGTAGTTGCCGATGACAGGGTGGGACATGATAAGTATCTGGCCTCTGTAGGAGGGGTCGGTCAGGCATTCTTGATATCCAGCCATGCCCGTGTTGAAGACGACCTCGCCATAAACGGTCTTTCCATAACCAAAGCCAGTGCCCTCAGCTATTGTCCCGTTTTCTAGGATGAGGCGGCACTGTACCATCAGAAAGTTGCAGAATCGGTATTTTTTACTTAAGCCTTTCTAGGCCTTCTGGACAAGAGCATGGAAAAAAGGGCGGGATGCCAACAAAATTGCCATGCGCATGTTCCAAGCGAGACAGGTGTCGGTGAACGAATGCCCGGCCTTGCGTCGAAGGAAGGGTCGTCCGGCCCCCTCCGTTGGTCCAAGAGGTGGTCTCCGGAAGGGGTGCGGCCCATCCCCGACGTCGGAAGGAGGGCCGCAGGCAGCGCCCGCTCACCGCAGCCTGAGGGGGCCTCCATCGAGCGGTGGCATGAGCACGCTGAGTGAGAGCGCGGTCCCTGGACTTCTGGAGCAAGGACGTAAGCCATGATATGATGAACTCGACGCCCCGCTCCGGGATCCATCGAACCGTGGGAGCTAGCCAACGTCACACTGCTGCATAGGGGCCCGGAGGTGATCGGTTCGCCAGGGCCTTCCGGCCCTGGCACCCGTCCTTTAGGATGACGTGTTCCTGGCAATTGATTTTATAATGGCATGGCATCGTATCTACGATGCGCGTTCTCCACCAGGATCGTGGTACCGGCGAGATCAAGATGATGATCGAGACCTTGGACGATCTTTGGCACCTGTACAACATCATCGACGAGGGGGACATGATAATCTCGGTCACCTACCGCCGGGAGGAGGCCAAGTCCGACAAGATAAGGGCCGAGAGGGCCGAGAAGAAGAGGATGGTGCTAGGGGTCCGTGCTGAGAAGATAGAGTTCCACGAGACAGAATCCCGGCTACGAATCCTCGGAGTGATCGAAGAGGGACCGCAGGACATAGGATCATACCACACCCTCAACTTGGCCGAGGGCGACGTGGTCACCGTGCGGAAGACCCATTGGTCCCCTGTCAAGCTGGAGAGGGTCCGTCGCTCGGTGGAGGACGCCCGCCGCCCCCGCCTGCTGTTCGTCTCCCTTGATAACGATGAGGCCACCATAGCTATCGCCCGACAGTTCGGCATGCAGGAGATAGCGCGGATATGCACCTCCGGTTCGGGCAAGATGTATGAGCAGAAATGCTCCGATGACTACTATCAGGAGATCGTGGACAAGGTAAGGCAGCTGGCCGAGCCAGGGGTCCCCCTGGTGGTGCTGGGCCCTGGATTCGCCAAGGAGGCCCTGGTCAACTTGGGCAAGAGCAAGGAGCCGGAACTCTTCGGCAAGGCGTTCGTGTACCATACTGGCCAGACGGGAATGGCCGGGATCCATGAACTGATGAAGTCAGGCATCGGCTCCGAGACCGTTCAAGGCTCCCGAGCCGCCCAGGAGACCAAGGCGGTGGAGGAGGCCCTGGAACGCATCGCAAAGGATGGCCTTGTAGCATATGGCCTGGGCGACGTAAGGAACGCGGCGATGGCAGGAGCGGTCGATACCCTTCTCGTCTTGGACACCGAGGTCCGCAAGGGAGGGGTGGAGGAAGTGATGGAGACGGTAGAGAACAATCGCGGCAGCGTCATGGTGATATCGGAACGTTTCGAAGCGGGGAAGAAGCTCGAGGCCATCGGCGGAATGGTCGCCTTGCTGAGATATAAACTATCGTGACCCGCCAAGCCTCTCTGATGCCGAGCGCTAGCAGTGACATAAATATTTAGTACGATACTCCTAATAGGGTATGTTCAAGCCAATTCGCGTATGATTGTTGGCCTACCCATTGGTCGCTTAGACG
>LFRW01000009.1 GCA_001512965.1 Methanomicrobia archaeon DTU008
GTCGGAGGCGGCGGAGTCCGCCATACTTCTTAGCGAGTATGCATCCCAGGTCTATTGGGTGCATCGCGAACTCAAGGTCTCGCCCCGGATGTTGGAAAAGGTTGCTGGAAAGAATGTCACGATGGTTCCAGGCGACCCTGCGAGGATCGTTGGGGAAGGGTCCGTCACCGGGCTCGAGCTGAAAGATGGACAACGTCTTGACGTCCAGGGAGTCTTCATCACTCTGGGAGCCAAGGGCTCGATGGACCTTGCGCTGGAGCTAGGCATCCTACCAGACCCCTCCGGAAAGATCTCCGTCGATGAGAACTGCCGCACCGAGATGGAAATGGTGTATGCCTGCGGCGACGTCACCGGTTCGCCGTGGCAGCTGGCACGCGCCGTTGGACAAGGATCGGTGGCCGGAGAGAACGCCGCCAAGGCAGTGCGGCAGGGGAAGGCCTGATGGCCCTGGAGAACAAGCTCATCGCCGGCATATTGCGAGACGAGGGAGGTTTCAGGGACGCCTTCCGTGAAGTGCTGGACGAGGACCTCAAGATGAGCATACACGAGTTCTGCACCTCGACCGGACTGTCCCCCAGCACCATCTATAAGATCATGCAGGATCGAAGGGAACCGAACCTGCGTACCGTACGGGAGATCATACGGGCGGTAAGGAAGCTGGAGAATCGCCCCGGCGGCAACTTCATCGCCGTCATCGGCCACCGCGTGGTCCTCAATCAGATAGAGGAGAGGATAGTACGGGTGGACGGGCGGGACATCCGCATCAAGGAATATCCCGCTGCCAGCATCGAGGACGCCATCGTGGCCGCCGTTCACGCCGAGAGGGATGGCGCAATCGCCCTGGTGTGCGCCCCCATCGCGGCGCCTACGGTGGAGAAGATATTGACGATACCCGTCTCCATAGTCATCCCTCAGGAGAGCGTGGTGCGGGCCATCGCCAGGGCGGCGGAGAAGACCATCTAGGCACCGGTCTTCTGCACCTCAAGCTCATCCAGTATGTTCTTGCGCAGGGCGATGAACTCGCTGGACGCACGGTCCCTGGGCCTTGGAAGATCGATGTTCCACAGGTTCTTGACCGTGCCAGGGCGACTCGTCATGACGACGATGCGGTCCGCCAGGAAGACCGCCTCGTCCACGGAGTGGGTCACGAACAGGACGGTTTTCTTGGTCTCCTTCCATATCCGGAGGAGCTCCATCTGCATCTGATTCCGGGTCTGGGCGTCCAGGGCGCCGAACGGCTCGTCCATCAGCAGGACGGCAGGGTCATTGGCCAAGGCACGTGCGATCCCCACCCGCTGCTTCATCCCGCCGGACAGTTCCTTGGGGTAGGAGCGTTCGAAGCCTTTCAGGCCCACCAGTTCCACGTACTTCTGGGATATCTCCGCCCTCTTCTCCGATGGGATGCCCTTGAGCTCAAGGCCGAACTCGACGTTCTTCTTGACGTTCCGCCAGGGGAAGAGGCCGAACTCCTGGAAAACCATGCCTCGGTCGGACCCAGGGCCCTCGATGTCCTCTCCCTTGACCTTCATGCTGCCGGAGGTTAGCGGTTCCAGGCCCGCCACCATGCGAAGCAGGGTCGTCTTGCCGCAACCGGATGGGCCCAGGATGCAAACGAAATCTCCGTTCTTGACATCAAGATTGAAGTTCTCTATCGCCACCATCGCCCCATCGTCCTTGGGGAACGTCTTTTTCAGATTCTTGATGGAGAGGATCACATCATGCCCATCCATATTTTCACCCTCTTCTCCAGGTATTCGCTCACGGTCAGGGTCACGATGCCCAATAGTCCGACCACCACCATGCCGGCGAACATGATGTCATAGCGACCTATGGTCTGTCCTGCGGTGATGAGCACACCGACCCCGCCTCCCTGGGCGGCGAAGAGCTCGGCCGCAACTATGCACATCCATCCTATCCCTACTCCGATCTTCAATCCGGCCATGATGAAGGGGATGGAAAATGGGAAGATGACCTTGGTGAACACCTGTCGGTTGGACGCTCCTTGGGTCTTCGCAACATCGATGAGCAACGGGTCGACACTTCTGACCCCGAAGATCACATTGGAGAGTACGGGGAAGAAGACGCCTATGAATATGGTGATGACCGGGCCCCAGAACAGGCCCAGGGAGAGTAGGAGGAAAGGTACCCACGCTATCGGTGGAACAGGCCTCAGCACCTCAATTATGGGCTTGCTGAAAGCATCGATCAGGTAGGAGTAACCGATCAGCAGGCCAAGCGGCACTGCGATCACGATCGCTATAACGAAGCCGAGAGCGAACCGTCCTAGACTGGCATTGATGTTCGCCAACAGTGGCTGATGGGTGACAGGATCCCATTCCCAGGAGGCCACCAGGGCATTCCAGACCTCCAGTGGCGTAGGCAGGTAGTAGAAGTTCTGACCCTGCAGATATATGGACAGAAGCCACCACCCAGCAATGAACAGTGGGAGGGAGGACACCATCAGTCCAATCCTTAGCGGGTCGGACCTTGCGAGATAGGCGCGCAGCCCGCTCTTCGTTTCAGAGGAATAATTCATCTTGTTCAACACCTAACTTTGATATAAAAATAAAAATGTTTGGAGCTGGCTCAGCGTACGAGCCTGTACCCATACTTCTCGGCGATGGTGACGAGAAGCAGATACTGTATGCTCGACGGGCCAGGCTGACCGATCGTCAGGCCGTCCAGGTCATCGATGGTCCTGTCCCCAGCAACCACCAGGGCGGACCCCTCGGTGTTGGCAAGCGCCAGGATCTTCACGTTGATACCAAGGTTGGCGCTCTGGAGGAGAACTGGCGGAGACCCAAGGTAGGCCATCTGGATGTTGGAATCCGAGGCGAACGCTGTCATCACCGCCCCCCCATTGGCATAACCTGCCGATGGCATGCCCGAAGGGTTCTCGGTCCGGATTCCATAGATCTCGAAGANNAGTCCGTCCGTCCTCGGTGACCCTCGAATCCTCAGCAACGACCCGGGCGAACTGGTGCAGATCGCCCTGCAGGTAGCCGATGCGAACGGTCTCCAGAGGCGTCCCATCCGCAACCGGTTCAACACTTGCAGCCATGTCCAGATAGTTCGTGTCCACAATGTTGTTCACGAACGACTCGACATTGGGGACCCTGTTGGACTGGATGAGGGAAGCGTTGATGTATGAATTGGTATACATCCTCAGGTAGGAGACGGTTTCCGGGGTGATCTCGTAGGTCAGCTTCATGTTCTGGAGCGCCGCATCGACGACTTCAGGCGAACGGTCGCTGAAATCCGCTCCAATTTCTAGAAGAAGCTCGTAATCGTCCGGATTCGTATCCTTGTTCGCAATGGCATTCAATATCCAGAGGTTGGCTTCCATGTGGGCCTTGAGGACCTTTGCAACCGTCTGGGGGTTGGATTGGGTGAAGCTGGTATCCGCAACGACGACACAGCAAGGGTGATTTGGCCATATCTCCCCGGACTGTATCAGGGCCTTGGCCGTTCCCGCGACGACGGAATCGGACACATACGGCTCCCAGCTGACTCCTCCATCGATCGTGCCTTGTTGCATGAAGGCCTGCTGGTTCACAGGAGGCACATCAAGATACTTGATGGCCTTCTCCTGCGATGGATTCAGGACGCCAGAGACCAATATGCCTGCCACGATTACTATGGCAGCCACGGCCACGGCGATGATGATAGTTCTCTTTTCCATAGTGGAGCACCTGGGCCTTTGAGAACGGTCACGATATATATCCCTTATTTCTAAATGGGTTATCAGTGTCCTTTTTGTGATAATATCTTACTTCCCTTTCACTTTGGTCACTTAATCCTCAATATCCGGACGTTCAGGTATGAGCCGATGTATAGCGACGCATTGATCGAGAGAATGTTCAGCTGGTCGTGAAGATAAAAAAGTATATACCTTTACAAACATCAGCTGTCGGTATTAATGTTCGAGCTTAACGTCGAGAGCAACACTCCCTTGACGCCACTGAAGGACGTCGACGACATCGCGTTGCAGTTCCTCACCCATATAGGATATCTGCCAAAGGGGTACAATCCCAAGACCAACGTGGTGGACACGCAGGAAAGCGTGCCTTACCGCCTGTTCATGGACTGCTTCATGCGCAACATCAAGAGGGCATGGCAGGTGGAGGAGCTCGCAGCCTACCTAGGCACCACCAAGCCGACCATCTACCGTCACCTCAACAAGCTTAAAGCGATCGACATACTGGAGGAGGTGGAAGTGGAGCGGGACGGCGGCACGAAGCGTGGATACCGCATAAGGTATGGCGATCTTCGCAAGGCATGGTCGTTCACCGAGGCCAACGTGGAGATGGCCATGGAGAACTACCGTCAGACCGTCGACCACCTCCAGAAGCTGATAGAGGAATCGTCCAGATGATGAAACGGTTCAAAAGGGCCTCATCATGACGGACGCCTCATCATCGCTTGGTCAGGGTAGAACGTACCAGGGGTGACGGAAGCGATGATCGACGCGGCCATATCCGACACCGTTGCCGGGATAGAATGACATGGACCTATTGAAGGAAGATAGGAGCGACGTGGCGCTGAAGGAATACCACAGGGAACTGGTTCAACGCCTTCTCGACGGCAGGATCCAGGACAAGGACGGTCTCCAGCAGACCAAGATCGAACTATGCCGCAAGCACAAGCTGAAGGGCGTACCACCGAACTCGGAGACCCTGGCCCTTCTGAGCGGCGAGGACCTGGAGAGGGCAGAGGCCATACTTCAGCGCAAGCCGGTGAGGACGCTGTCCGGCGTGGCCGTGGTGGCGGTGATGACCTCTCCCGCGCCATGCCCGCACGGCAAGTGCATCTTCTGCCCGGGCGGCGTCGACAACGGTTCCCCGCAGTCGTACACGGGCAAGGAGCCCGCTGCGCGCCGCGGTGCAACGTACGCCTTCGACCCGTACGAACAGGTCAAGGGCAGGATAGAGCAGCTGAAGGCCATAGGCCATAATGCCAGTAAGGTCGATCTGATCGTCATGGGCGGAACCTTCACCTCCCGCCCTAGGGAGTATCAGGAGAACTTCGTCAAGCGATGCTTCGACGCCATGAACGGGGTCGACTCCCGCACCCTGGAGGAGGCACATACGCTCAACGAGACCGCGCCCAGCCGTTGCATCGGGATGACCGTGGAAACGCGTCCGGACTCTCTAACGGAGGAGCAATGCGCCGCCTCCATGCAGCTCGGTATGACCAGGGTGGAGATGGGCGTCCAGGTGCTCGACGACGCCATCCTGAGGAGCGTGAATCGAGGACATGGCCTGCAAGCCGTGATCGATGCCACCACGGTCGCCAAGAAGGCAGGCCTCAAGGTATGCTACCACATCATGCCTGGCCTGCCGGGCTCGTCTCCCGAACGAGATCTGGAAAGCTTCCGCCGCATGTTCGAGGACCCCTCCTTCAGACCGGACATGCTGAAGATCTATCCCACCCTGGTCGTGAAGGGCACAAGGCTCCACGAGATGTGGGAGTCTGGCGAATATGCTCCGTACACCACAGATGAGGCTGTGGAAGTGATCGCCAGGATGAAGGCGATGGTCCCACCCTACGCGAGAATACAGAGGATCCAGAGGGACATCCCCGTCCCTCTCATCGAGGCCGGTGTGGACAAGGGCCATCTACGCGAACTGGTCAAGGATCGCATGCGGGATCATGGGACATCATGCGCCTGCATAAGATGTCATGAGGTCGGCCTGATGGGGATAGAGAGCTATAGCATGGAGGAGACGAAGGCGGGCGGGATCACATATGACGCCTCTGGCGGACTCGAACACTTCCTCACGATCTCTCTTCCGAAACGGGACGCGATCGTAGGGTACGTGCGCCTCAGAACGGGCGACGGCCCCGTGGCAGGGATAAGGGAGCTGAAGGTGTTCGGCAAGGCGGTACCCATCGATCAGGAAGGGGAGGGATGGCAGCACCGTGGCTTCGGCCGAGAGCTGGTGGCCCGCGCGGAAGAGCGGGCGATGGAGGAAGGCTGTAAGGCCATCCGCGTCACCAGCGGGGTCGGGGTCCGTCGTTATTATGCGGCCCTCGGATACGCTCGCGACGGCACATACATGATGAAGCGGCTGTGAACGCTCCACATCTCTAAATATCGGGCCGATGCAAAGGACATCCCATGCGACCTTGCACCCGAGAGAAGCTGGAACGTTCCGAGGAAGAGTGGAGGCGCATCTTGACCCCGGAGCAGTTCCGCATACTTCGTCAGGATGGTACCGAGCCGCCCTTCCGAAACAAGTACTGGGACAATCATGCGAAAGGCACCTACCTATGCGCTGGATGCAAGAGCGAACTGTTCTCCTCAGAGACGAAGTTCGAGTCGGGAACGGGATGGCCCAGTTTCTACGAGCCGATATGCGATGGTGCTGTGGAGGTGACGGAGGACAAACGCTTCGGAATGGTGCGCGATGCCGTGGTCTGCGCACGATGCGGCGGGCATCTTGGACATGTGTTCAGGGACGGCCCGCCCCCCACTGGCCTAAGATATTGTATGAACTCCGGGGCCCTGGAGTTCAGAGAAGAATGATCCGATGACGGCCCCGGCTCCGCTCACACGTTCGAGACGGACATCACGACGACGTCACGGACCGCCTTCATCTCGCTGAACGGCAGGACCAATCGACCCTGGGCATCGGTCCTGTAGAGGCGGGTCTCGACCTCCTGGGCAGGAACCACTAGGACATTCTGTATGTCCCCACTGGCAGTGTTTATCAGAAAGTTCTCTATCATTCCCAGGATCTGTCCGTCGTTGGTCATTACCGTCTTTCCCTTGAGCTCAGTGATAAATTTCCTCATCCCAGCAACCTCTTGTGAAGTGATTTCCGACCGAGCAAGAATCAGGTCTGCCGTATTTAACACATCCGAAACGTCACAGGTCCGCCGTTTCGATTGGCGCACCTCGATGCATTACCTGAGCACACCCTTGAAATGCTCGAGGCGCGCCCTCGCATTGACGGTGGATCCATTTCCGTAAGAGGTCCGGCCGATGCCGGTACGGATCCCATGCGTTCCCCCTGATCTCTATGGGCATGGGGCGAACCCTCCTTGCTCTACCTGTACACGCCTGGGTCCCGCCACTTCGGTACGGAAGGATCTATGCTGCGGCGGAAGTCCTCGTACCATTTCATGACATCCTTCGAACACGACGCCCTGACGACCTTCAAGGCCGCATCGAAATGCCGCTGTTCGATCTCACCGGCCTTGGGGTTCTCGCGCAGGGCGGTCATGGCGGCCTCTCGGCACAGCGACTCAATGTCCGCTCCAACGAAGCCATCCGTCCTCGCCACCAGTTCGTCCAGGTCGACGCCCTTCAGCGGCATTCGGGCGGTGTTGATGCGGAGGATGCTCATCCTCGCCGGCGCGTCAGGAAGAGGAACGAGGGCCAGGCGGTCGAAGCGGCCGGGGCGTAACAGCGCCGGATCGATCATGTCCGGCCGGTTGGTG
>LFRW01000026.1:0-40266 GCA_001512965.1 Methanomicrobia archaeon DTU008
CTGCCTCACCGCCACGGAAGTCCGGGGTGCCGGTCGACAGGAAGTAGGGCAGCTTGGACATGGGTGGCGCCAGGCCCAGCCACATAAGGCCTCCGGGACAGCATCTCTCCTTCACCTCTTTGCCAATGACCATGGGCGGGATCGTCCGGTCGGAGGCGCCCATGATCAACGCCCTGGCAACGCAACGGTCCACCTGGCCCATGGGGATCGCGCCCTCCGGCATCTCCTCTGCACCCGATACGAACAGCGGCCTTCGCTCCAGGTGGAAGTAGCGCTCGAACCTCTCGCTTATCTCAAGTAGCGGAAGCATGTGGACACCCTAGATGGTATCGTCGTCGCGGCTATTTCATCCCATCCTCAGCTCTACGATGCTATTGGCCAGCTCGCCGATCTGCTCCGGCGAGAGCGCCTCTACGCGAAGGTCCATGTATGGCAATCGGACCTTCTGCTCCGCCGTGATGATGGAACGCATCCTCAACACCGTCCCGATCTTCTTCCGTCGATTCTGGAACAACGCCTCCGTCAGGCGGAAGAAGAGCTTTTCATCGATGACATGGAACGGCGGGGCTCTCGGTACCAGCTCGACTATCGCGGAGTCCACCTTGGGCACCGGCCAGAAGCGCGATCGCGGCACCTTCTCCAGCAGGCGACACTCCGCCCGATAGTATACGTTCACGGTGAGGCGCGAGTAGTCATCCGTATCCGGTCGTGCCACCAGTCTATCGGCGAACTCCTTCTGCAGCATGACCACGCCCTTGTCGAAGCTATGTTCAAGAAGCTTGAACATGATGGGCGAGGAGATCGAATATGGCAGGTTGGACACGAACCTGTCGAATCGTGGGAACTCGACGGCAAGTGCATCGCCCTCGATGAGCTCCACGTTCGAGGGAAGATGGTCAGCGAGGTAAGCGGCCAGCTTTGCATCGGTCTCGATGGCGACCACCTTCTCGACCTTGTCCGCCAGGCGCCCCGTCAGCATGCCAAGCCCGGGGCCTACCTCCAGGACGGTGTCCTGGGGTGAGAGCTCTGCGTACTCGATCTGCCGGTCGGCCACCCGGTCATCGACCAGGAAGTTCTGACCCCTGCTCTTGGCCGGCGCTGCTCCAAGCTCGGATAGTATTGCCGCTACCTCTGAGGGGTTCATCGTGAGACGAATATGCGATACTTCTGGTTGGGATCGGACAGCTCATCCTCGATGCGCTTGGCTATGAGCTTCTGCGGCTGCTTCACCGTGGTCACGCGCTTGGCCAGGTCCTCGTAGTTCTGGAAAGGTCCTTTCTTGCGCTCCTCGACGATTGCCCACATGGTCTTCTTTCCAAGTCCGGGAATGAGCTCCAGCATGTGAAACCTGGTAGTGATGGCCTGGGCCTCATTGAAGAATTTGACGAAGCGCTCCTCCTGTTCTTCGACTATCTCCTGCAGGATGTATGGCAGCTCGGCCTGAGCGGCTGCGGTCAGTTCCTCGTAGCCGATCCGCCTTCTCACATGGACGATCTTGTCGCGCATTTGTGGATCCTTACCTATGTAGACCCTGTCTCCTATCGTGATGATGGCATCGGACTTGGGAACGAGTTCGAAGAGCTTGAACTCGGACTCTCCTATTGCTAGCACCAGAGGCTCCTTTTTAAAACTCTTGTCAGTAGGCAGGCCCTGCGGTAAGTAATCTAATACAAGCGCGTAATCCTCCATATGATCAGCCCGGCTGTTCTATCGATAGGCTTGCACGGTAGATAATATCTGTTCGATGTTCTCTTTCTCCAGGACCATTCTTTCCTTGGAGAACAGTACACGTACGTCGTCGGGGTGGGACGGCAGGATGTCAGCGATCTTGGCACATAGGGCCTCGCTGACGAACCCCAGTTCGGCCAGTTTCCCCTGAAGCTCCTTCGCCTTATCGGCCGGGAGCTTTGTTACCTTCTGCGCGTGGTCGAGAGCAAGCTTCTGGTCTGGCGTTAGCTCTCGCTGATCCGCCGACGACTCCAGCAGCTCTTTGACCTCCGCTAAGGTCACGTAGCGCTCCTCGGACATGTGGAGACCTCAGAGCGCCTTCTTCAAGTGTTCTGGCCTGGCGATGACCGTCTTTAGCTTGTTGCCGTCGTAGAGCTCCACGACAAAGGCGCGACCCTGCTGGCCAGTGACCACTCCGGTCTTGCCCTGGAAACGGGAGTGAGGCGTACCATAGTGTACGGAAGGGTCTATGACCACGCTAACCTTCTCTCCCTTCTCGAAAGTTTGGAACTCATGGGTGATGGGGGTCATTCCCCTCATCCGAGGGCTCTTCCTAAAGATCTGGCGCGTCTTGCTCCGGGTGCCTCTGGATGCCTTAACCATTATTTATCCCTCGTTAACGTTATCGATGATCTGTATCACGTCCAGTGCGATCACCTGGCAGGGGACTCCGAGTAAGCCGGCCAGGGATGGCACGGTCCTTCCTTCGTCACCGCTGACGAACTCCTTGACATAGGTCCCGGACTCTGTTGTCAGTCTTAGGACGAGCTTGTCCTCCTCCATCGACTCCAGGACGAGTTCGCGGATGGTTCGTTCTCTTGCGAGGTTGGCCCGTCGATGAGCCACCCTCGATGGCGTCTGCTGGGTGATGCGCGCTTGGTTTAGCGACTCGACTACCTCATCAATCCGTTCCTTATTAACTTTGCCTTGAACCGATACTTCTGCACGGTACACCTTGTCGGGTGTCGCCGCCTTGATCTGGCGCACCTCATGGCGGTCGCTCCACCTCAATCGTGAGAAATCGGCGAGACCGTCCCCGTTCTCGTTGGCGAGCCTTTCCATCTCTCCGAGGTCAAGATGCCGCTTTCTTGGTTCGGCGATCTCGAGGACGAAGGGTCGGCCGGTGCCGAGCATGCGCGCATCGATATCCTCACGCCCCATGCCATGGAAGAAGTGGTCCTTCCCTTCGAACTGACGAACCAGTGGGTCCCCGATGAGCTCTTGCACGCTGGTCTGGTACATCTTTCCGATGCCGCCACATCTCTTGCAGCCCTTTCCCCGGCACATGCGGCACGGCCATCGCGTCTGCGGTATCTCCCTTGAATGCTTCCGGTAGCGGCCGTATATGAACAGCGGGGCGATGTTCAGTTCCACGTTCCCGAACCGGGTGTCCACCAGCGCCACCACGTCAGGTGAGGTGAAATCGACCTCCTTCTTGACGCGCGCCTCCACCAATTTACCTATCTCCCGATTCAGCTCCGCCTTTATCGGTTCGGCGGTCTCCCCGCCGACCTCGGACCATAGCTGCTCCTCGCGGTCCTGGAGGGCCGGATCGACCTTGGTTCCGATAAGGAACGTATCGTATTCTATCTCCGATAGCCTGCTGGCCGCAGTCTCGGCGAAGCGAGGCAGCTGCTCGAACAGGTCCCCGCAGAGCCAGCATGTCTCGTGCGGAGGCATCTCCTCGCTTCTTGCCGCCAGTTCCAGCGCCACGGCGATGCGCATGTCGCGGCCCCTCTCCTTGTTGGTGGTGCCGCTCTCCACCTGGGCGAACAGCCGCCCCAGGCAATGGTCGCATAGGTCGTGATGAAGTGCCTTCTCGGCCCTGGCTATGATCTTGTTCATGAATGTCACCTGATGGCAATGCGGTCGTCCGCCGTCCTTTCCCTGGCACCCTAAGGAGGTTGGATATTTACTCCTTGCCTTGTCCGCATCACCAGGGCTAGCGCGCTCAGGAGAAGCCCATCTCGGCGATGCGTAGCGTGGCCCTCGATCGCTCCAGGTAGCGGTAGACGGTGGCATGCTCCGAGCCTCGAAGTATCATCTCGACCGCCTTCTTTGCCACGGGCAGCTGGACCGAATTGCCGATCAATGCGACGGTGGAACCGTATACCGACATGCTCGCTCCCGTCAGGTCCTCGATGATCCTTCTCGTCTTGCCGTTGGTCCCGATCAGGCGGGAGCGCATGCGGGTCAGCTTTTCCGACTTCTTGCCGACGAAATCGCCGATCTCCACTATCTCCAGATATTCATCCTCATCCAGTAGGCGCATGGCCCGGTGGGGGGCGAAGCCTCTTCCGATGGCCTTGACGAGGTCCATGACCTTAAGCGCGGCGAGAGGGTCCTGAGGATTGTCCTGAATGTTGACCTCCCCCTCGCTGTCGATCCTCAATCTTACCCCGGCGCGCCGTTCGATGAGCTCCTTGGTCTCGCCGCCCTCGCCGATAAGCACGCCGACCCGGTCCTGCGGAATGCGCACCAGTCTCATTCTCCCATCTCCGTTATCTCCTTGAATATGTTCTCACGGTCCTTCACATCAACGCCACGGGAACGGAAGAATCGATTGATGTTGTCTATGTCCCTGTACAGGAAGTCCTTGGAATTGACATGGTCGACCAGGACCGCCTGTCCGACGTCGATTATGAACGCCTTGTGGCGGTAGTATAATATGTTATATTCGCTGAGGTCGGCATGGACCAGGCCCGCCTCTTGATAGGTCAGCCGCATCTGCTCCAGCAGGTCCTCGTAGATCTCTTGCGGGTTTTCCAGCACGACGTCCTTGAGCAGCGGGGCTGGTGCCCTCTGCGTACCGATGTATCTCATCACGACCATGTTGCGATGGAATCGCAGCGGCTGGGGGACGTTCACCCCTGCTTCATACATCCGTTGTAGATTGCGGAACTCCTTGCTGGCCCAGGCCATGATTATCTTCCTCTTGGAACCGCTCAGGCCTCTGAACCGCTTATCGCCCTCGATGTAACTGGCGATGCGATTGAAGGTCGCGGTAGAGGTTCGGTATATCTTCAATGCCACCATCTTGCCCTTCGGGTCGCGGGCGGCGAAGACATTGCCCTCCTTACCTGTGGAGACGGGATATTCGAGGGTGTCGATCACCCCATCCTTCATGAGCTTGTAGATGCCCAGCATGGTGTCGTTGTCGAACACCTCGGACATGGTCTGGCGCTCATCGCCGGTTCGGGTGTTCTGGCGGAGCTCCATTATCTTGTGCTCGAGGGCATCGTAAGCCTCTTCCCGAGGCAATATGACCACCTCAGAATATGTCTAGATTCTTGGGAATGGCCTTTCTGCGGTGCAGGTAGCTCGCTTGGGTCTTGGTATATCGATACATGATGTCGGCCTTGGTAGGCTCGAACTCCCATGGTTTCACGATGAGCAGGTCTCCCTCTCGGATCCACATTCTCTTGCGGATCTTCCCAGGGATCCTTCCCATCCTCGATACCCCGTCCTCACACATTACCTTGATGCGAGATGCTCCCAAGAGCTGATCAGCTACACCGAACATCTCACCCTCTTTATGATTTGGAAATGGACAGCGTGTGATCTCCTCGCTTTGTTCTTCTGGTGCATATTGGGTCAATGATAGCCTCCGTGAGATGCCTTTGTGGAACTGATCCATCGGGCAAGGATGGGGGTTGACATAAACCCACCTTATATAAGAATGTAAGTGAGGTCCAGAAGATATGGCTCTAATCATGGCCGACGCCATCGCCATCCAGTGCGAGAGACGAATGAAAGAGGGGCGGGGTTTCAACGAGGCCCCGCCCTGAGAGCCATCTGCTCCTGGCCCTTGACGCCCTCTGACCTGCTGACCACCACCTCGGAAGGTGTCCAATCGCCGTTCAGGCGGTCGCGGTACTCGAACGATGGCCAATTCCGAGGTATCCTCTGCTCGGGCATGAACTCCATGTCGTACGGCTGGAAGTCCCTCTGCTCTTCGAGCACCTTGTTCACGTAGTCCTTGCTCTCCTTCAACGTGATGGGTACATCGATCCTGTCGCCGCCCAGCACTTTAACGGGATCCTTGCTCTCGAACCTCTGCAACAGCTCCATGGCCTTCTGCACATGCTCGATCTCGTTCCTCATCATCGCCTCCCAGAACTGCCTGAACCGGGGGTCGCTCTCGGTCTGAGCGCACGACCAGTAATTGTACGCCTCGTTCACCTCCATCAGGAAGTTCATCTCCAACGGGGTCATGGTACCGTCCCCAAGGGATTCGTACTGGGTGACATGCTGCTCCTCGACGTCGGCTATCTCGGTGTACAGGCCACGGGCCAGCTCGTCAGGGAACATGGGTCCGTGCGACTTGTAGTACAGTTCGGTCTGCTGCTCCGCCGATACTATGGTGAAGTAGTTCATCTTCGTCTTGGGGGACGCGGTGTTCTTGTCCCATGATCTGCGCATCTCATCCGACGGGTGCCGGTGATGCACCCTGGTAGGCCTTCCTTCCTTTATCTCGACGGTGTCCTTCACGAACTCCTTGGCGTCTCCACCTTCCATCTGTCGATAGAGCAATGCATAGCGATACAGATGATCGAAGTCCTCCAGCAAGGCGAAGTCCAGCGTGGCCTTCTGGTATGGGTCCTCCTCGTTCTGCGCCAGGTTGGCCGTCAGGTCGACGGCCACCTGCTCATATCCCAGGGTCGTCTCCGTGATGGACTGTTGGGCGGGGTTCAACCAGTTGATGGCCTGCTGTTGCATGGACTCCGCCCTTCTGATGATGGCCAATGCCTCCCTCACCTCGGGGTTCGGATCGGTCCTTGCGATCGCATGTTTCGTCAATGTAGCATTGTTCTCTATCCCATTCATCAGGATGACCCGGGTCCTGGTATGTGGGTCCACGGCCATCTTGTCATATGGTTCGGTCACCAGCTCCTTCCAGCTCATGGCCTGCTCCTCGATGGGAGCGCCCTTCTCGTCGAACGGTCTGAACGCTGCCATATGATCCCTCGAAGTCGAGGGTGCCAGCGTGATTTACTTAGCCTTTGCCCGAGGACGGAACAACACATCGGCGCATGACCATGCTTATAGCGGCCAACGGGCACTCGACGCGAGGCCAAACCTTCGCGGTGCGAGACGTCGCCGGTCAACTCTTATGCAGGCCCGGGTCGAAGAAACGATTATCACATCCCGCCGCTCAAGGAAGACGGGATGTCCTTCCTGGAGCCAGGCGTGAAGATCATCGAACAGTTCATCGCAGCCATAGGATATCCCGGTCTTGCGGCGTTGATGATGCTCGACGCCACCATACTGCCTGTGCCCAGCGCATTGGTGATGGGCTTCGCCGGCCACGCCTGCTACCTGGGCCAGATGGACATCGTGGCGGTCATCATGGCAGGGGCGGTGGGAAGCGTGGTCGGCTCCATGTCCATGTATGCACTGGCACGCTGGGGCGGACGGCCCTTCCTGGATCGATACGGCCCTTATCTGGGTCTAGATGACGAAAGGCTCGCAAGGGCCGAGAGATGGTTCGAGCAGTACGGTGATCGGGCGGTCCTCGTAAGCCAGCTGTTTCCCGTGGTCCGGGACCTCATACCGTTCCCGGCGGGAGTGGCGAAGATGAGCGCTGGCCGTTACGCTCTCTTCTCCTTCCTGGGCTCTCTGCCGTTCTGCGGGGTCCTGGCCGTCGCCGGGATGATGGCCGGCCCGGCCTGGCAGGAGACCGTCGCTCTCCTTGACCGGTACGACATCGTTCTCGTGGTGCTGTTCGGGGCAGGCCTGATCGCATACTACCTGGCCAGGAGAAGGGCGGCGCGGGCGGCCTGACGCCGATCACTTCTTGGGCTTGCGATCGAAGAACACGTTCTTCCCGGACGCGGAGAGCGGGATGCCGTGTACGATGTTCGACCCGCCGATGCCCAGTCGCCTGGCGGCCACGCCGATGGAGTACATTATGCGGTTGTCCACGTTCATGTTCGAAGCGATCTTGGCCGCCGAACCCAGGGCGATGCCCAGGTCCAGGCATCGGATGGAACAGTTGGGGCCATCGAAGTCGCCCGACAGGGTGTGGCGGTTGAACTCCTCGCAGGTCGGATGCCCGCACGCGCCGCAGTCGAGTCCCACGCCCTTGTGGGGCAACAGCCCTATTAAGAGCACCGCATCCGAGTCCAGGACGTTCTGCCCGTCCCTTGCCAGGAAAGCGGGCATCCCTTCTTCATTGGCCAGTCTGATCATCTCGTTTCCGACCGCGACCCTCTGCTCGTCGGTCAGGAGGATGGTCTCGATGTAGTCCTGCCCGACCGCCTTGGGCGCGGTCCTGGCGGCCAGTTCCATGAGCCTGCCGACCATTCTGACGGTATCCTTGTGAGTCATGGACTCTTGATGCTCTTTCCATCTTATAATCCATGTCGGGTGGCATCGACGACAATGGCTCCTTCCATGCAATTTCAATACCGAACTTTGAGGCCGGAAACAAGGATCCACCGCTAGCTTTATCCAGACGGGGTAGCCAAGGATTAAGTACTAGATTATTTATCGAACCTGCCAAACGCTCCCGTAGTGTAGTCCGGTCAATCATTCGGGCCTTTCGAGCCCGCCACCCGGGTTCAAATCCCGGCGGGAGCACTTCTCTTCCACCGATCATCCCTTCTCGAAGGTCAATTCAAGGATTATCAGTTATCTGGTTCGATCTCATGATCATAGCCGTTGTAAGAATAAGCTCGATCCCTTAGAACCAAATTTGGAGCAACAACATCGGTTAAACGAATCACAACAAATTGGCCGATCATGTGAAGTCACACTTTTAGTGGCATCCTAGTACAAATTAAGGTCCAGTCAAATCGATGATGATATCATCGAACATAATTATATTCTCAGACTGATCAAAGTGGAGCACACATCGTCTGGATGCGGCAAGTACGCCGCCATCGTGATTCCTGGTCAGTGGCAGTATGCTCATCTGAGAAGAATCATTAAGGTGGAAAACCGTTGATGCCCTGGTGTTTCTTAGATGAGCGAGATCACTCTGAACGTCAAGGGCATGAAGTGCGGCGGTTGCAAGAAAAGGGTCGAAGACGCTCTCGTTTCTCTACCTGGCGTATCCTCTGTCAAGATAGACCTGAAGAAGGGCGAGGTACAGGTCGCCTACGATGAAACATCGACCGGTCCAGAGCAGATCAGGAAGAAGATCGGCGAGGCCGGGTACCAAGTGGCGTGAGCGGCCCGGCCGCTGCAAGATGAGGCCACGGTCTTCAGCCCTGATTCAGTCGTCCAGCATGGTAAGGTCGCCAAGAGGCTGGCCAAGTTCCCTTGCCTTCAGTACCCTACGCATGATCTTGCCCGAGCGGGTCTTGGGCAGGGACTCGACGAACTCGATCTCCCTGGGATATGCGTAGTAGGCCAGTCTTGTCTTGACGAAGTTCGTTATCTCGTCTCTCAACCCATCCGATGGCGTGAATCCCGGCCGGAGGGTTATGAAGGCCTTCACGATCTCGCCCCTCAGCTCGTCTGGCTTGCCGATGACACCTGCTTCCGCGACCGCGGGATGCTCGATGAGGGTCGATTCCACCTCGAACGGACCCAGGCGCTCTCCCGACGTCTTGATGACATCGTCCGCGCGACCCATGAACCAGAAGTATCCGTCCTCATCGACATAGGCAAGGTCTCCCGATATGTACCAGCCGGGGATCTCGAAATACTCCCTGAACTTCGGCGTATTGCGCCATATGCCGGTCATCATCGAAGGCCAGCCGGGGCGGAGCGCCAGGAACCCATAGGTTCCTGGAGGAACCTCCTGGCCGTTCTCATCGACGATCGAGGCCACCACGCCTGGGACGGGTCTCCCCATCGACCCGGGCTTTATGTCCATGCACCGGAAGTTGGCTATGCAAGGCGCTCCCGTCTCGGTCTGCCACCAGTTATCATGAATGCGCGTGCCCAGCACTTCAAGGCCCCAACGCACGACCTCTGGATTCAGTGGCTCACCGGCAGAGCATATGTGCCTCAGTTCAGATAGGTCGAACTCTCTGATGACATCGTCTCCCGCGCGCATTAGCATCCTCAAAGCGGTCGGGGCGGTGAACCAGACATTGACCTTGAACCTCTCGATGATGGAGCACCATGCTCTGGCATCGAACCTGCCTTCGTATGAGACCAGGGTGGTCCCCAGGTACCAAGGGCCGAAGATCCCGACCGATGTCCCGGTGACCCATCCGGGATCGGCGGTGCACCAGTATGTGTCATCCTCCCTCAGGTCCACCACGTACTTGCAGCCCACGAACTGCTGCACCATGGCCCGGTGCCCGAGCATAACTCCCTTGGGCTTGCCGGTGGAGCCCGAGGTATAATGTATGATGTATGGATCGGTAGGGGCCATGTTCATGGCCAGGTATCTGGGGTCTCCCAGCTCCAAGGCCTCATCGAACCTGACGGTCTTTCCTTCCGGTAACTCGTCGTCGCCGACGATTATGAACTTCTTGACGTCCAACAGTTCATCGAGGACAGGCTCCAGCCTCTGGTAGAGATAGGGGGAGGTGACGATGATGCTGGCACTGCAGTCCAGAGCACGGTCCTTCACAGCTTCTGGACCAAGGGCGGAGAAAAGGGGGCCGGCGATCCCGCCCATCTTTGCGATGCCAACGACGGAGATGTACAGCTCAGGGATCCTGTCCAGATATACCAGGACGCGGTCGCCCTTTACCGCCCCCAGCTTCTCAAGCCCGGAGGCGAAACGACTGGTGAGGTCCGCCATCTCGCCGAAGGTGAACTTTCGCACTCCCCCGTCAGCCTGTACCGAGTAGAGAGCTATCTTGTTCCTCCTCAAGTTCTCAGCATGGCGGTCGATCGCCTCCGCGGCTACGTTATAGCGTCCGCCGTTCGACCAGGCGAAATCCTTTTCTACAGAGGCCCAGGAGAACTCCCGATAGGTAGTCGCATAATCAGTCAGGTTCCCTGGTCCGAGTGGAGAGATCCTTGCATCCATGCCAATGTGCCCCAAAGACCCACTCGCAGAGATGGAAAGCCCATATTTAAAGTGGACGAACACCGTCTGAATGAATGATATGGCTATTACGAATCATGCAGGCGCGCACCGATTCCCCTTCGGCCCCTTGGGCCGGCGTTCACCTGTCGCGAGAGCATGCCAGTCCTGGCGGTCGACCCTCTCCGCCCGGTGAACGGACACCTCGTCAGATGGGTCGGGCGGGTCATCACATGGACCTCCTCCCAACCTAAACGTTCTCAAGCAAGGTCGATTTCATATCGTGTATCGGCCCTACTGCATGACATGAACGGAAAGGTGTCCACGGTCCTTGTGACATACCCCGATGAGAAGACCGCGCGAGCCATCAGCAGGTCCTTGGTGGAACGACGCCTTGTGGCCTGCTCCAACATCTTCGCCATCGGCTCCATATATCGATGGGAGGGCGAGGTTGAGGAGAGTTCTGAATTCGCCTCCCTTCTGAAGATACGGTCGGACGACTTCCCGGCCGTGGTGGGGGCCATACGGGAGATGCATCCTTACGAGGTTCCTTGCATCGTCAGGTATGATATCGCCGGAGGCTTCGATGATTATGTCGATTGGATAAGGGAATCGACATCAAGGTAGAATGCGCACGAACGTCACACGCTTCTGACGGTCCTTCCCCTTCTCGGACGGTCCAACATCCCGCCACCTATCGATGCAAGAAGCAAGGAGGACCAAGGGCTTGCGTGGAGGACTAGGGGGGTCAGCGAAGCTACAGGCGGCAGGGACATGCCCAGCCCGCGGAGGATGGGTCGACCGCTCAGGTCGTGTAGATGAAGATGTCGCCCCGCCTCACATATGGTTGCAACCCCTCGATCGGATGCAGATAGCTGACGACCCTGGTTCCGGACCTGGCCTCTTCCTTTATCTTCCTGGCGATCCTTTCGTTCACCCTCACTTCGTACTGGAATAGGAAGATGACGTCCGCGTCGGATATGTCCTGCCTGAACAGGTCTCCGAGTATGACCTCTGCGTCTCTGGCCCTCATCTTGGCCACAAGCCATCGGAGGGGCTCTATCTCGATTCCTTTGACATTATCACAGTATCTCGAAGCCTCGGCGAGGACGACGCCCGTCCCGCATCCAAGGTCATAGAGGACATCATCCCGCCTGAGACCCACCATCTCAAGGGCCTCTCTAGCCTTCCTTCTTGGCGTCGGGGAGTATCCAGCGCCCCCGGTCAGCATGGGGAGGAAGATCGAGCCGACATAGTATGCAGCCATCAGGGCGAGAATGGTCACCAACAGGTCAAGCATAATCTCATGCTTCCTATCGTCCGATGTGACCACACGGTCCATAGATGTTCGTATTTCCGACCCTCGGTCAGCCAGGAGACCCCTGGGATCGGCTCTCTTGCGCCACCTGGCGACGTTCATGCATGTCACCGTGCACCTGACGATCCATGGAGCGGTGCGAAGGGCGACGGTGGGCGCGGTCCGGCGAAGGTCACCTCATGGCCTGCAGGATCTCTTCCGCGGAACGCACCCTGCCCATCCTCTTGAGGATATTGACCGAGCAATTGTGCTCTTCTTCCGACGAGGCGGTCATGGCATCCTCTGCGAACACCTGCTGGTAGCCGTACTCGTACGCGATCCTGGCGGTTCCTTCCACGCCGAAATTGGTGGCCACCCCGCATAGGGCGATGGTGGTGACGCCTCTCCTCCTCAGCTGCGGCTCGAGCTCCGTCCCGTGGAATGCTGTCCACTGTCTTTTCGTGATCATGACGTCCGAGATCGCAGGCGACAGCTCAGGAACCAGATCTGCGAAGCCAGGTGGCGAGTCCAGGGGGTCCAGCGGAGGAAGGTCGCTCTCTGGATCGAGCGCAGCATCCTTGCTGAGCTCCATGCGCACCAGGAACACCGGGAGGCCACGCCCCCTGAAGGCCTCTAACAATCTGGTGGCGTTGGCGATGACATTCTCGGAAGTGTGAGGCCTCAAGGATGGGTCCAGCGCGATGCCCTTCTGGAGATCGATTACGATGAGGGCGCAACGGTCCCTGTCCAACATCAACGTTGGCATGTACGTGCCTATGTGACCTGCACCTATATGTTCGAGTTATCCGAGAAACCGGTCCGAGGCCGCGTTGTCGTTTCGGGAAGGCGCGTCCTTTCGGTCCGCCATATTGTCCTGAGATCCTCTGGACGAGCTCCCTGCCGTTTTACAAGGCCTTCCTCAACTGCGCGAAGCGTTTGGCGTACGGCCCTGAGGGAAGTCTCAGCAATATGCCTGCCTGCCCTTCCTCTCCTCCCCCATACGATGGCGGTCGTCATAACCGCGCCAATATTCCACGCTCCACGGCGTAGTCGCCCTATATACATGGAAGAGGTCGTTGGATAGGAAGGCGATATCGATCTCATACACCTGACCGGCATATTCGGACGGATATTCCTGATACGTCGCCGTCCAGAGCTTGACCAGGTATAGGAGCTTGGCATCGGCGATGGAGGCCAGGCGAAGAAACTCATCGAGGTCGTCACCTTGCCAGAAGATCGAACGGTCGTCCGGGAGCCAGTCGGTCTCGTAGACCTTTCGGTCCATTCCCGCCCTCGCCAGGCAGTCCTCGATGACCCTTTCCATCTCCTTCGAGTCGCGATCGATCATTATGATCGGGGGTCACATGCATAGGGATATTTGGCATTTGGCCGACCGTTTTCGGAAAGCCCATCTCATGAACCGTGCGGTCTGCGACCGGTCCACTGGCTATCTGCCATCGTGAATCATGTCAGGGATGAGCGACATCGAACGCCGAACAGGTGTTCCTGGACATGGGAGGTGCCTGAGCGAACACGTTCATCCAGAGCTGCCTCCCAGCTCGTTCAGCATCGATGTGTCCAGCATATATTTTGCCCTTGGTCCGATAAGGTAGACGGGCATCAGGCCGAACAGATCATGCTGGACGATGTCATACAATGCAACGGAGAGATATCGTCTTCGAATGGACCTTACGGCCTCTTCGTCGGATCCTGCGATGGCGTTCAACTCCCGCTCTATCTCCTCCAGAGCGTGGATGCGCATGGCCAGCAATCGGCGGACGAACCTCTTGCTGGCATAACCTTGTATGTGCCTCATGACCATCAGCTGGGCCACCAGAACGATCGCGAACAGGACGATGTCCAGACGGTCAAGGAGCCGCAACGTTTCCATCAAGGCTTGAACGGTTATGCCGGGGAGCAGCAGCGCCCATAGGCCCAGCAGAGAGGTCAGAAGGCCAAGCAACACTAGCGAAGCTATCATGGCAGTGAGCACCGTGCGCAGGGGGGAGTGCAGCGACAAGGGGCGATCATGGGCGATGGATGCAAGCCGGGTCACCCCGTGCGCCCGCGGCTCGAATAGGTAGATCAAGGCGTAAAGGAGGAAAACGAAGCCGATCTGGACCAGTACCGTGGCGGCGATGCGGGGAGGCACCACTCCCATGAGGAACCCGTGATAGATGGTGAATACGGCCGTGACCCCGAATATCAGGCCGAAGCTCCACGCCAGCGGGATCATCCCGCTCAGGAACACCGTCAATCCGATCTCCAAGGCCAGGGGGCGGTTGCTGAGCAACAGCCGTATGGCTATCGACCTCTCCTCCAGATCCTTGGTGTCAAAACCCTCCTCC
This sequence comes from Methanomicrobia archaeon DTU008, assembly GCA_001512965.1. Taxonomy (GTDB): domain Archaea; phylum Thermoplasmatota; class Thermoplasmata; order Methanomassiliicoccales; family Methanomassiliicoccaceae; genus DTU008. The sequence goes on from LFRW01000026.1 coordinate 14,309, forward strand.
CCCGGCCGCATCTTGGTAGTGGTCGTCGGCATGAGAAGTATGATGAAGTTGTACGAGTAGAGGAGGAAGCCGACCGAAAGCCATAGGAGGAAGATATAGGGCTGGACCACGATGGCGACCATCATGAGGGCCATCAGTGCGGCGACGGCGCCATGCGTCAACCGCTCGCCTCGATGGTGAACGCTCAACCGGCGAAGTGTCCACCCTTCGAAGGCGATCTCCCTGCTAACCTCTTTCCTCAGCTCCGAAGCACCAGCGTTTCCAACCGACCCCATCGTTCATCCGTCTCCGCTTTGGTGCATCCCATGCCATCACATGTTCGGAGGGCACGATGGGAACGGATGGAGGCCCCAGCGAAGGTGGCGGTCACGGGCCGCCACCCCGTGGGTGATGAAGGTACCTCTACGTCAGATCGGTCCGGTCAACGTGGGCAGTATGAGCCCTACCAGGGCCGTCAGGATCCATATCACGATGGCTATCGCCAGGGCTTTCAGCCAGCCGATCTTGTAAAGGCCCTTCAGCGCAAGCAGCCATACGATGCCTCCAAGTATCGCGGCCAGCAACCCATTGCCGAGCAGCCAGTATGCGACAGTATATATGATCGTTCCAACGATGGCAGCGATCAGGGCGGTTCCGATCCCTTCCTTCTCTCCGAACAGCTTGGTCACGACCCATATCACTATGGTCGAGACTATCAGGGCAAAGATGGAGCCCAAGGCCGTCGATATGACATCAGCCATTCTATATCACCCGTCAAATCTTTGGGCCAGTTGCTCAAGGCCCGCTTGCATTCATCTTCGAGCGGGAGGTATAATAATTATTGCTTGAGATAATGGTCGGTACGAGGATTCTGTAGTGGGTAGACATCGACAGCTTGCGCTGCCATGTGATGCTTGTTCTGCCCCATGGCCCTACCGCGCCGAGGTTGAGGCCTCGACATCCCGCGTTCTTTTCCGTATGTCCGCCTCGCCGACGTCAGCATCTGGATAATGGTCTTCTTGTGCATCTTCACATGCTCGGCCACCTCTTCCTCATCCGCCGCCTTGACGTTGAACGCACAGAACTGGCAATGGAAATGCTTTGCCGTCGGCATGTCGGCCGTTCCGACCTGGTCGGGGCGCCTACTTGCCCTTGACCATGTGGCCTCGCCCATACGATCGCGGCAGGTACATATCATCGAACGGATGCCCGGCTGGAACAGGGCAGGCCAGTACTGTATTGGCTGGTATTCCATGGTCGTAGGGCGATCGAGGAACGTCCGAAGCGTAGGGCGCGCCTCCTTGCCATCCATTCAATAGAACGAACCTTGATATTGTCCGGTAACCGGGCAGCCCATGCATTTCTTCTCCATGAACGAAGGGCACTTGCGGCACTCTCCGTCCATTCCGCAGGGCGGCTCCCTTGTCTTCTCCACCTTCAATCGGGCGGGCACCACGAAATCCTTGACCGAGGTGACCACGATGTTGAAGTCCACCTCCTTGACGGTCGGGTCCGATCGTATGTGCCCATTGACGATCGATTCGAGCGTGGCCACGCTCTCGCTGAAGAAGAAGAGGCATAGATTGTGTCGTCCCGAGACGCTGAAGCCGTTGGCGAAATAGGGGCAGTTGCGGAACATGTCCAGTATGCTCTGGGGGTTCGTGGAGGACAGGTCCACCTTGGCGAGATAGAGCCCCATGCGCAGCGGGCTGATGCCCACCTGCCTGTCCAGCGCCCCGTTCTTCTTGAGGCGGGACACACGCGCCGCCACCGAGGGCTGGGACAGCCTGATGCGCTGAGCTATCTTCTCCTGGGAGACATCGGGGTCCTCGGCGTACATGGTGATGATGATGCGATCCTTTGCGTCCAACTTCATCCGTTGCCCTGAACAGCTTGTTGGATAAAAATCCTTACTATATTTTATAAGGAAATGCATATCATTACATATATTTCATAGTAATGACGATTATATATCATTGGCACAAATGCACTCTTAGGTGAGTTCCCATGGCTATGTACTGCAACCAGTGTCAACAGACGGCTAAGAACATCGCATGCACGGTGCGAGGTGTGTGCGGGAAGGACGAGGATACGCAGAGTTTGATGGACACCCTCATCTTCGGCCTCAAGGGCATCGCCGCCTATGCCTATCATGCTCGCATTCTGGGCAAGACCGACCCCGAGGTCGACGCGTTCATCGAGGAGGCCCTGTTCAAGACCCTCACCAACGTCGACTTCTCCCATGAGGATGTCTGGAACACCCTCATGAGGGCGGGAACGATCAACCTCAAGGTCATGCAGATGCTAGATGCCGCCAACACCGAACATTTCGGCCTCCCGTCACCCACCAAGGTGCGCACCGGCACGGTCAAGGGCCCGGGCATACTGGTCACCGGACACGACCTCCTCGATCTGGAGGAGCTTCTCAAGCAGACCGAGGGCACTGGGGTCAACGTCTACACGCACGGTGAGATGCTTCCGGCCAATGCCTACCCGGAGCTGAAGAAGTACAAGCATCTGATAGGGAACTACGGGTCCGCCTGGCAGAAGCAGAAGAAGGAGTTCGATGAGTTCGGCGGCCCCATCCTGGTCACCACCAACTGCGTGCTCATCCCTCCTGAATCGTACAAGGGGCGCCTGTACACCACCAGCGTGGCCAGGGTTCCCGGGGTCAAGCACATCGAGGACCGCAAGGACTTCAGTCAGATCATCGAACATGCGAAGCAGATCGGCGACCTTCCAGAGCGCCGGGGTCCCGATGTCTGGACCGGGGCCCATCATAAGGCGGTGCTCTCCCTGGCGCCCCAGATCATAGATGCGGTGAAGGCGGGGAAGATAAAGCACTTCTTCCTGGTCGGCGGCTGCGACGGCGCCACGCCTGGAAGGGACTACTACACCCGGCTGGCGGAGATGATACCGCAGGATGCGGTCATCATGACACTGGCCTGCGGCAAGTACCGCTTCAACGATCAGGACTACGGCGACATCGAAGGCATACCGCGATTCCTGGACATCGGCCAGTGCAATGACGCCTACTCCGCCATCGTCCTAGCGGTGGAGCTTGCCAAGGCTTTCAACGTCGAGGTGAACGAACTGCCGTTGAGCATCGTGCTGTCATGGTTCGAGCAGAAGGCGGTGGCCATCGTGCTCACGCTGCTGGCCCTGGGAATAAAGAACGTCCGAATAGGCCCCACGCTGCCTGCCTTCATCACGCCGAACAACTGGAAGCATATCCAGGAAAACTTCGGCTGGAAGGCCATCGGCGATCCGGAGCAGGACCTGAGGGACATGCTCAAGGCGTGATCGCAACGAGGCCCTGCGCCTCCCCTTCCCCTTTTCCATCGATATCGTCCTGATATTCCACCGCTACACGGTCTCGGCTTCCTCCCGAAACTGACATAAGCCGGAACGCTGTGATGGTTCAGGTATCAAGATGAAGTACGGTTCGAATGTCTTGGCGGCGCTGGGCAAGGTGGACGGCAACGGTCCCTGCGCCATCATCGTCAGGCATGCCGCGCGGCACCCCATCAAGGACATATGGCACAGCCTCGAGGTGGGATTGACGGAAGAGGGCATGAATGATGCCCGTCAGTTCGGCGCTTCCCTTATTGCCTTCCGGCAGGTGAGGTTGTTCCACAGCCCCGCGGTGCGATGCAGGCAGACCGCGGAACGGATGATGCACGGACTGGAGGGCAATGGTACATCGGTCGCCGTCATTGGGGAGGCGAGGGACCTATGCGCACCGTACCTGAAGGACGAGGCCTGCCTTGGTAGGGCGGCAGAGGCCGGGAAAGACTTCATCCGGGAATGGTTCGACGGCAAGCTGGACCGGAGATGGATCCTGGACACGTCGTCCGCCGCCGACATGGTGATGGCATCCATCATCGCTAGGTTGTCCGAGCCGGGAGGGAACGGGCGCCTGGACATCCATGTATCCCATGACTGGGAGATCAGCCTGCTCCGGGAAGAACTGTTCGGGTTGCGTCACGAAGATGTCGGCTGGCCGCAGTATCTGGACGGCATACTCTTCTGGACCGATGGGACCCACATCAATGCGGCATATGGCCAACACGAGGTCCTATTCTCGTTCGAGGATGGGAGGCGCGGCCGGTGCGGCACCAGGTAACCAATAAGTAAGAAGCTCTCTCAACCCACCGACATGCTCCGGGAGGATGTCTTGAGAGCAGTCGAGGAGCGCTTACGCCTCATCAGCGGCCTTAGATCGATGGAGCGCCTGGACACCGCGTTCCGTGACGAGTTGATCGAGGCGGAGAAGCGAGCGGAGGAGGAGGGCGCCCTGGGCGGGTTGATGCCCCTCACCAACGAAGGGTTCTGGCGCACGATGGAGCGGGAAGAGCAATATGCCCTCGTGCTCGACAGCACCAGCAGCGTGCTGAAGCTGACCTCCAACCTCCTGCAGCTGAAGGACGAGAAGGGGAACCTTGTAGGAGAGTGGCTGCCGACCCATCGAGCGGAAGAGCTCCGGGAGGATGAGAAGGCCCAGTTCATCTCGGACGACTTCGTGCTGTACCGCGACATTCCCTTTGGAGGGGAGACCAAGGTGGTCCTTCCGGAGGTGGAGTTTCCATTCCTGTACGGGACGGAAGGCGTGGCCAATGCGACATCGGCAAGCCCATCGGGACTGGCCGACGAGATCATCCGTTCGCGTCAGAACCTCATGGTGCCAGGTCTGCTCAGCCACCTGGTGGGGTTCGACATCGTTCTGGGATCCGATGCCGAGATGCGTCCGGCCGGTCGTGTCCTCCCCCGACGCCGCATCTGATCCGCGGACGGCGATCGTTCCCGCCCAGGACGTCACACCCTCTTCAGCACCTGCCTCGCCGGATCGCCGGACCCCATCTCTCCTGGGGCGTTGGGCATACCATAGACGGAAAGGCAGTCAGGGCAGCCACGATAACCGTCGGACATGGCATCATACAGGCTGAAGTAACCGATCTTCGCGTTCTCGGGGATCAGATGTGCCGACAGGCAGCCGTCGCGATGGACGAGCTTGAGCTCCCTGTCGGCCAGGAAGCGGGGCAGAGGTGAGATGGGCGGCGGTACCTCTGTGAAGGCAAGATCGGCATATACGTCGAGATAGCCGTCCCCGCTCTCCAGGCCGTCCAACCGTATCGAGGGCGTCACCCCCAGCACGGGGATGATCATGTTCTGCAAGGGAAGTTTCAATCTGACGGGTGGAAAGCTTTCCAAGACCTGCTCCATGATCCAGGTGGACAATCTCTCGACCAGGTCCCCTGGAAGCCCCCAGTCGAGCTCCATGTCCAGATCGATATCCTCGATCTTCACCGCCAGCTCACCGTCGTCGACGAACAGTCTTGCCGTCGCCTTGACGATGCGGAGGTCGCGCTCCTCGGACAGCTCCGCGATGTCGATCACCTCGGCATCCTCACTTCCGTCCCTGCCCCTCGCCCTGATCGCGCCTTTCAACCATCCAAGGAAGCCTCTCGAGGTGGCGGCGACCATCTTTGGTCGCAGGCGGGCGCCGATGTGGAGCGGGCACCCCTCTATCTCCACCCTGCCCCCTTCCAGCAGCCGAAGGTTAGGACACCCGTACTGGATCTCTGCGTCCGCCTCGACCCATGAGCGGTCCACCTTGATATGCCCCTTTCCAAGCCCCCTTCCCAGCAGGACATCCACCGCCTCTTTGAACACGTCGAGCAGGGAGCGAGGGTCCGGGACGTCGATCCTATCGCTGACGTTCACCACATGAGGGGCGTGCTCCCATGCGTCCGTGAGCAGTCGCTCCAGGAACGACTCGCTTATGCGCACCGCGACCTCGTGCGGATGAGCCGATGGGCCCGGGGCCATGACCTCGCCTGCATCGGATGACGCCCCCAGGACCAGCTCCCCGTCATGGATGGCCAGGGAGCCTATCCGCGCCTCCAGCCCCCTGGAGCCGGCGGTCATGGCAGGGATGGCTATCGTGGGAACGGGCATGCTTCTGACCATCGGTCCCGCCGCCTGCTTGGAGAGCGCTCCTCGCAATATGCCCTCCATCATTGACAGGGCGAAGCGCGGGACCTCGATGCGATGGGAGAGCACCACCCTGTCCAGCTCCATGTCCCTGAACTCCATGAAGGCCTCTCCGCCCTCCATCCACACTCCGAGGCGGACGCTGGCGGACACATCGGCATCGAATCTGGTCCCCAGCAGTGCGGCCCATGCCTCCGCCCCGAAGGTCGCCATTATCGTGCCGTCGCCCAACAACGCCACCATGGGAGGGTCAATGAGCCTCATGCCTCGGTTGGACCCATCGATCTGCAGCGCTCGAGACAACAGGGAGATCAATCCATCTCCCTGATTGGCATAGAAGGAGGCGGAAAGGGCCTCGTTGAGCACCCTCTCCTTTATCGATATGATGACCTCCGGCTCCTTCCCCGTCACGCCCCCTCCTGCCATGTGGTTCGAGGGATTAATATCACCTTCGTTCGTATTAATGATGTTCGACCGATCAAGGAACGATTATCTATCCGTCGAGACGTGGAAACATCAGTGTTCCGTCATCGAGAGCTCGTTGCCGCCGTGCTCGAACTTGACATGAACTTCCGGTTCGTCGACCCATTCCGCGGACATCAGGCAGTTGATGTCCTGCAGGCTCAGGAGGCGAACGGTAGACCTGAACGAGGTCGGATCTACGGTCGCCAACGGCAGGGCCTGGGCGCTTCAGTCGGGAACGTAACTCCTTCTCATCAGGGGTGGACGCCCGCCCTGCGGTGGAGCATGTCATGGATGGCAGCTGGAGGGATGCACGAGCATGATCCATCATAGGTCGCTTCACCCGAACGATGCCGAGCTCGCCAATTGGTCTGGAAGCCTTGTGTTCAGGCCGAGATACGTGGGGGTGCCACGTGATGAGGAGGAGGCATGTTCCATAGTGCGTCTGGCGGCGAGAGACGGCCTCAAGGTCCGTCCCGTGGGCCGTCGCCATTCATCGTCACCCATCATCGCCACCGACGACGTGGCCGTCAGCATGGAGAACATGAGCGGTCTGATCGAACACGATACCGAGGAGGGATGGGCGCTGGTGGGAGCGGGAACGTCCCTGGATGACATGGGGCGGGCGCTGAACGCCGTCGGGCTGGCCACGCACAATCTTGGCGATATCAACGTGCAATCGGTGGTGGGGGCGGTGTCAACATGCACACATGGCTCCGGTCGAACGCTGACGAATCTGGCCACCATGCTGATAGGCGGCCGAATGGTGACCGCCGACGGCGAGGTCAGGGAGATCGGGAGCGACATCATACACGCGGCCAGGGGCTCATTGGGGACCCTGGGGCTGTTCACGGCGCTCAAGCTCCGCCTATTGCCTCGTTACCGGTTGCGGCGCAGGGAATGGTGCACCACCTTGAGCGAATGCTTCGAGCGATTGGAGGAGCTAAGCCATGGCAGCAGGAATTTCGACATGTACTGGTACCCGAGAAGCGACCGGGTGAAGCTGCGCACCCTGGACCCTCCAGGGGAGGGTCCTGAGGGGATCGAGGGTGCCAAACTGGTCCTGGAGATGGAAGGTTGGAGCAACGAGGTACTGTCACGGAAGAGGGTCCTGAGGTTCGATGAGATGGAGTATGCGGTGCCGGCCGATGTGGGAGAGGAATGCTTCCTCGAGGTCAGGAAGAGGATCATGCAGCGTCATCGCAGGACGGTGGGGTGGAGGGTGCTATATCGCTATGTTGCGGCCGACGACGCATATCTAAGCACCGCCCATGGGCGCGATACCGTCACCATATCCCTGCATCAGAACAACACCTTGCCATATGATGAATACTTCAACGACATCGAGGAGGTGTTCCTCCGGTATGGTGGGCGGCCCCACTGGGGCAAGAAGCATGGCCTGGAGGCAGAGGACCTCGAACCGCTGTATCCGAGATGGTCCGAGTTTCAGAGGGTCAGGAGGGAGCTGGACCCGGAAGGGGTCTTCCTGACCGATCATATGGGCAGGCTGCTCGAGGGGTGCTGATGTCTGTCGGAAGCTGCACATGGGCGATACCCGGCGGCCGGATCCCGTTGAGGAGCACGGGACCAGAGCCGGAGAGCACGTCTCATGACCTGTTGTGTTTCCTCAACATAGGGAACGACGATGCATCCGTCAGCATCTGGATATATTACGGGGACAGGGACCCCGTGGGACCGTATCGGATCACCGTGATGGCAGAGAGGGTGCGGCACGTGCGCCTGAACGACCTGATCGATCCAGAGGCCATTCCCCTGGACACGGATTATGGCGTGCTCATCCGCTCCAACGTGCCGATAATCGTGCAATTCTGGAGGCAGGACACCTCGCGAGGAAAGACCGTCGCCACGACCATGGCAGTGCCCCTTGACCGAACCCGGAGTCTCCTTCTGCAGGATGTCTCCCTTCCTCCGGTTTCACCAGATGAACTTGGGACATGTCGGATGGAGGAGCTTCGTATCGAGGGCCGGTCCGCCACCAGGCCGCCCGGCGAGGAGTTCGATCCATCTGCCGCTCTTATCGTGGACCATGCTTTCCTGCAGGTAGGTGAGCGCGTAAACATGTCGAGCGGCCAGATTCTATGTACCTGTAAGTGGCATCGAGATCTCATGACCACCACATGTGAGCGTTGGCTTGGGGACATACTTGCCGCCGAGGGTGTGAACATCACGGCTTCGAACCGGGAGGCGGTGGAACGTGGGATCAAGGCCGTCCTGGGAGAGAAGGTCGGCCTGGACACGTGCACCGAGGACTGGATCATCATACGCAATCGGGTTTCCAAGGACCCCTTGGTAAGAAGCCAACTGGTGGCACGGATCAGGGAGGAGATGGAGAAAGAAAAGGTGGCGGCCCGACCAAGGTAGTCGCCGCCCTTGGAATATATTTGCTCACTCGTAGTGAGCTCCCTCGGTCTCCTCCTTCCTCTCCTTGCACTTCTTCATCATCTTGGGCAGCATCTTGGACGCCATGGCAGACATGCTGCCCACGGCGGCCGATACGGCAGTGGATATGGCTACCACCATCCACATCATGATGAAGAGCCAGATCACCCTCATGATCATCTTGGCACCTCCGTTATGAGGTGCGGAGGTCAAGCATTATAATCCTTTGCCACGGTCATCCTGGCCCGTTGGGGCAATGGCCGCCACCAAACCTATATATCACAAAGGACCGGTTCAACGGCCGTGGCTTGGAACTGCTTACCCTGCTGTATCGGCTCGCTGCCGCATACCGACCCTGCCAGGGCGGTCGACCTCGTTCTGGAGAAATTGACATCGATACCGATATGGCCCCAGCTTCCCAACCGGGGTTTCCAGGAGAACATGTATGCCCAGTTCGCCACCCGGCTGCCTGGGGTGAACATCGACAATGCTCGCAATAAGCTCCAGGTCGACCTTCGCGACTACGATCCAGAGGCGATATACACTGCCATACTGTCCGATGACGTGGATTGGTTCTCCATGGAGAAGGATAACTTCTCTGGATTCCATGAGCTGATGTCCCGTTCTCTTCCGGAAAGCCTGGTCGCGGTCAAGGGTCAGGTGACCGGCCCCGTCTCGCTCGGCCTGCAGATGATCGATCAGGACGACAAGCCTGTCATCTACGACGAGGCATATGGGGAGATAGTAAGGAAGAACCTGAATCTGATGGCAAGGTGGCAGGAAAGGGAGCTGAGTAGGAAGTGCCCTCGCACCATCATCTTCCTTGACGAACCATACCTCAGCCTTATCGGCACCCCGTTCGCGTCGGTATCTGGACAGGATGCGACAGCATGGATAAACGAAGTGGTAGAGGGCCTGGAGGGAACGAAGGGGCTGCATTGCTGCGCCAATACCGACTGGCCCATGGTGATGGCCACAGACATCGACCTACTTTCGTTCGACGCCTATGATTACGGGCACACCATCGCCCTATACCCTGAGGAGGCGGCCCGATTCCTCGAGAAGGGGGGCGCCTTCGCATGGGGCATCATTCCCAACAACGAAGAGACGATCGCATCGGAGGATGTGCCATCGATAGTGCGGCGCGCCGAGGAGGCATTCCGCGGACTGATCGACAAGGGCATAGATGAGGACCTGCTGCTGAGGCGTTCGATCCTCACGCCCCAATGCGGCCTTAGCGGGTTGGACGAATCCACATGCGCCAGGGTGCTGGACCTCCTGAACAAGGTATCGGAGGAGTTAAGGGCCCGTCACTCGCTTGACTGATGAACATGTCCTACGTCATCGCTGTCGCCGGCAAGGGAGGGGTGGGGAAGAGCACGCTGTCAGCGTTGCTCGTACGATCGCTCAGCGAGCTCACCGGCGAGATAGTCCTGGCCGTCGACGCCGACCCCAACGCCAACCTCGGGGATAAGCTGGGCGTCAAGGTGGAGCGGACCATAGGGCAGCTGCGTGAAGACCTGTTGAAGCAGGCCGATGACCTGCCGGCAGGCATGTCTAAGCAGGATGCCGTGATGTACCACCTCCGCCTGGCCATGGTAGAGGGTGAGAAGTTCGACCTGGTCACCATGGGGCGCCAGGAAGGCCGAGGCTGCTATTGCTACATCAACAACCTTCTGCGCACCTTCCTGGACGGCATAATGGACGACTACCGGTACGTCGTCATCGACAACGAGGCGGGGATGGAGCACCTGTCCCGGCGGACATGCCAGAAGATGGACATGCTGGTGATAGTCACCGACCCCACCGTCGTGGGCCTCACCACCGCCCGGCGCATCCTGGAGCTGGCAATGGAGATGGAAGTGGCCTTCTCCCACAGCATGCTGGTGGTGAGCCGTGTCAGGGGTGAACTGTCCTCAACTCTGGTCGACGCCATCGAGGATGCCGGCTTCGAGAAATGGACGACGATCCCGCACGACGACGAGATCGACAGGTTGGCCGAGGAGGGCCTACCATTGACCGAACTCTCGAAGGACAGTGCGGTGGCGGTCGCGGTTAGAGAACTGGTCAATATGATGCATTAACACTCTTCAGGCTTAATGGGTTCATAAATAAACACACATAATTCCATATGATCTCTTAATATCTCCAGCCTAGGCGGGGGGAGAAGGCATCAGACTGAAGAAGATGCATATGACAACCATCGTCATGGCGATGGTGCCGACCTAGTTCTTGATAGGTGTGCTCCCAATCTCGAGGCGAAGTGCGGATGAGTGGTTTCTGACCCGGCTGAAGGACATGTCGTCAAGGTGATCGGCTCCATGATCCATGGGGATCGATGGACGATCATCCATTGAAAAGGGCTTCAGCTCAGGTGTCGTCCGATGCTCCGCTCTCACGGTTCAGTTTGGACTATCGGCTAGTGGTATCTTTTAGCTGCATACCCATTACCGGACAACTCTGAGGGATAGATTTGGACCTAAATGATGTAATTCCCTATCTGAACATCAGCTGGTTGCAGCTCCTGATCGCCATCATCATACTGGTGGTCGGGTTCGTGGTCATCAAGATCTTGATGGCGGTCTTGAACAAGATAATGATCAGGGTGGATCTGCCGGAGCTTCTGGTCGGATTCGTATCCCGGGTTCTCAGGATCCTACTGTATATAGTCCTCCTGCTGGTGTTCCTTGGAGCACTGGGCTTCGAGACGGGCTCCGCCATGCTGGCCATGTCTGCGATAGTAGGCCTGGTCCTGGGCTTCGGTCTGCAGGACACCATGAACAACTTCTTTGCCGGCGTCTGGCTGGCGATGGTCCGCCCGTTCAAGAAGGATGATTGGATCACGGTGAACGGCTTCTCCGGAAGGATAGATGCCATCGGCATCATGTCAACGGAGATGGTCACCGCGGACAACGTGTTCATCACGCTGCCAAACAAGACCGTATGGGGCAGCCCGATAGTCAACAACAGCCATATGCCGACCAGAAGGGTCGCTGTCACGGTCGGGGCGAGCTACGCCGGGGACCTGGACAGGGCGATCTCCGTCGCCATGGACCTTCTTAACCGCCACCCCCTGATCCTCAAGGACCCTGCACCCTCCGTGATCGTCACCGAGCTGACCGACACCAAGGTGAACCTGTCCCTCAGGGCGTGGGTCAAGAACGCGGACTATTGGAAGGTCAACTGGGACCTCAGCAAGAGCGTGGTGGAGGAGTTCAGGAGGAACGGCATAGAGATCCCGCTGCCACGAATGGACGTCCGCGTCCAGGGAGAAGTCTGACCGCTTCTCCCCCCTTTCCTTTTATATCGTTAGAAAAGGCCTCTCTCGGCAACGACCGTAAAAAGTGCGGCCCGAGCCGGCTGAAGCGGACGCGACACGTTGCAACAGGTCGAGAAGCGACCTCCTTGATGATTTATGGGGCGTTCGTGAACGGCGCCCTTCATGGCGCGGCGACCACCAGGCCGACCTCCATTCCTACATTTCTCTTCCAAACATATCCGACATGACGTCCTCTGGTGGACATGATGAGGAAAGGAAGAGGAGAAAGATGTATGCAGACCCATCCGCGGCGATGCGGAAGGGTCTGGACCGTTCCACTCGTCCTCAGATCTGGCCGCTCTTCAACAGCTTGGGGATTCCAGACGATTCCCTTGGGCCGACCACGACCTTCAGGCCGCTGAGCTCCTGCAGTTTGCCCGACATGCGGGACAGCATTCCAGGTATGATAAGCGTACCCTTCTTGCTCCTCTCCTTCGCAGAGGTCTCTTCCAGCGCGGTGACGACGCTTTCCGCCGACAGCTTGCCGGCCGAGAACGCCGTCAGGACCGACAACCCTTCGGTATCGACGACGAGGAGCCATGCCGGGACCTTGGACTTCTCGATGTCGGCCAATACGGTGTAGTAGGTCAGTGAGAAGTTGGTAGTGAACAGTATGGGCGAATCCTCCCTTGGATCGTTCACTGGATACAGGCCGGCCTTCACCTGGATGGGCACCTGCGGGTCCGTGTAGATGTTCTGCCTCAGCACGAACAGCGGAAGCGCATGGGCGGGATCGAGGTCGTCGAGCAGCACGATGCCACCGTACTTCATGGTGGACAGCATGGCCTTGAGGACCGCTCGCTCATCGCCGCATGCGTTCAGCACTATCGGGTACCCCAGGCCGCGGAAGGTCTTCTTGACGGCGTTCTTCCGCACGATGGTGTTCTTCTCCACCAGGTCCTTTGCCCGTTGAGGGGCTAGATCGAGCATCAGGTCCTCGACGCCGGCCTTGCGGGCGCGCTCCGCCATGTCGGCCAATGTATTGAGGTCCTCGCTCCTCAGGGCGAGGGGGCATTTCAGCTCCTTTGCCACGGCGGCCATTTCCTCGACGTTCTCGGCGGTGGCGGCATACAGCAATGGCCTGGTCAGGCCGGCCGCGGCCTGTCTCAACGCCTCCGGCCTATCGGACATGAGCACCATGGGCAACCCTTCGTTCGCCACGCGGGACGCCATGGCCGCGAACGTGCTGGCATCTCCCGAATCGTTCCTGACGGCGAGCATGTCGAGCGCTAGCGTCTGGCCAACGCGGTCGAACACGAGGTCCCGGGCCCGTTGAAGCTTCCCTTCCACCTCCTCGTCCGACGCTGAGTCCGAGATGACGATGGCATACCTGGTGGGGTGGAAGAACTTCTTCTCATGCCGGTACAGTTCGGTCTCATCGCCCAGCTCCACCTTCTTGGGTCCATCCCCGATGGTCACGAGGCGGATGGGCGGGGCGGAGGAAGCCTCCAGCTTTGCCTTCGCCTCCTCGCTCACGAAGGGGCAATCCGACAGCTTGACCTTCTGATTGGCGAGCTGCATGGCGAAGGCAAGGCAAGTGGGGAAGTTGCACTTCCCGCAGTTCTTCTTCGGTAGATGTTTGAAGATCTCTATAGCCGTGGCCATTTCACTCACCCCTCAGTTCCTCGATGGCGTCTTTCAGGATCTCCAAGCTGCGCGGATGCCGGACTATGAGCAGGTCGGCCCCAGACAGAAGGGCGGCCAGGCCGGTCGTGGCCTCCCACCATGCGCCCCTTTCCTCAGCGTCCCCCCATGCGGCGTTCTCTTCCGTGGCCTCCCTTGTCTCCCACGACGAGGTAAGGTCGCAGCACATGGGCGTCTGCAGCATGCGATCGCCCATCAACGCGGCCAGGCGTATGCGCTCATTGACCGAGTATGAATACTCCAGTCCCACACCCAGGGCTGCCATGAGGGGGTCCATGACAACATTCTCGAGCTTGGTCCCAAAGTCGGCCAGCAGGATGTTCATCTGCTTTGCCAGATTGACGTCCAGATTGGAGTAGGCTATGAGGGCGTGGCCGTTGGCGGTGGCAGCGGCGGATATGCTCTTGTAGGCGTTCTCCTCGGCCTGCCCCAGCAGGACCCTCTCTCCGGCGCAGGCGTTGCTCACCAGCTCCATGGCATTGGCGTCCTTCTCGGTGTTCCCGCCACCATAGACCATCAGGGGCAGGTCCACTGCCTTCAGGACGCTCAGGACGGTCGCCACCGCATCTTCCGCCGGGGCATCCTTCCCTTCAGGGTCGAGGGAGCGGAGCTTCAAGCATATCATGTCCGCACCCAGCTCCTTCCAGCGTGCGGCCCACGCCACTGGATCGTTGGCGACGTCGCTGAATGCGGCGATGCTTAGCTCAGGAACGCCCTCTGTGTAGTCGAGGACCTCTCCGGCCAGGCGTTGCTTGTGCCCCAACCCTTCGTACGATAGGAACGGCATACCGCTCCCGCCACCCAGCATGATGGGGGCCGAGCGGCTGCCGCCTTCCGCGGGCGAATTGCCAATGGTAACCGTTCCTATCTTGCCTGACCATTTCTCCTTGGGTATAGGGACCTCGACCATCTTCATTCCTCTCAGGACAGCAGGGGAGGCATGCGAAGCGCGGGATGGTCGACCTTGGCCATCCACTCCATCAGCCCTTCAGCATCGGTGGTGACAGTCTCATCGGCTATCTTGTCCACGAAGTCTGGCTCACCCAGCTCCCTTGCCCGGGCCTCCAATGCCTCGCGCATGCTCTCTTTCAGCTCCTTCGGCATCCAGGAGATGCGCAGGAACCCGCCGTCCGCAGAGATGAATTTTCTGCTCGTTAAATACTTTCGCCCTGCGCCGATGAATCCCGGCGTCTGTTTCCCGCCTCCGACCGAGCCAGCCAAGGAGGAGAACTTCATTCCTAGCGGTATCATCCCAGGATACTCGCGGTTGACCACCACTACGGACTGCATGTCGGGCGACATGGCGACGATCACCTCGAAACAGCCGCACGAGGTCATGGGATCCTCCATGAGCGAGTAGATGTTGAACCGTTCGATCTTATGGTGTGAAGCCTCGTAGACGGCCTCATTGACACCGGCGAACTGTCCCTTCTCTGCATCGATGCATTCCCCTTTGACTATAGGCTGGTTGGGTCCGGCAGGAGCGATCTCCTTCGACGCCCTGGCATCGAGCCAGTTGATGGCTCCGCACAGCCCCAGGCGCTCCGGCGTTATGACGCAGATGTGGTCTGGTGCGAACGAGGCGCAGAGTGAGCAGGTATAGAACTCGTCGACGTTCTCATCGGTGAGCCCGGCCAGCCGGGCATCCCTTCTGCCATATATCTCCATGGCCTCGGACGATCGCCTTCGCACCTCGTCCTCATCGGTCACTATGGTGACCTGGATGCGGGATACGAGCCCGCCGAACTCCTCCTTGAACTTGGTTATGAGGATGTTCCCGAAATGCTTGAAGGTCAGCCCTGCCTCCACCGACGAACGGCTCAGCCGGATCCAGTTGAGGTTTCTCTGCCCGGTGTGCCATGCTCCCTCGGCATAATTGATGAACTGATGGATGCGGCGTTCGAGGACGCTTTCGAAGTCCTCCTCCATCTTCTTCCCGTACACATCCACGACTATCGCCAGCGCGGTCGACGATCCAGCTTCCATCTCGTCGACGTCCTTGCCGATGAGGGTGATGCGCCCATCCTCGACCTCGTCCTCCGGCCGTGACCGGAGCAGTTCGAACGTCGGCGTCTTGGCCGCCCCGCCCGCCTCCACATAGGTGTCCGGCCGTCGGACGATCTCGCCCTCGAACGCCGGGCCGTAAGCCACTGGAATGTCCACCGGGGCTAGCTTCACGCGTATTCCCCTTGCCTCTATGGCGGCCTGCACCATCTTTTCCGGGGACACGCTCAGCAAGGCGTCCGGTATGTCCTCCACTTCCTGGTCCGTCAGCACCGGGGCGCAATTGAAGATGGCCGCCAGGCCCACCGCGGCCATGATGTCGTCGAGCGGTCCGAAATGCAGCACGAACGTCTTCGGCCTCTTCGACAGGTAATCGCGCAAGGTCTCGCGGTCACCGCGCTGCACCCCTCCGAAGGAGAGCGCACCGCGTATGGCGAAGTTCAGGGCGTGTACGATCTGCGTACCCTCCCCAACGGGATAGAGCATCATGCCCAGCCCCATCTTGATGTTGGCGTTCCTTAGCTGCTCGATGATCTCATTGGACGCGATTATCAGCATGCCCTTGGACTGCAGGTCCCTCACTATGCTGACCAACTGTCCCGGGTCCGGGGCCTTCCCTGCCAGCACGGCGACGCCAGGGATGGTGTCGTCGACCAGTGCGACTCCCAGCTCCCGCAGCAACTTGTCAGGGATGAATCCGCAGTAGCCAGTGCCCTCATAGGGATGCGGGTCCTCTACGTATCTAAGCGCCTCTATGATCTCGGCCGCGATCATCGTGGCCTCACCCGCGACCAGTGCATTCTCGACCGTCGGCTCGTCGCGCAGACGGGACCTATAGTCCTCCAGCAGTGGGCGGATGTCGGATAGGTGTAGCACTTCCCGTCCATCCCAGGCATACACGGCGGGAAGCTCGTAGGCCGTTTCGGGATACTCGACCGTCCGTTCCTCGCCGTACTTTGCCACAGTGTCGTCAAGTGCGCCCGCGGCCAGCCGCAGGAGCGTTCTCGCTCCTCGTATGCCCATCTCGAAGATCTGTTCTGCGCTAGCCCTACTGGAGTTCAATCATCAGCCTCCATCGAAGTTACAGGATCGCGCCAACCCTGAGGGGGTGGCGCATCCGCTCTAATGGCACCTACATAGATATATCCAGCGTGCCACCTGTTAGCAGGGAAGGGAACTGACCAGCCTAGATCACGATCGGCTTGAAAGGTCCGACCTCGGACGGCGACTTGAAGGATGACAGGGCCACCTCTATCCGCGCCCGCAGCTCGTCCAGGGAGACGGAGCATTTGCTGACGTCGGCCACCACGTCCAGTGACATGCTCTCGTAATAGTTGAGCACCTTCGTGTGGAGCATCAACAGGTTGACGTTGGAGCGAGACATGGCGTCGGCGACCTGGTGGATGGCCCCTGGCTTGTCCGGGACCGTCATGTTTACCGATATCAATCTGACCGACGGATCGAGCATGGTGATGCTCAGCACATAGGAGTTCATGTCGCCGACCATCATGAACGGCCGCCCGTCCACCTCGCTCCCGAGCTCGGCCATGAACTCTTCCGGAATGACGAACTCGTTCTTTCGTATCTGCGAAGGAGTGCGGCTCTTGCGCTTGATCATCTTGGTCTTGATCGTCCGGGAGGCGGAGATGGCCCCCTTGGTATACCGGTCGGCGATGTGCGATTCGCTCAGCTTCATCGAATCGACCTTGTCCAGGGAGGACGGCGAGTTCCTCTTTGCCGAACTGAACTCGGCGATGAGGTCGTCCGGCTCGCCGAAATAGGAGAGGTCGACCAGCATCTTCCACACCATGACCGCCCCCGAGATCATGCTCAGTGACTCGGAGTTCAATATGTCCACGTTGCGGTCTGCCAGGAATTTTGACGCCTGGGCGCATGCACCTGGCTGGTCGATCATGTTGATGGTCAGGTCGTAGAGCAAGCGGTAGTTCTCAGGTCCGAACGTGGAGAGGACGATCTCATGGGAGGAGGTGTCCTTTCCTTCGTAGCGGAACATGGTGGAGAAGACCTGGCTCCCGTTCACCAAGCCCAGTGGCTCTCCGATCTCCTGGTCGATCGTAATGCTGTTCCCGTTCAACCGTCCGAACTGCCAGAGCCTCATATCCATGACCCTGAACGACCAATGGCCTTCCGGGTGATAAAGCTTGTCAGGCCATCCTCCGATGTGGAACGGCAAGCCGAAGCATGTTGCGGTCCCATGCTGAGAACTGGATGCATCGGTCTCGATCCCACGAGGGATCATAGGCGTGCAGATCGCATGCATCATATGGCCAGACCTCATGATGGCATCTTACATCCGGCGATCGGGCCAGAGCGTCCTCTGCTCATTCTCCTTGAACGAATATCTGCGAGGATTGGCATTTACGAACACATAGCGGACGGGCACCCGGCGCGTCGTCCCCATCCGGAACGGGCAAACGGGACATTTCTTGCCGATGGTCACCGTCCCACCAGATATGGTGCGGTTTCGAACCCGCTTCAGCTTCGAGCCGCACACCGGGCATGTGATCACCCGCTTTCTCCTTCGGGTGTCCCGGCTCTCGACCTCCACCTTCACCAGCCTTGCGTTTATAGCCGTCTTGCGTACCCTTTCTTCGGTCACGCCATACATCGGGTCGATCCGCCGCAGCTCCTCCCTGACTAGATCGGTCAGTTGACGCTGCGAGCCCACGACGTTCAAGTCTCGGATGGCGGCAGCGACCGCCGCCGCAAGGACCTCCGTCGTGGGCACCCGATACGCCATGTTCACCGCATGGCCTCATGGATTAAAGAGGATTTCCGAAACATCGTCTCGCCGAGACCCTAATAAACCAGATAGGCACTCCCTGTGCCTCGGATCATCATGGCACGCTTGAAAACCATCATCATGGGTGCCGCGGGGCGGGATTTCCATAATTTCAACACCTACTACCGCAGCAATCCGGTCTACGAAGTGGTGGCGTTCACCGCTACCCAGATACCGAACATCGAAGGGCGTCGCTACCCTCCGGAACTGGCCGGCGAAGGTTATCCGAACGGCATACCGATCGTGGCCGAGGAGGAGCTGGAACGTTTGATACGTGAGAACGACGTGGATCAAGTGGTGTTCGCCTATTCTGACATCTCCAACGCCAGGGTCATGGACATAGCTTCCAAGGTGCTTGCGGCAGGAGCGGACTTCGTGCTCATGGGCAACAAGCGCATCATGCTGCGCTCCTCGGTGCCAGTGGTGAGCATAGGGGCCGTCAGGACAGGTTCGGGGAAGAGTCAGACGACCAGGAGGGTTTGCGCCATCCTGCAGAAGAAAGGACTGCGCGTCGTGGCGGTGAGGCATCCCATGCCATATGGCGACCTGGTCAAGCAGACCGTGCAGCGGTTCGCCAGCTACGAGGACCTTGACCTTCATAGGACCACCATAGAGGAGAGGGAGGAGTACGAGCCACTGATCGACAATGGCATAGTCGTCTACGCCGGCGTGGACTATGAGAAGATCCTTCGGCAGGCGGAGAAGGAGGCCGACGTCGTGGTGTGGGACGGCGGCAATAACGACACGCCCTTCTACCACAGCGACCTGCACATCGTGATCGCCGACCCCCACCGGCCCGGGCACGAGATGCTGTATCATCCAGGGGAGACGAACGTGCGCATGGCCGATGTGGTGATCATAAACAAGGTGCAGACCGCCGACCGATGCAACATCAAGACTGTGCGCGACAACATCAAATCGCTCAACCCGAAGGCATGGGTCATCGAGGCGGCCTCGCCCATCACCCTGGCCGAACCGGAGATGGTGGCCGGCAAGCGAGCGCTGGTGGTGGAGGACGGCCCCACGGTGACGCATGGTGAGATGTCCTTCGGCGCCGGGCTCATTGCGGCCGAGGACGCCGGTGCGACCGTCATAGATCCCAGGCCATTTGCGGTCGGCTCCATCGCCGAGACCTTCGAGAAGTACCCCCACCTCACCAAGGTCCTGCCGGCCATGGGTTACTCGGAGGAGCAGGTCGCCTCCCTGCAGGAGACGATCGAAAGGTCCGACTGTGATGTAGTGGTCACCGGAACCCCGATAGACATCAAGCGTCTCGTCAAGGTGAGCAACCCCATCGTCCGCGCCCGATATGAGCTGGAAGAGATAGGGCGGCCGAATCTGGAGGATATAATAGACGAGTGGTGGGAGAAGCAGAAGACGAAGGGTTGAAGAGGAGCGCGGCCTCCGGGGGATCGATCGGAGGCCACAACTCGACCCCTGACCGCATCAGCTTCGAGCGGCGTCCTGACCTTGACGCCCTCGCATCCTATCTTTTTTACACGGCCCAATGCCACATCGCCGGGATCCACCCACAAGCTCGACACCCATCGGTGGCAGCGTCTGGACGATCGCATGACAGGTTCCGCCGGTGGAAAAGGAGGCCGAGCGAGTGACGTCGATGAGGTCCAATGGACCTTCAGGATGGCGGGACCGGTCCGATCCGGGCCAATGCCGCCGAGCGTTCACGGTCGACCTCATGATGCTTGGTAGCAGATCATCGTTCTGTTAAAGCGTCCTCTCTGGGCCTGATCTCGATGGTCATCCGCTCCAGTGCTCGCAGGGCGCGATTCTCTACCACCAGGGGGAATCGGCCGAACAGCAAGGTGTCCGCAGGCCCCCACATGGCCACCCACCCGACGATGAACAGTCCCTCGCTGAGCACGGTTGCGATCACCGGTGGCACGGACGATATGGCGGCGCTGCCCAGTATAAGGCCTAGGGCCACCGATGTGCCCAGGAAGACGAGGGCGTATGGTATCTGGAGGAGACCGCGGCGACGGATCGCGGCCATCTCATTGAGGTTCTCCTTGATCTTGGTGGCGGTGTAACGGTCGAGCGCCGCTTCAAGCTCTTGAGAGAGGCCAGGGGTGATCTTGTCCCTTGGCATCAGGAGGATCAGTCTATGCCTTCTCTTCTTCAGACCTTTCTGCTTCTTGAAGTGTTCAAGCAACCGCTCCACAACCGACTGGCCCATATACACGTATGGTCGCTCTGAGAAGATATCGCGAGGTGGCTCGATGAGCATGTAGCGGACATCATCTATCTCCACGTGATATGTCTCGACGCCGTCTGGGTCGATGTTGCCGTTCATCCGCCCCGCATCGTTCTGATTTAAAAAAAGCTCGCCTCTCCATGCTCAAGAGGGAAAACTCGAGCATAGCGGGCTCCCCAGGGACCGATCCCTCATGTGTCCCAGACGGCATTTTCAGCCCATGACCTATCTGAAAAGAATAAAATACCAACCCCCCTATGGGCACAAGCATGCGGGGGTAGTCAAGCTGGACAACGGCGCGGGACTTAAGATCCCGTCCTTAGTGGTTCATGGGTTCGAATCCCATCCCCCGCACCATTTTTCGTTCTGCTCAGGCTCGCGGACATCGCAAGAGTGACCATATCGTCAGCGTGGTCCCTGGTACGCTGATCGTTTGCACGATCTTGAAATGGAAGTGCTCGTAGAGGGGGATGTTGGAGGCCTCTACGGTCTCCGTGTAGATGGGCATGGAGCAACCATCCGCCAATGCCAGGAATGGTTTTATCAGTCGGGAGGCGACCCCACTCCCCCTTGCCTCGGCGGCGACCCCGATCGAGCTCAGATACATGTGGGGGCCAGGGGCATGGCGCAGCTGCAGTGCGTCAAGGGTCGAGAAGATGGTTCGGGCGTTCGAGGAAGAGGTAAGGCTAGGGTCGAGCAGGAGATCCATGTACGCCGCTTCACTCGGCCTTGATATCCAATCCCCTCCATGGCGGTCCATCACCCATATCGCCACCCCTTGCAACGGCCTCCCGGCGCCGTACACCTCCCCGCACTCGATCCCCCTCTGCAGGAATTTTCGGAAGAACTCGGGAAGCATCCTCCTCCGCTTACGCTCGTCATGAAGAAGATGCCTCCAGAGAGGATCGTCGAAGAACGCCTGGGTCATGATGTCCACGGCATCGACGAGATCGTCCATGCCAAGCCTCCTGGGCAAGGGCAGCCCCATGGCCTTCATTGGAATCTGATGGTCCAATAAGGTTGCCAAGGGCGGATGCCACGTCTGCAAGGTCTCATTACATGTCGGTCGATGGAAGAAGCTGCGGCATTACGATGTTCGCCCGCCTCGGCTGACATCTCGCCCGCAAGGGTGGACGATGGGGATCGGTATGGAGCGGTTCTTCCAGCGGAACGGGCATCTCCACCTAGATACCTTTTCCTATCTTGGTTGAATTACGGTCAACGGTGAAGCATTTCCCGCCATAAGGTGACAATGAATGACGACATCCTCTGCCGATTTCAAAGAAAACATCTTAATGACGATCGGGAACACCCCGTTGGTCAGGATCAATAAGCTAAATCCCAACAAGAACGTGACCATGTATGCCAAGGTGGAGGGGTTCAATCCAACTGGCAGCATCAAGGACCGGATCGCCCTGAACATGATCCAGCAGGCAGAGGCCGAGGGCAGGCTGACCAAGGGGAAGACCATCATCGAGCCAACATCGGGAAACACCGGGGTGGCTCTGGCGATGATCGGGGCGATCAAGGGCTATGATGTGGAGATAGTCATGAGCGGCGCCGTATCGGTCGAGAGGCGGCAGATGATAAAGGCGTTCGGCGGCACCGTCACCTTGAGCGAGGGGAAGTATGGAACCGATGGTGCCATCCGGAAGGCGAGGGAGTTGGTCAAAGCGAATCCGGACAAATATTTCATGCCTGACCAGTTCTCGAACGAATACAACAAGATGGCGCATTACAGGACGACCGGGGATGAGATCTGGAAGCAAACCGGTGGTAATGTGGATTATCTGGTATCGGCGCTAGGCACCTCCGGCACGATAATGGGCATAGGCAAGGCGTTGAAGGAGCACAACCCGGACGTGAAGATCGTGTGCGCCCATCCGGTCAAAGGCCACTACATCCAGGGACTGAAGAACATGGAGGAGGCCATCGTCCCGTCGATATATGATCCAAGCCAGATCGACATCACGATAATGGTCGAGACCGAGGTGGCATACGAGATGACCCGCCAGATAGTCAAGCAGGAAGGCATATTCGTGGGCATGAGCAGCGGCGCCGCGATGTACGCCGCCATCGAGATCGCAAAGAAGGCCAGCTCCGGCACCATCGTGACGATCTTCCCCGACCGAGGGGAGAAATACCTAAGCACGGACCTGTTTCCTTACTAGAGGCAACACCGCCGGGACCGATCGTCAGAGCGGTGCGGTCATGGTGAGGTCCATCACGGTGTCGTCAGGCCCATTTCAGGGCCCATATCGGTATGTGGTGGCAACGATCTCCTCAACAATTCCGGCTCGAGCGTGGGCACCGGTCCCGATGATGATCGGCAGACCCTTCATAACGAACAATTATTAACGGATCGGAGGCCATCATATCCGCCATGGTCGCGACGCAGCAGTGCATGGTGCTGGATCAGAACAAGGAACTCATCTTCAAGGCCTATGAGGCGCTCAACCAGGGCGACATCGAGAATTTTGGCGAGTTGCTCTCGGAGGATTTCCAAGAGATCGCCCAGAATGGAGATGGAAGGAGCAAGGAGGAGTGCCTTAACGCGTTCCGGGACCTGAGGGTGATGATGCCCGATGTGAGGTTCGACATCAAGGAGATGATCGCAGAAGGCGACAAGGTGGTAGTGGTGGAGAACTATTCAGGCACCATGACTGGCAAGTTCAGGGCCCAAGAGCCCACTGGCCGAAAGATGAGCGTCGTTGCCGTGGACATCTACACGATCCGAGATGGAAAGATAGCCGAGCTGCAAAGTATATTTGACACTGCCAGTGTGGTGGAGCAGCTTGGTCTGGGAGAATGAGCGCTCTATCCTCCGATGCACCGGAGAACAGATTGACATCGAGCGTGTCAGGGGAGCTTTCGTGTCTTTAGCGCCGCACCGTCCCACCCCCCGCATCCGGATCGTTCACCCGTCCGGTAACGCCCAGCACATCCGGGCTCGAAAGCACCATTGAACGTTCTCGACAACCCAGATCAGATGTGCTGACGAAAGATGCGATCATCTAGGGTCATATGGTCCAGGTCCCTTGTCGGACGCCGTTCGGGAGGGCATTCAACATGACCTCATCCTTCAATGGCCCCTATGGCCATCGGACCGGAGGCCGTCCATCATCCTGCACCGATATCCCGCCTATCCCATGCATGGGTCGTTATGGCCGGCGACTCAACTCCTGATCCTCTGTATTATCTCTTTATTCTCTTCGACCGCGCTATCGTATATCTCACGTTCTTCGGGTATCACCCGGGCAAGGAGGTCCCAGAATTGATCGGCGTGCTTCTGCTCCTCTTCCACGATGTGCATGATCACCTCTCTGATCTCTTCATCCTCGGTGGACTCCGCTATCTGCTCATAGATCTGAATGGCCTCATACTCATCCGCGATGGCCAGCCTGAGCGCTCTGGCCAGTTCTGCCCTAGTGAACCTATGGTTCAGGCTCTTGACGGAATGCGTGCTTGACATCTCGGGCATGTTATCACCCAGATGGAATTCCATAGCGGTGGTGATAACGGTGCCCCGAGCTTTTGACGAGAATTCGGCCCGATGACGACAGGCGGGGCGAAATATGCGCGTCTGTCGGCCATCGATGGATGGAGCCAGGGGCAAGAACGTACATTCCAGGCGCACCAGGGAACGTTCCTCACGATCTCAAAGGCTGATTCTGAGACGCCATTTTGTCGATCGGTATTTGAACATATGGATAACGTTCTATAGGCGAATGGACCACCCAGTATGATTCTAACTCCCATATCATTCTATTTATATTCATATTACATTCTATGAGCGAGGTAATGGCTTATGGCCGATATCATCGAAGTGCTAAGCAATATGTTGGAGACCATTATCAACGCCCTACCGGCAATACTCGCGGCGATAATTGTAATCGCTCTCGGGTTTGTGATCGGTTCGCTCGTTGGTAAGGCGGTGAACTATCTAGTGGGAAGGCTTGGCCTTGAAAGGGGCTTCGACCAGACCAGCGTTGGCAGGTCGTTCAGGTCATCCGGATTGGATCTGTCGAATCTGATCGGCGGTGTCGTTAAGGCGTTCATAGTGATCCTCGCCGTCATATTGGCGATCGAGATACTGAACGTGGGAGGCACCCTAGGCGACTACCTGATCGCTATCGCGGATTACCTGCCCAGGCTGTTGGCCGGTATACTGATAATCGTCATTGGTGCGGTGTTCGCTGACTTCTTGTCATCCTTCATTGGCAAGATGGTCAAGCCGATGTTCTCGGAGGAAAAGAGCGAGATCGCCGACATGCTGAGGAATCTGCTCTTCGTCGGTCTGATCGCATTCGTCCTTCTGCTGGCCTTCGACACCCTGCTCCTTGGCGGCAGCACCATCTACCCGCTCATCCTTGGCTTCGTCATCATCGGTGTCGGCATCTCGCTCACCGATGGGCTGATCAAGTCCATCATGGACGAACACTCCGAGTTCAAGGACATCGCGGGTTATGCAAAGTTCGTGCTATATGCCATATTCCTCATCATCGGCACCGGCGCGATCTTCGCCACCTTCCCGGGCGTCACCGACGTCATAGGCAACATCTCTTGGGCCTTCGCCATCGCACTGGGCATCATGCTGATCCCTGTCGCGTACGGGCTGACCAAGAAGGTGTCCGGTGGAATGAACTAGGCCTAACGGCCTTTCTTCCCTTTTTCTTCTATCTTTTCATTGCCTGACATCGTGCACGCTGTTTTCCAGAGCATGGCGCAGTTAAAGAGGATTATGGGGTCAGCACGGTCCTGGAATGTACCTTTGTACGGCTCGTGACATCGATGCAGGTCACATGACATTCATGGCCGTACTCCCGAATCCTTCGCCCTATGCCAAGATCCAACGGCCGCCCTGCCAAGGCGACGGGCGAGCCATATGTGCGTAGGTCAGGGAGGGTCACAAGGTGTTATCATGATCCGATCAAATTTATGACGGCCCTGGTCATCGCAACCGTCATCATCGCCATCGGCTCCTTCTGGTCGATGGCAGCCGATGCGCAGATCTAAAGGGTCGCGTCATATGTCGGCAAACCCTCTTGATTATTACAGAATGCTCAGCGACTCATCATGGATGATAGAAAAGTGGCTGACAGCGTCTCGTGGTTCCCGCGGGCTCGCGCACCGCAGTACAG
>LFRW01000026.1:40282-42526 GCA_001512965.1 Methanomicrobia archaeon DTU008
CGGGCTTAACTTCCGGGTTCGGATGGGACCGGGTGTATCCCCGCCGCTATGGCCGTCACACCGAAGCAAGTGATGTATATCATGTATTTAAGAATTGCTGAAGCGTCCTCTATTTCACTGAGCGGGAGATGATGCAAGCGGTCACGGTCACGGGAGGTCGGGAATATTGGTCGATGCATGTGTCGTCTATGGGGCGCCGACCTCACATCGCAGCAGGCAGAAGCACCACGAACCTCGCCCCTTGTGTATGGTCGCCGGGTATGCGATCTTCAACCCACACCTCGCCACCATAGTTCTCGACCAGACGCTTGACCAGATATAGCCCCAACCCTCGGCTGACCGGCCGTGTCAATCCCATGAGGGAGCGGTCGAAGATGACGCCCTTCCGCTCATCGGCTATGCCAGGTCCATTGTCGGAAACATCGATCCTGACCATCTTTTCGCCGTAATGGTAGTAATCGATCACCGTGATATGAATGTCCACGGCTCCCGTGGAATGCTTTATCGCGTTACTTATCAGATTGGAGAACGCACCACGCAGAAGCATGGATGCGTGGACCATGCATCCGCCATGGGTTGTGAGCGAGATGGAGACCTTCCTGTCCATGGGACTTCGATATGCATCCGTGATCTCCTTCAGCATGGAGCATACGTCCAAAGGTTCAGGTCGATCTCGGCCTGACTCTATGTTCTGAAGGTCTCTTATGTTGGCGATGAGCTCAGAACTGTCTGCGAGGACCTGCAGGGATCGAGATATGAACCCGCGCTCCTCCTCGTCGAGCTCCAGGTTCATATCGGCCAGCTGTAGGTAGCCTATCGCCGCGGCATTATAATTGCTGATATCATGCGTCAGGATGTCGATGTAAAGGTCTGCCGTGCGCCTCGACTCTTCCAAACCGCTCTCCAGCTTCCTTCGCTCCGTGATGTCGGTGAAAAAACCCAGCAGAGCGGGCCCGTCCGGCAGTTCGGCATGGGCGATGGCCATTTGGAATGGGAATCGCGAGCCGTCCCTTCGGATCCCCATCAGTTCTTTCTCTCGATTCGACGATCTGCCCTCATCAACCTTCGTGAAAAACGCCACGGCCTTCCCGCGGTCCTCTGGCGCGATCTGCTCGATGATCGAGCGGCCTTTGACATCCTCAAGACTGTGATAGCCGAAGAGCTTCAGATACAGGGGATTGGCATAGAGTATATGGCCTCCGCGGGAGACGCCTATCGCGACAGGTGCGCTCTCCAGAATGGACTCAAGCCACCTGACCTTGGCCTTGTCGGCCTCTTCCATGTGCTTACGTTCCGTAATGTCTCTGGATATGCCGATGATCCCGGTGATCCGCCCCTCCCTGTTTCGGTTGGGGGTCTTGTCGGATAGGAACGTATGGGCCCCGTCGGACAGCTTTACATGCTCCTCGAACATCTCCTCTTTGCCGGAGCGCATCACCTTACGATCGTTCTCCATGATCGTCAGCGCATCTTGCCTGTCTTCCATTATTTCAAGGTCGGTCCGGCCTATTACATCGGTGAGGTCCTTCCCCATGGTCCGTTTCACGGAGGCATTGGCCATGGTGTACCGCCCCTCGAGGTCCTTGACATATACCGGGTCTCTCACGGACTCTATGGCTCGCCGAAAGATCTCCCCTTCTTCCTGAAGCCTCTCCAGCTCTTTCTGTTCGGTGATGTCCATCAACATGGTCAGCGTCCCTCCGAGCTCCCCATCATCGCTGAGCAATGGAATCACGGAGAGAGAGTAGCAAGGTCCGCTTGACGACCGGAGCTCTGTGTAAGCACTCTCTTTCGTTGTCAGTACCTTTCTTCTCATCCCTTCTACGGACGGCATCATGCGATGGTCTTCTCCGATGCCGGCCAACGACCTCTCGATGGCGTCGGGGGAAGCGGCCTCAGAAAAATCCGCAAGGCTGTTGGAGGATAGGACCACTCGTCCATCGACATCCTGTACGAAGATGGCCGAATGTGACGATGACGACATCCTCCAAGTGGCATCATCGCTTGTCCTACCGTTCTGCTGGCTAGGGACAGACGGCTCATCATCTCTCCTTTGCTTGTTCCGTCTGATGATCCCACCTGCCAGTTTCATGTTTGTGTTCTAGATGCTCTAATATCTTATCATTTTGGGATGGTCGACGTTCATTCCGTCAACACGATCTCTATTAGAGAATGCAAAAATCGTTTATCGAGGCGGGTGCCATCGTTCTCACCAAATGCCGTTCGACGGCGCGGAGGCGATCA
>LFRW01000026.1:42536-42967 GCA_001512965.1 Methanomicrobia archaeon DTU008
GGAAAGGCGATGGCGTCTGGCCTCGAGCCAGTAGGCCACGAGATCAGGTTTGGACACAGGGATCCCAAGGAGAACGTGGAAGATGCGGCCGACTGGGGCGAGCTCATCGTTCTGGCCGTACCGTTCCTGGGCGTGAAGGATGTCGTGGAGAAGATAGGCTCGCGGGCAGACGGCAAGGTCGTTGTAGATGTGACAAACGTGATCGGGAAGGATGGGAGCATGGTCATGGGCTTCACCACCTCGGGGGCGGAAGAGATCCAGAGGATGCTGCCCAAGGCCAAGGTGGTCAAGGCGTTCAATACGGTGTTCGCCAAGCACCATGGCACTGGAAGGATCGGCAAGGAGCGTCTGACGGCGTTCGTGGCCGGTGACGACGCATTGGCGAAGCGGACGGTCATGGAGTTGACCGAGAGCCTAGGTTTCGAACCGGT
>LFRW01000026.1:42984-44358 GCA_001512965.1 Methanomicrobia archaeon DTU008
GACTGCGGGCCGCTGTCCGCAGCACGATACTTGGAGCCTATGGGAATGCAACTGATCGCGCTAGGCTATGGCCTCGGCATGGGGCCCGATATAGGTTACCGTCTGGTGCGGAGCTGAGCCTCACGTCCGTGCGATGCATGGGCGGCCGTTTGCAGGCATGAACCGCCGGCCGCATTGGCCACCACTTCCTCGGCCCCGTCGATCAGCCTCTTGACCGCATCATGCCCGAACAGGTTGAGAACGGTCCCCTGTATGATGATGGCCCGGTGGCCATTCTCCTCGCTCGTCAGCAACAAGGTGGTATCCTGGTCCGCCACCATGACCATCTCGATGCAATAACGGCCGTCGCCGGTCACGAAGCCCCTTTCGCGCAAGGTCCCCTCCACATCGCTGAAGCTTCCTGCAATGGGGCGAAGCCGCATGACCCGGGCATGTCCAAGTCGGCTGACGTGATTCTCCGGCCGGTGGGCCAGGACCGCCGTCACCTTCTTTTCCTTCGACCTATCGGCGATCAGGCCGGCATATCGCAGTATGGCACCATGGCTTAGGAATATGAACGCAACCTCCTCTCTTGCCGCGTCCAGGAGCTCCTCGACCTTACGTTCGATGGCCCAGTCGCTCGTCAGCGTCCACACGGGGTTGTTTCGTTTCTCGGCCTTCTTCCCTATCTCCCGGAGCCCTTTGATTATCTCATTGTTGGCACGCCTCACCTCCTCCATCAATCGGTCCGACGCGGTCAGGGGGTCATTGGCCCGATAACATATCGGGTTGGTGTTCCCCATCTCCACGAACCCCTTCTCAGCGAGACGCTCCATGACGTCATACGCACGGGAGCGAGGCACCCCGCTTTCCCTGCTTATCTCGTTGACGGTCCCTTCTCCCAGGGAGACCGTGGCCACATATGCCCTGGCCTCATATTCGGTCAGCCCGAGGCGCATCAGGTGCTTTATGACGTCATCCATGTCACTACTCTAGTGACAACAAACCTATTAACTTTGGCTCGTTGCTCAGGGCATAGGCTTCCAAGAGGGACAAGCGAATGTTGTTCGAAAAGATCGCTGATGGTGTCAATAGACACTACAAGAAGATCATCGTCTTCTGGGTGGTCGCATTGTTGCTTGCGGTCCCCGCCATGCTGCAGCTAGGCAGCGTGATGGAGTATCAGATGGACCTGGGAAGCGGAGATGACCAAGAGTCGGTCCGGGCCCAGCGCATCATAGAGCAGAACTTCCAACGATCCGTGGCCAACGGCACCATCATGGTGCTGCTGCAGGCCGATAATATGACGGATCCGTTCATGCGCAATTATGTCCTGGAGCTGCAGCAACGGATACTTTCGTCGCCGGACGTGACGAATCTGGAGGGGGTCTCCTC
>LFRW01000032.1 GCA_001512965.1 Methanomicrobia archaeon DTU008
CCCAATCCTCCAGAGGAAGGCACCACCCGATGGCAGGGCACCACCACTATGGCGGGATTGATCGCGCATGCACGACCCACTGCCCGATATGCTCTCGGCCGGCCTATCTTGCGCGCTATGTCGCCATAGGTCGCGACCTCTCCCGGCGGTATGTCCCTCAAGGCCTCCAGGACCTGCCTTTCGAACGGTGTGACGTCCAGATCTAGAGGCATGTCCCTCATGTCGTCCTTGCCTGTGGCGATGTGCTCCAGGATGCGAGACAGAAATGGATGGCCTCCGGTACTGGCATCTTCCGGTGGCTCCTCGGTTAGCCCGACGCTCAATATCTTGCCTTCCCGCACTCTCATGGTGACGAAGAGTCCGAGCTCCTTGCTGAAACCAGCATAGTGTTGTATCGACCCCGGATCGTCCGCATTTCCCCTTCTCCGCTCTCGACCGATCTGGGCATCCCGCGACACGGTCTTCACCTGACCCTCCTCCCAGCAGGGACGTCTTCCATGAGATGAGGGGTCCCCTCGGCCAGCGTGGTCGTCGAGACGAACATGTTCTTCGCTGACCCATCATGAGGGCCCAGTGACCCCATCGGCATGTCCGGCCCATCATTCTCTGCGAGCGGGGAGCGGGGGGCCTCAGGACGTGGCGCCGGTCGTGGGACGAGTTCATCGTTCGGGAACTGTTGAAGGGAGATGACGCTCATCGCACATGCAGGGTCATCGACACGAGATAACATTTACTCCATGGACTCCATGGGACACGGGATCTCTCGACCGTCAAGGCGACGCCCCTGGACGATCTGGCGGGGGATCGCTCGATTATGCAGCGTCTCCTTTGGTTCTCGATATTATTATCTATCCTACCAGACGATTGTCAACACATGACGCCGCGCGATCGATTTCATACGGCTCTCGACCTTGGGACCCCTGACCGCCTGCCCATATTCTATCAGCATCTGGGAGCGGCCAAGTGGTTGTTGCAAGACACCGGGCTGAGGATCCATGACGGGCTCCATGACCCGGAGGTGTTCGCACGTCTTTCCCTCGCCGCCCTGCGAATGTACGGGTTCGACAACGTCATGGCCGGATGGGGCGACCTGCTTGTAGAGGCGAAGGCCCATGGAATGGAGTGGAAGTTCCCTGAACGAGACTTCTATCCCCGTCCTGACAAGTATGTTCCCATGAGCGAGGTCGACAAGATACAGCCGGTCGATCCAATGGACGACCCTTCATGGTCGATAATGTTGAAGGCCGCCAAGATAATGGTCGATGAGGCAGGTAGCGATGCGGCCGTGGTGAGCGGCATAGCCGCCCCGAACCTCATAGCGTCAGAGATAGTGGGCATGGACAACCTCATGATGGGTTACCTCACCGATCCCGATGTTGTCGAGAAGCTTCTCTCCACGATCGTCCAGTCGTCCATAGCTTATTGCGAGAGGGCGGCGGAGGCAGGGGTCGAGAACATCTTCATCGAGAATTCCCTGGCAGGCGGGCAGATGGTGGACCGTGCGATGTACGAGCAATGGGACCGCCGGTTCACGAAACAGACCCTGGACGCCTATCACGGGGCGGGGATGCGCACCATCGTCCACAATTGCACTGAAAAGCCGTTATGGGAACCGCAGATCGAGATGCGAACCAAGGCGTTCCACTTCCAGGTCAACGCGGTGAACGTCAATGAAGTGTTCTCTGCATTGAAGGGGAACACATGCGTCATGGCCGGCATCGACAGCAGAGAACTGATGCTGAACGGCGCTCCGGAAGCCATCGATGCGGAGGTCAAGAGGGTCATCGACCTTTGGGGCAAGGACCCTGGATTCATGGTCGTGCCAGGCTGCGAGATGCCCTACAAGGTGCCGCAGGAGAACATAAAGGCGCTCAGGGACAGCGTCGAAAAGTACGGACGAGCGTGATCCTGCCATGTAACGGGCCGTGACGGCCCCGATCTTTTCTTTCCGATCCGTTATCTGTCACCTCCCTTCTGCAAGCAACCAGGCGTTCTTCGTTCAGCAGTATGCCCTGACCGCTCATGCCTTGAACGAGGGGTTCTGATGCCAATTTTTCCAACGTTTTGACGCCTGATCCGGGCATCCGAGCATGTCATCTGGCTTCCCCTTATGAACCATTCCGATGTTTTCGCCTCCATTATCATTAGAGATACTGAGATAGAAAATCACCTTAAAGATGCCTGTTTTTGAAAACCTAGCTCTGTCAAGCAGAGAGGGATGCACAGTGAATGAAAAAATGACTAAGTTAGTCGCAGTGCTATCGATATTCAGCTTGCTGAGTATGGGTGCACTCCTCGTAACTAGCCCAACAGCTATGGCGGCATCCCCCTCCCATGACATGGGGAGGGTGACCGTTTACGGCACCGACATTTACATAGATGGAGTCAAGACTGACAAGAACTTCTTCGGCGTGGTAGATTCCACCGCCCTTGCATTTGCTATTGATAACTATATCAACGGGAACAAGGCCGTGGCCGGCTGGACCTCCGTGTTCAACGGGCCCGACACGGGCGATCGCATGCCCGTGACGCCGAACGACACTCCAGATGCGTTCTGGAACCAGTACTTCGCTCAGATGAAAAGCTACGACTACAACCTGGTCCGCATAGGTCCTCATGACTACTGGGGAACCGAGATGTCGTATAACGCCTGGAAGAACCACCAGGACCAGTTCTACGACATGCTCCACAGCATGTGCTACTATGCTCAGTACCATGGTGTGTGGCTGAGCTTCAGCATGGGCGGGTCCCAGCAGTTCCCTGCCTACCACTTCCACGGTAGCGGCAATGTGTTCGAACCCGGCAGTGGAGCGTTCAACAACTACATCGAGTACGTGAACGCGATCATGGTGGAGCTTGAAGATTGGGATTCCATCTTCATGTACGACGTGTTCAACGAGCCCGACCATGACCAGGTCTACGATGCATACTGGCAGTCCCATGGCGGCAAGCAGGCCTTCAACAACTGGGCCAACGCCGTCGCGGATGCGACCGCTGGTGTGAGCACGCACCCACGCAACATGGGCGTCGCTGGCTTCGGAAAGATGTTCGGCATGAACCAGCAGGACTTCAATCTCGCGACCGGTCACACCGGATTCGAGATCCTGCACCGCCACTACTATGGCAGCAACACCGATCCGTACAACTTCGAGGCCCCCGAGAAGTGGGCCAAGGAGATCGGCAAGCCGCTCATGTGGGGCGAGCTCGCCTACAACGGCGTGTACCCGCTGGTCAGGTACGACTTCGGCGAGAAGGCCATATGGAACGCGGGCGGCCGGCTCATCACCTCCATGGTGGCCACCGGAACGCCTGGATATCCGTACCATGGCGGGGTGACCGGGGACGCTCCTGTCCCTCGCCCCGCCAATAACGGCCAGGAGGTCGAGTTCACCTCGACTCCCATAACCGAGGCGACCGTCGGGCACCGCTATGAGTACAAGGTCCAGGTCAGCGGCGACGCAGACCTGTCCCTCACCTCTGACGCTTCATTCCTGGAGCTCGATGAGGAGAGCAGGACGGTTCGTGGGGTTCCCGATGCCGCCGGAGAGTATGATGTCACGATCGTCGCAAGGGACGATGTCAAGACAGTAAGGCAGAGCTACACTCTCTCCGTAGCGGAAGGCGCCCCGGACTCCCTGGTCAGCATCACGGCGACCAATGTCGGCGATGGTGTCTACGAGCTGCACTTCAGCACCGCCACATCCATCGAGACCGTCTCGGAAGTGATGTGGGACCTCGGTGACGGCACGACCTCGACACAGCTGTCCCCCATTCATACATACAAGGAGGGGAAGTACGATATCGCGTTGACCGTGGTCGATGGCAATGGTGAGAGCTATGACGCCACCTATGTCCTGGACGTAAAGGCCCAGGACGCCGGAGGCAAGGTGCCCACCGCCGGAGCCATTGGCGCAGGGCCTCTCAGCCCCGCGGTGATCGCCGCGATCCTGCTGTACGCCATCGTCATCGGCATGTTCGGATATGTCGAGCTGAGGAAGCGTGACAAGCTCTGAACGAAACGGGTGGAAACCTCTTCCAAATACCCTTTCCCTTTTTTCTCCTATCATCTCAGCAGACGAGCGTTGATCGCCACGAGGATCGTGCTCGCGCTCATCAGGATGGCCCCTGCGGCAGGAGATAGGACTATGCCATATCCGCTCAGGACGCCTGCCGCGAGCGGTATTGCCACTATGTTGTATCCAGTTCCGAAGAGCAGGTTCTGCCGCATCTTCGAATAGGTTCTCCGGGAGAGCGCAAGGATGTCGGCCACATCGCGAGGGTCGTTCCTTACCAGCACTATGTCGGCCGAGCCTATGGCCACGTCCGTTCCGCTCCCTATGGCTATCCCCACGTCTGCCTGCACGAGGGCCGGGGCATCGTTGATCCCGTCGCCCACCATGGCGACCGGCCCCTCCCTCTGCACGTTCTCCACCGCGGACGCCTTCTCATGTGGTAGCACCTCGGCATAATATTCATCCATGCCAAGCTCCTCCGCCACCGTCCTGGCGACGAACCTGTTGTCGCCCGTCAGCATGATGCATCTGAACCCCAGGTCCTTCAGTCGAGCCACCGCTTCCTTCGACTCCGCCCTGACCACATCGGCGAGGGCCACCGCTCCCTCCACGCCATCCTCGGTCACGACGAACACCACGGTGCGGCCTCGAGAAGCCAGTTCCTCGGCCCTTTCATCCGGGATGCCGATGCCCATCTCACGCAGTGGGCCGGGCCCGATGACCTCCACCCTTCTCCCGTCGATCAGGCCTTCCACCCCTCGACCCGCGATCGCCCGGAAGTTCGCCACTGGCCGCACCTTGACGCCTTCCTCCTCGGCCTTGTGTCCGATGGCCCTCGCTATGGGGTGCTCGGACGCCGCTTCTACCGCGGCAGCCATGGCCAGAACCTCTTTCTCCGTCCTGCCGCCATAGGCAATGACGTCAGTGACGCCGAGCCTTCCCTCGGTCAGAGTCCCCGTCTTGTCGAATATGACCGTCCGCACATCCCGGGCCATCTCGAAGGCCTGCCTCTCCCTTATCAAGAGCCCGGAACTGGCGGCAATGCCCGTGGACACCGCCACGACCAGCGGGATGGCAAGGCCAAGAGCGTGCGGGCATGATATCACCATCACCGTGACGGCACGCTCCATGGCGAATCCAGTGCCGTCACCAAGAAGGGTCCATGCCGCGAAGGTGAGCATGCTGGCAGCGACGGCGACCATGACAAGTACCATGGCTGCCCGGTCCGCCAGGTCCTGGGTTCGTGACCTGCTCTCCTGGGTCCTCCCGACCAATTCGATGACCTGGTTGAGATAGGTCTCCCTTCCTGTCCTCGATACCTCCACTACGAGCGAGCCCTCGCCGTTGACGGATCCCCCGATGACCTCCCTTCCCACGGCAGCCGTCACCATTTCTGACTCGCCCGTCAACAAGGACTCGTCCACATGGGATGAGCCTTCCTTCACCACACCGTCCGCCGGGATCTTCTCCCCGGGCTTCACCAGGACAAGGTCCCCAACTTCCAGTTCGCTTATCTCCACCTCCCTCGTGCCGCCCTCCACGACCTTGTGGGCGACCGACGGCATGACCTTCGCCAGCTCCTCCAGCGCCCGTGACGTCCCCATGACCGAACGCATCTCCAGCAGATGGCCCAGCAGCATGATGTCTATCAGCGTGGCCAGTTCCCAGAAGAACAGGTCGTTGCCGAGTCCGAACACCGTGGCCGAACTGTATACGTAAGCGACCGTGATGGCCAGGCCGACGAGGGTCATCATCCCCGGTCGCCGACGCCCTAGCTCGCCGACCATTCCCTTTAGGAAGGGCCACCCCCCGTAGAGGTATACGATGGTGGAGAGGGCGAACAACAGGAGGAGGTCACCTGGGAACTCAAGGGAAATGCCAAGCGACGCCTGGATGAGGGGTGACAGTGCCAATATCGGAAAGGTAAGCAACGTCGAGACGATGAGTCGGCGCCAGTAATCGGCCGTCATGGAGGCATGCTCTCCATGCCCTCCTCCGCGGTGTGGGTCGCCTCCTTCCACCCCCTCATGCTCCCTGTGCGGCCCTTCCTCGCCCACCATCCGATGGTCGTGATGGTCGTCCATCGGGTAAGGATTGCAGCAAGGGGGCTATCTCATTTGGCCCGCCTAGCGGCCTTTCAAACGCCGCCTTGTCCGGAGGAGAAGCGCTGCCGCCCTGCCGTAGCGCCCACCGAACAGAATGTCGTTCAGGCCCCTTGACAGCTCAAGGCCTTCCTGATCATAGGGATGCCACCACAGCTCTCTGGCGAATCGTCCCTTGTCGACATGGACATGATGAGGTTCCAGCAGTTCGGCGAAGCCTTCCTCTCCATGCGTATGGCCGAAACCGCTTTCCTTCCTCCCTCCCCAGGGAGTGGAGGCGAGGCCGAAGGTATAGCCGACATTGTTCACATGGATCGTTCCGCCGTCCATCCTCTCGGCGATGGCCCTTCCTCGTCCAAGATCGGAGGTCCAGACGGAGCCAGAGAGCGCGAAGGACGAGTCGTTGGCCATCGATATTGCTTCCTCCTCGGTGCGGAAACGAAGCACCGCCACGATGGGGCCGAACGTCTCCTTCTGCACGATGTCCGATGACTGCGGAGCATCGACGATGGCGGTCGGTTCGAAGAAATGCCCTTTCATGTTCGGCCTCTTCCCCCCGAACAGCACCCTGCCGCCCTGCTCGATCGCCCTTGCCACCTGAGCCTCCATGTCCTCAACGGCAGAGGCGTTGATGAGCGGACCCATTCCTACCTCGGGATCGTCCCATCCATATCCGAGCTTGATGCGGGACGCCTTCTCACTGAACAGGTCCAGGAACTGCTGATAGACGCTCTCGTGAACGTATATCCTCTTGATGCACACGCAGGTCTGACCGGCATTGACATAGCAACCCCATGCCGCAGCCTCGGCCGCCCTGGGCAGGTCGGCATCGGCCAACACCACCATCGGGTCCTTCCCACCAAGCTCCATGGTGACCGGGTTCAGCCTCTGCGCGGCGGCCGCCATGATCTTGCGGCCCACCTCGGTGCTCCCGGTGAATATCACGCGATCGACGTTAGATGATGCCAGTGCATTGCCTACCTTGCTTCCGCTGCCTATCACCACCTGGACCAGGTCCTCCGGGACCCCTGCGGCGATGAATGCCTTCCGGAGCTCCAGGCCGGTGAAGGGCGTCTCTGACGATGGCTTCAGCACTACGGCGTTGCCGGCCGCCACGGCCATGACGGCCTGGGAGAAGGGTATGCCAAACGGGTAGTTCCAAGGGGCGATTATGGCTATGACCCCCAGGGGGCGGGGCTGGATGTAGGATCGGCGGCCAAGGTACCTCATCATGAGGGATAGCTTGCCGAAGTCGGTCCCACGTGGGCGGAAGAGGGACGGCATCTTCTCCACCGAATACATCGTGGCGCTGAGGGCGGACATCATATCGGCATTGATGGCCTCCATTCGAGGCTTGCCTGTCTCCTCGCAGATCGTTCGGGATATGGTCTCGATGTTGGCGGCCACATGCGCCTGCAATCTCTTCAGGACCTCCCTGCGCTCTTCCAGCGGCAGTGCGGCCCATCCCGCCTGGGCCGCCCTGGCCTTATGTATGATGCGAGGTATTTCGTCAGGGGACGTTGCATCCAGTTCGCCTACGGGTTCCAGGGTGGCAGGGTTGTACTTGACTATCCGTTCTGCTCGGGCGGACACGGTCGTGAATGCAGACGGCCAAAGAAGTATCTTGCTGCCTCGATGCGGGAACCGAGCCTGCACCGGTCGGTCGCGAAGGATCATGGCAAGCTTTGACTAGCTTGGCCTCGCAGGCCCAATGGGTGTTCCATGACCTATATCAGAGCGAACGGGGTCATCCTCAGCGTAGAGATGGGAGGGAGCGGGGAGCCAGTGGTCCTATTGGCCGACATAGGGGAAGACCTTGGCTCATGGGCATTCCAGTGGAGGACCCTATCGATATCCCATTTCACCATAGCACTGGACGTTCGCGGCTCCGGTCGGTCCGATGCCCCTTCCGAACCATACTCCATGGAGACCATGGCCGATGATGTGGTCTCCATCATGGACCTTACGGGCGTGGATGGAGCCCATGTGATAGGGCATGGGATGGGAGGCATGATCGCCCAAGTGGTGGCGGCGGATCATCCCGGGCGGGTGAACAGCATCGTGACCATATGCACACCGGCGCGCATGACCGATGAGCAGAGGTGCGTCTACTCGACATTGCTGAGGAGCGCGGAAGAGGGGATGGACCCGGTCGCCATGAGCAAGTTCATGACCCCTTGGGTCTTCTCCGCCCATTTCCTCGAGGACGAACGATGGAGGGACAATGTCATAAGTGGAAGGGCTAGAAGGTACAGCTGGATCTCATGGGAAGGTGTCAGGGGGCAATTCGAAGCCATGTCGCGATACGATGCCACGAGGCACGCCGGGCGGATCGCATGCCCTTGTCTGGCGATATGTGGGAAGCATGATCGTCTCGTTCCTCCGCCTTCGGTGCAAGAACTGATGGAGCATGTTCCGCGGGTACGCGGCGTTCAGT
Organism: Methanomicrobia archaeon DTU008; assembly: GCA_001512965.1. Taxonomy (GTDB): domain Archaea; phylum Thermoplasmatota; class Thermoplasmata; order Methanomassiliicoccales; family Methanomassiliicoccaceae; genus DTU008. The sequence continues at coordinate 8,553 of LFRW01000032.1, forward strand.
TGGATGGCGGACATATGCTGCCGCTCGAACTTCTGCGCTCCCTGGCCAAGGAAGAGATGGATTTCCTGGACGGCGTGGATGGTTGAACGGGACCTGCAAGTGAGCAATTGAGCCAAGGATGATGCCTATCAGTGTGGCCGTTCCGCCGGACCAAGGTGCTTCGGCGATTGATTTATCATGCTCGCCAGTCCATTCATCCCAAGGTGTGGATATGGCCATCCGAAAGATAATAGAGATCGATGAGTCGAAATGCGACGGCTGCGGCCAGTGTGTGCTCGCTTGTGCTGAGGGAGCGATCGAGATACGGGATGGCAAGGCCAGAGTCATCGGGGATGAGTTCTGCGACGGCCTAGGGGCATGTCTGGGTGAGTGTCCACAGGGGGCCCTCCAGATAGTCGAGCGAGAGGCCAAGGAGTTCGATGAGGAAGCGGTCAAGGCCCGCATGTCGGGGATGAGGAGCGGGTGCCCGTCCGCTGGCATGATGACCATCACCCCCATGGCGGGCGCGACCACGGCTCAAGGAGGGTCGGAGCTCACCACCTGGCCCATCAAGATGCAGCTGGTCAACGCCAAGGCGCCGTACTTCAAGGACGCCCGCCTGCTTCTGGCCGGCGACTGCACCGCGTTCGCCTTCGCATCCATGCACCAGGAGTTCATCAAGGACAGGGTCGCGGTCATCGGCTGTCCCAAGCTTGACGATAACGAAGCCTACATCAGCAAGCTCTCCGACATCCTCTCGTCGAACGATATCCAGGACATCACGCTCGTGCACATGGAGGTGCCTTGCTGCGGCAACCTCAAACGTCTCGTGGAGGCCGCCGTCCGTCGTGCATCATCGGCTGCCACGGTGCGCTCCTACACGGTTCGCAGGAACGGAGAGCTGCTGGAGGATGCCGTT
>LFRW01000046.1 GCA_001512965.1 Methanomicrobia archaeon DTU008
GGAGATGATCGGCCAAGCAGGGACGCTCATCGTTCGCACCGTCACATGACGTAAAGTTATTATAATATTGTAGCGTGTACGATACTGTATAACGTACAGTATGCAAGGTGGTGCAATGACGAAAGGGTCCACGGAAGAGCTGGTCGATTCGCTGTTGGTCGAGCTCAGGCGCGGAACCCTCGTACTGACGGTCCTCAGTCAGTTGGAGCATCCGGAGTACGGATATTCTCTGGTCCAGAAGCTCGAGGAGAAGGATGCCGCGATCGAGCCAGGGACGCTATATCCCCTGCTCCGCAGATTGGAGAAACAGAACCTACTAGTCAGCCAGTGGGACACCTCGGATAGTCGCCCGAGGAAGTATTACAAGCTCAGCAAGGAAGGCAAGGAAGTGTACGAGCGCTTGAAGATGGAGTGGCTGAACCTATCCAAGAAGCTCGAGGTTCTCATGGGAGGGGAGAATGATGGATCTGATTGAGCGATACATCCAGGCCGTGACCGAACGGCTGCCGGATGGCACAAGGGACGACGTCGCGAGGGAACTACGCGCCAATATAGAAGATATGCTGCCCGATGAAGCTGGTGAAGAGGACGTACGAGAGGTCCTCGAGAAGCTGGGGAGTCCGTCGGCCCTCGCCAACGAGTATAGGCAGTCGAAGAGGTATCTCATCGGCCCGGCCATGTACGATGCTTACATCGACGTGTTGAAGATAGTCCTGTGCATCGCCCCTGTGGCCCTTGCATTCATATCCCTGGCCGGGGCCGTACTGGAACCTTCCGGCGGGAGTTATGTCGACTATGCCGCCGCCTTCATCGGTGGGGCGGTTCAAGGCGTCCTCCACTCCTTCCTATGGGTCACGCTGGTCTTCGCCATACTGGAGCGGGCAGGCATGGACGAAGGGAACCTGTCTTTCAACAAGAAGGAATGGTCGGTGGACGACCTTCCGTCAGCGGTCCAGAGCCCCATGGGCAGGATAGATCGCGTCGGGGAGGTGGCCTCCATCATCTTCATCGTCGGTTTCGTCCTCGTGATCTCGCTCATGCCCGAACTGTTCGGCTGGTGGGAGCAGACGGACGGAAGCTGGCAGGTCTTCCCTGTGTTCGACCTCGCCCGGCTGGAGGCATACGTCCCGGCCATAGTGCTCTTGGCGATAATTGGATTCTGCCTATCCGTTTACAAGATAGTGGCAGGCAGGTGGACCGTACCGTTGGCGGTCGCGAACACGCTGTTCAACCTTGCGTTCGTGATCCTGGCCTGCCTTGCGATCACCGACAGCGGCCTATGGAATCAAGAGTTCATCTCCCACATGGAAGGGGTCTTCGAGATCTCAGCTGGCACCCTGGAGGCGATCATGGAAGCCGGCAGGACGGCTGCGGTCGTGATAGCCATCCTGTTAGGCGTCCTCGACAGCATCATGGGCTTCTTGAAGAGCAAGGATGTCCGTCTGCGCGACTTGCCCGACAAGGTGCTGGGATTGATGGGAGCGGAGAGGTAGGCGAGCAGGAGGGGATGAAAGGGGTACGAGAACCCCTCGATCGTCCTGAGCGGTCGGTCTTAGGGTATGCGTTGCGAACCGTCCGTTCTCGAATTGCGCGTCGTCTGGTGCAGTACGCTCGTCCATGCCGGAGAGCGCCGTTCCGCGAGCGCATGCCTGTTCGCACCTTGGAAAGAAGGCCCACGGAAGTTGATGCATGATGCTGGAAATGTGCGAACGGGCTAAAACAAAGTCATGAAGAGATAAGTGAGTGGGCTCAGCCGGATTCGAACCGGCGACCTCCTCCGTGTCAGGGAGACGTCATAGCCACTAGACCATGAGCCCATTGCGGTTCTGGTTTTTGCCCATATACCGTCCTTACCTAAATCCTTTTCGCTCCAAGCCAGATGGACAGACATGATCTTGACCGGATCGCCCATCGCCATTATCGCACCTTTTCACCATCGCAACACCTCCTCCGATCGGTCAAACCGATCGAGGGGGCGTCATTCGCCACGACATTCATTCCGACGTGCTGGTGGACAGGACGAGGGTGATGCCGATCGAGAGCAGCATCGCGCCCGCGAAAGACCATCCGATTATCGCAGCAAGGTGAAGAATGGCTTCACCAGGCAGCGCTGGTGACGACCCAGGGGCGGCGCTTAGAACCGAGATCACCATGGACAACGCCCCTGCTGATAGGAGGGCGAGCCCGATGAGCTTGGACCCCATGACGCTTACCTCGCCATCTCTGCCTGGACCATGGACCCGCTTCGCATGGCGGGAGGGCTACCTATCTTGACATCTCCCCCGTTCGGCACAAGGTATTCACCCCTGGCAAGCAGGACGATGCTTTCGGCCACCTTCTCGGGCGGATCCCCATGAAAGCCCGTCATCCGCGTTGCCGTCGCACCGGGAAACACATTGTACACCTTGCGGGGCCCTATTTCCTCTGCCAGCGTACGGCTGAAAGAGATCATGCCGCCCTTGGAGGCCGCGTACACTCCCAGGTCGGGGTATCCTCGATGGGCAGTCAGGCTAACGACGTTTATCACCATCTTGCGCAAGTGCGGAAGACAGGTCCGTGTCATCTTGATGGTCCCTTCCAGGTTGATGCGCAACTGCTGTTCTATGTCCTCGAAGGTCTGCTCTTCCACCGGCTTCCTTTCGATGACCCCGGCGTTGTTCACCAGGACGTCGATGTGTCCCATCTCGCCTACGGTGTCGGCGACCGCCTTTCGTATGTTGACATCGTCCCTGAGGTCAAGGCGCAGCACCATGGTCCCCCGTGCTCCCCTCCTCTGGCACTCCTCTGCGGCCTCCCAGGCCTCTTCCTCGTCTCGATGGTATGTTATGACGATCCGGCTCCCCTCTTCCGAGAACCGGAGGGCGGTCGCTCGTCCTATCCCGATGCTGGAGCCAGTGATGAGTATGACATTGTCTCTGAGCGTGCCGTTCATGGTCATCCGTTGCCAACGCGAGGTATAAAAACCATGAACCGCCAGCGACATGTGGGACTCAGTCCCAATGACCTAGCCGCTCGAAACTGAGCGCCACCTTGAGGCACTCGGGGCAGACGTGGCGCCCCTCGGTAAGAACGTCGGTGGAGTCCTCAGCCACCGATACGGCCTGCGATGGGTCGGCGAAGAACAACATCGAGAACTGCCGGTCGCCGTAGAACACAACCTCCGTCCCGCACCTGCGGCAAAGCTGTGGAGGATGCCTTCGGTCCCTCAGCTTGAACGAGAAGCATTCTGGACAGATGGAGGGTTCCATCGAATGATCTCCAGCACCTATGAACCCGAACCCCGTGTAGAGGTCCTCGGAGACAAATCCGCACTGCGAACAGATCGCCCTGAGTATATCTCCCATCTTCCCATCCGGCCAGGATATAGGTCTGGGTGCATAAAACTCTCACGGCGGAGCAAGCCTCAGGCACCTATTCAACGGTCGCCGATGGCCGCCTGAAAACTTATAAAAGGAAATCCCCTCATGTGGGGCAGATTTGGATGCCAGAGATATTGCTTTTCACCAAACCGGACTGTCAGAAGTGCGATTACATCAAGGAGCGGATTCCCACTGGACTTGACATAACCTATGTGGACACTTCCACTCCAGAGGGGCTTGCCGAGGCCGCCTACTACGAGATCCTGGGCAAGAACGTGCCGATCCTTGTGGTGGATGAGCAGGTGGTGGAGGGTGCGATCGCCATCATGTCAAAGCTGAAGGAACTGGCCAATGGAAAGGCCTGAGGATCGGAACCGCTGCGATGCTGGCTCTAGGGATAGAAGGAACCGCACACACTTGCGGCGTGGGGATAATCGACGAGGAAGCCAACGTTCTGGCCAATGAGCTGGACATGTATCGGCCGGAGAAGGGAGGCATACATCCCCGTGAAGCCGCAAACCATCATTCTGACGTGGTCGTCCCCCTGATAAGAAAGGCCGTTCAGACCGCTGGGATCGATCTGGCGGACATCGATGTGATATCGTTCTCTCGCGGTCCTGGCCTAGGTCCATGCCTGCGCACGGTGGCCACGGCCGCACGCGCCCTTGCGATCTCTCTCGGAAAGCCTCTTCTGGGCGTGAACCATTGCGTATCCCATCTGGAGATAGGGGTCGCCAAGACCGAGGCGGTCGATCCGGTCCTGCTGTACGCATCGGGCGGCAACACACAGGTAATATCTTTCAACACTGGCCGTTATCGCATCTTCGGTGAGACGCTGGATATCGGCATCGGCAACATGCTGGATAAGCTCGGACGGGAGCTCGGCATCGGTTATTACGCCGGTCCAACGATAGAGAAGCTGGCGCTTGGAGGAAAGAAGCTTCTGGACCTTCCATACTCGGTCAAGGGCATGGACCTGGCCTTCTCGGGCATCATGACCGCCGCTCTAGCCCACCGCGCAAAGGGCGAGAGCCTCGAGGACATATGCTTCTCCGTGCAGGAGACATGCTTCGCCATGCTGACCGAGGTGACGGAGCGCGCCATGGCACACATCGAGAAGGACGAAGTGCTGCTAGGCGGTGGCGTGGTGCAGAACAAGCGCCTCAGGTCGATGGTGGCAACCATGGCCGAGGAGCGGGGTGCGCGCATGTATGTGCCGGAACCGAAGCTGTGCGTGGACAACGGGGCAATGATCGCGTGGACCGGCCTGGTGATGCACCGCGCCGGAGTTCGCATGAGCGTTTCCGACACGAAGGTGGACCAGCGTTTCCGCACGGACGAGGTCGAGGTGCTGTGGCGCTGATCTAGGTCTCCTTCTTGCTCTTCTGCTTCCCGATGATGCCATCGACCAGAGCGAGGAACTCCTCCTCACGTCCGATGGGCACGGTTGCTCCAGCGGCTATGCGGTGGCCGCCACCGAAGCCACCCACTTTATTGGCGCCTTCTCGCATGGCCGCGGCAAGGTCCACTCCCTGCTCGAGGAGCTGGAAGGTGCCTCGTGACGACACCTTCACCCCTTCGTCATGGGTGGAGAGGGCTATCGTGGCCTTGTTGCGATCGCCCAGGTACTGCATGGTCACCCCGGACAGTATGCCTGACAGGCCCAGGTTCTCGTTGACGAAATATTGTATGTTCTCCATCGCGGTGACGCCCTCGCGGGCGATGCGCTCCAGGCCTGTCATGACCTCGTCGACATACTCGGCGCGAAGCTTCCTTGCTCCATCCAGCGCGTCCTGGTCGCCCAGGGTCAGCGCCAGTCCCATGCCTTCGTTGTTCGAGCGGCCGCAGGCGTTGAGAAGCGAAGCCAGGTCTCCCGCCTCCATTCCCGTCTGGGGGAAGAAGTAGCGTTCATGTACGACCTCTTCAAGGGTGGCCGCGGGAACCCCCTGCTCCACCAGTTTCAGCGCGATGAGGCTGGACAGCTTCCTGGCCTGGACCTCGTCAAGGTCTCGTGCAGAGGCCTCGGCGTCGATCCCTGCCTCTACCAGCAGTTTCCTTGCACCCTCCCGGTCGCCGCTCACCCCCTTGATGTACGGATCGGTGGAGGCGTACAGTCCCTCCAGAAGTTTGCCTGACGGGTAAAGGGAGCCGGGGACCGCCTCGATGACGCCTCTCTTGCTTCCCTCTTCGAACAACCATTTGTTTATGCCAAGGAGGCCTCGGATGGCCTGTCGGTCGCCGCTTATCCCTGCGAAAGCGATATGCAACAGGTCCCAGTTCCCTTCATCGACGTTCACGGCGAACAGCATGCACATGGCCGAAGCTGACGCCGAGGTCATGCCATCGATGCCCACGATATGCGGATTGATGTGGACGACCTTATCGGAGTCGCGCAGTGGTGCGTGGTGGTCGAGCACGATCGCCTTGCATCCGGTCGCCTCTATCGCGTCCAGGTGGGAGGAGCCCATGTCCGAGAAGATCAAGAGCTCGCTGCCCTCTGCCGCTTCCTGCACGATCTGCTCGGTGAGCCCCTTCACCAGCGTGGCATGGAACCGCTTTCCGGCCTTCAGAATAGCATTGCAAAGCACGCCGGCTGAGGATATGCCGTCGGCATCGTAATGAGAAATGATGCGGACCTCCGATGAGCGTTCCAGCTCCTCCTTTGCGATGGAGATCCGGGAAAGGAGTTTTTCAGGGAGCTGTGCCCCTGGTTCCATTCGGATCACTCGAGAAGCAGCTCGGCGGTCTTAATGGAATACTGCCAGTCAGCAGGAAGGTAGCCAACGCGCTTGTAGTACCTTACAAGGCGGCGGATCTTGGACTCCACCATCTGCATGTTCCTCTTGTTGGCGACGTCCTTGTTGTTCTCGCTGAGATGGTTCTGCAGGCCTATGGCCTTCCTCATCAGGGCAGAGAGGTCGTCGGGGATGGCCGGCTTGAGATCGTTCTCCGCTATGATGTCACTGATCGTCTTCCCGGTGGCCAGCTTGACGTCGGGAACGGCATGCTGGTCCCTCAGCACTATGCCGATGCGGGAGGCGCTTGCCCCGTCGCGGGCCATCTTCACTATCAATTCGGTGATCTCATCCTTGCTGAGCGATACCCACTCGGGGTTCTCGGTGATGAGGGGGCGATGAGATGCGGACTTCCCCCTTCTCCTTGCATGCATACGAGCCATGTGAATCCTCCAGTATGAATCGTAACAGGTTTACAGGTGGCGAATGAAAGCCAATTCCGGTTCGGATATATAACTCTTAGGCGCGCCGCCCGCGCCGGGCCTCTCGGGCCCATGCGATCAGGGGCGCATACTCGCAGTATGGGAACGACAGTTGTTCCGGCAGCTCGTCGAACAACCGCATCTCCATCTCCCCTTGTCCGATGCGTTCGCGCACCTCTCCGCAGAAGACCATGCCATCTTCGGTCTCCAGACCGCATACTATGTCCACGTCCATGCCGCACTCCTCTCGGAACTCCCTCCTGGCAGCCTCGATGTCGCATTCCCCCTCCTCCACTTTTCCACCAGGCATCTCCCATCCGTTCCTCTTGGGGTTGTATACCATCAGGAACCGGTCACCGCAGAAGGCGATGCAGTATGCGGTCCTCATGCCCGTTCCACCACCATCATGGCATGGTCCTTCTCCATCGGATCCAATTGAACCATCTCCACCACCGTGAGCCCCTCATCGGAAAGTTGCCTCTTCACCATCCGATATACCTCGCGAGGCTCGCGGGACACATCCTCGCTCCGAGATTTCACAGCCAGCATGCCATGGGAGGCCGAGAACGCCCTCATGTTCTTTGCCAGTATCCCGGCCTGTCCTTTCTGGGCGACATCCTGGTACACCACTGTAACGGAGTCGACGGCGAAGGCATATTCATCCGGTCGAGTGGCATCGGCCAATAGGGGCACCATGTTGGGGCGGGCTTCGCACACGGAGACCAGGTCGCGGAAGGAGCGAGGGGAGAACTCAACGCAGTAGACGGTCCCTCGATACGCGATGTCAGCCACATGGCTGGCGGTCGTGCCGCTGGCAGCTCCAAGGTACAGCACAGACGATTCCGGCCCTAGAGGGAGGTGCCTTCCACCATTGTGGAGATATGCGGCCAACTTGCTTCGCGTCACGCTCCACTCTCTGAACTCGGTGCCATTGAAACATACCAGCCTCTCGCCGTAGACCACGTTCCCGGGGACCGAGTTCTCGGTGTACAATCGTTCGCCGTCCGTGAACACGCCCGGGAGGCCGGTGGCCTGTATCGCGGTGGCGTCCATGGTCGATGGAATGGCTGCCCCTTATTTAATCACGGCGAAGCTCACTGTGACGCCCGTCAGTGTAGGCGAGCAATCATATTATCATGCACGAAGGCCCACAATCGATCAGTGGACGGAATGGACAGGGACCGACGGATAGAGGAGCTGAGCGAACGCATCGCCTCTCTTGAAGCCGCCATGTCTCAGATCGCTCGACCATATGCGGAGCTAGCGGAACAGCTCGCCCAGATGCAGGCGATGGTTGGCAAGTACTTCCATCTGCTGGACCTTTATCAGAGGCATGGCATGATCTCCATCGAGATAGTCCTTCCTCAGGTCAAGGATCCCATGTCCAGGGAGATCATACGGATATTGATGGACCGCCCTGGCATGAACATCTCGCAGGTGACCGAGGAGCTGAGGGCGCGAACCGGCTCCTCCTCGCGACGCATCGTGCGGGGCCGCCTTGAGAACCTGGTCAAGGCGGGTCTGCTCGTCGAGAGCCGGGGACGGAGGGAGAAGACCTTTCGCATATCCGAGGATGTGATCAAGAAGTGGTCAGATGTGCTCGGTCTGTCCAAGTGAGGTGACCATCGCACACATCACACAACCATGGCTGGAAGGAGAGTGGAGTGATGAGCAACGGCGAGATGCCAGATCCAGAGCAGATAAAGGAGATCATGAGGATCATGTCCGACACGATACCCGACATGCTGTCCAACATCACCAGGGTCCTATATGGGGCTCAAGAGGGCGAGGAGTACGGGAGGGCGGTGGCCAACTTCTACAAGGAGGTCAAGGCCGCAGGCATGTCAAACGAAGAGGCCTTCGCCCTCACCAAGGAGTACATGGGCAACTTCAACATCGCAAACGTGATAGGCGGCGTGGCGAAAGGATCGAAAGGTCCCAAGGGGGATTGAACATTCGCCCCGAGAGCGGAGAGGCGGTGTTGCAGGCGACCGCCCTCGTACCCTTCATGATGCTGCGCCTCACCGGCTCATATCTTCATCTCAAACGCGAGGCCAAGAGAGCGCGCCGAACATTCTATCATGAGCTGATGGCCACTGGCATGTCTCCGCGAGAGGCAGGCCATCTCGCCGATGAGTATGCCTCGGCCGTCAGCCTAAGGAACCTGCTTCGCGCCATCGTCGGATGATCCGGACGAGGCGCTCTCCCATCTCAGTAGGTTCCCCAGCCCAGGGACCTGTATCCTTCCCTCATCTCGATCCTGCGGGGATCTTCCTGACCGATATCGCTGGGACCTTCCCGTATCTCCACGCGCCTGCCCCTGATAGGCACCTTGAACGGTATGCTGATGTAGAGATATCCCTCGTCCAGGGCTGCGTCGACCCTGTTGATGTCCACCGGGTGGGCCAGGAAGTAGCAGCCAGCCATCTCCGCATCCTCCCTGCTGGCCCTGATGCAGAAGCTGGCCTCGGATACCTCAAGGTCGATATCTTCCTTCTTCACTCCGGGCATCTCTATCTGTATCTTGTACCTCTCTCGATCGTGATCGATGTTCACGATGGGGGAGAGGATAGGCTTGAACTCTTCGACCATCCCATGCCTCCGCTTCGCATTTGGGAGCCTGGATATTAAAATCGTTTCGTCGAGCATGTTAATTTATCCATCCTCGGCATTGGGATGAGGGATGAGAGAGACATTGATCGAGATCTCCCAGCGCGTCCGGAACGCCATGAGGGGTCTGCCCCCGTCTTTCGACAGGGGCCTGGAGGTATGCACCGGCGCGGACGGTACGCCCACCGCCAACATCGACCGCTTCGCCGAAAACGTAATCCTGGAATGCGTTGAGGAGATGGACCTCCCCCTCAATGTCCTGAGCGAGGAGGCCGGACCGGTGGACCGTGGATATGACCGCACCCTCATCATCGATCCGGTGGACGGAACGCACAACTGCATTCTCGGCCTTCCACTCTACAGCGTCTCGCTGGCCGTCGGTACATCGTCCCTGAACGACATCGAGGTGGGGGTCGTTAGAAATCTGGTGAACGACGACCTGTACGTGGCGGAGAAGGGCCGTGGCGCCACCCTCAACGGCAGCCCTCTGAAGGTTCGAGAAAGTCCTTCAGGGGCGTGCGCCATTCTCGTCTACATGGGAAACCACGCCGCCCCCGAGACGATCGACGTGGTGAGGAGGGCAACGAGGACGAGGGCCATGGGATGCGCGTCCCTCGAGATGTGCATGGTCGCCCAGGGCAAATTCGACGCCTATTACATGAACAGCGATCTCTATTCGAAATCCATCCGGGTGGTGGACATAGCCGCCAGCGCCCTTGTGCTGAGGGAGGCGGGCGGAGAGGTGATCGACCTGCAGGGGAGTAGGCTGGACATGCC
>LFRW01000053.1 GCA_001512965.1 Methanomicrobia archaeon DTU008
GACCGGCTATTCCGGCTTCGTTGCCGATATCCAGGTCAAGGAGGAGGAGATCCACAGCCTCTATGATTATGACGCAAGCATGATCGATATGATCGGACGGATGCGTTCCATCCAGGGATCCATCCAGGCATCTCTCGCTGCTGGTGATGGAGCCCGTGCCCAACAGGACATAATGGAAATGCGGGCGATCATAAATGAGTTCGAGTCGCAGTTCGACCGGCGGCTCAGGGTCATCACGGGAACGGAGGTCTGAGGAATGTCCCTCATAGGCGCTGATACCTTCAAGTGGGAGGACGCGGACAAACGCGGGAACATAATGTTCCGCCTTCCCCGCAACATTCGCTGGAATGACAACATAGTTGTGAGGGAGGATGAGATCGCGGTCTTCTATCGCGACGGCAAGGTGCTAGCGTACATCGACCGCCCTGACCGTTATGCATTGTCCTCCTTGAACGACCCCATCGTAGGGCGAATCGTCAAGGCGCTGTCTGGAGCGCAGCAGCAGGCAGAGGTCATCTATCTTCAGAAGCGTGTCTTCGATGGGAAGTTCGGCTCCAAACAGCCATATCAGTTCAGGGACCCTGAGTTCGGGGTCGTCAACCTCCGAGTGTTCGGAGAGTTCAGATACAAGGTGAGCTCCCCTGAGAACTTCGTCAATCAGTTCGTAGGCACGTTCAACTATGCCACGTCCGCCGAGGTTGAAAGCCGCATAAAGGAGCAGATGGTCATCCTCGTCTACAACATCATAGGCGAGATGAAGGACCAGGGCATGGGCGTGGCGGACCTTGCATCCAGCCTGATGAACATCGAACAAGGTGTCTTGGCCAAGAGCGACGATCAATTCGGCCCATATGGGCTCGACATCGACAAGATCTCCGGATTGTACATATCTCTGCCAGATGAGGTCCAGAGAGCGGTGGACACCCGTGCCTCCATGCAGGTGCTTGGCACCAACTACATGGGCTACCAGACCGGTCAGGCCATGCGAGAGGCCGCCTCCAATCCCGCCGGCGGCGCAGCCGGGGCCGGGGTGGGCGTGGGCGCCGGAATAGGCATGGGGTGGACCATGGTGGACCAGATGCGCGGCGCGGGTCAATCGCAGCAGCCGTCCGGAGGCGGTCAGGGAAGCCCTCCCCCGTTCGGACCGACGGTCAAATGTCCCAAATGCGGGACCATGAACCCGTCGACCAACAAGTTCTGCTCGGAATGCGGCCACCGCTTCGAGCCGGACAGCAAGTGCCCCAAATGCGGATCCAACGTTCCCGGCGGCTCGAAGTTCTGTCCCAATTGCGGAAACCCGATGGGCAATCTCAAATGCCCTAACTGCAACGCAGAGGTGCCGGCATCGAGCAAGTTCTGTCCCAATTGCGGCAATCCCATGAAGTGAGGGTGAAGGATGGCAGAGATCAAATGCCCAAAATGCGCTGGGCCAGTGCAATTTGACGCGGGAACGAGGTTCACCAAGTGCAGCTATTGTTCGTCACAGATCTACATCGATCGGTCTGGAGCCCTCTTCTATTACGCGATACCCTTCACGCTGTCGGAGAGCGACGCGGTAGGGACGTTCAAACGCTGGGCCGGAGGTTCGACAAAGGCGAAGGACCTCGATAAGCTGGCCAAGATCACCAAGGTGGCGAAGAAGTACTTCCCCCTGTACATGTTCCGCCGGCTCATCGATGACCGTGAGGAGGTTCTGCTGGAGCCTGCCGCCTCGACCGTACTGCCAGGCCTCCATCAGCTCAAGCTTCCTGGCGGGGACCTCCAGATCTTCGATGCCCAGTTCAACACCAGCGGTGCGGAGATGGTCCAGCCTGACATCGCCATGACGCACTACCTCACCACCCTGCCTGGCAATGCCAAGGAGCAGAGCCTGGTATATTTCCCCATCTGGGAGTTGGAATATCAGTTCAAGGGGAACACATATCATGCGGTGGTGGACGCCTCCTCTTCGGAGGTGTTCGCCTCGACGTTCCCCATTCGAAGCTCCGTGGCATACATCGCGGTGTCGATCGCCGGTTTCTTCGCCTTCATCGGCGAAGGTCTGCTCGCGACTGTGAACCTTCTCGCGGGGACCGCTCTAATGGCCGTAACGGTGGCGGCGGTCTTCGTGGCGTCGCTGTATGTGGCCAGGAGGCTGTGACATGAGCGACCGATTGTCCGTGGGCCTGAACTGCCCCTCGTGCGGAGGAGCGATCTCCGTCACCGAAGGGGAAAGTACGACAAATTGCAGATATTGCGGCTCCACCCTCTACATCGAGGGCGACAATGGTGTAGGAACCGTCGTTTTCAAGAACAAGTTGGATCGAGATGCGGCCATCAAGGCTACTCAGGTATGGTGGAGGAAGGGTTTCAAGGCCCGGGACCTCAAGAACGTCGGTACGATAACCGAGGTGTATCCCATCTACCTCCCGTTCTGGAGCATCGGCACCCGCGTGGCCGGATGGGTGTGCGGATATGAGGAAAGGTCCACGACCGATTCCAAGGGCAACACCCGCACCGAGAAGGTGTACAAGGAGGAGATGGTCCTCCAGGACCTCCACTACTCGGACATAGCATGCGACCCAGGTGACCTTGGCATACGCTCGGTCCCTAACTTCAGCGGCGAAGCCTCCTTCGAGGACATGGACATGATACCGACGTTCGAATCGACCACCAGCCACGACGATGCCATCGCTAACGCGAAGGCCGATGCGATAGAACGCGGCAGGGAGAGCGCTAACGTACCCAACATCACCTTCGAGAAGTTCCACGTGCTGGTGCGCAAGGTCAGCATGATATATTATCCGGTATGGGTCGTGCGATACACCTATCAGGATCGTATGTACATGGCCACGGTAGACGGCGTCACCGGGCGGATGCTTAGCGGGCGCGCACCAGGGGACCCCCTGTACCAGAGCCTGGCCGTTACGGCCGGCACGTCCTTGGGGGGCTTGGCGGCGGCAGGCGGCATCATCACATTGATATCGTTCGACTCTGAGGTCGGCATCGCCGGCGTGATCCTTGGCCTGATCGTGTTCGGTGCGACCTATTGGTTCTTCCGGCATGGATCGGAGATCGTCCAGGGAGAGTTCCCCGATCGCAAGGAACTGTCCATGCGGATCAATGGCCAGACCATGATGGACCGTATCAGGGGGTTGAGGATATGAAGGTCGTCCAGGTCAAGTGCCCCAATTGCGATCTGCCTCTGAACATGGAAATGAAGGATGAGCTCTTCTATTGCTCGAACTGCGGGACCATGCACACGAGGGAAGCTCAAAGGGTGGAGCAGATACCATACGAGATCGCTGACTTCCGGAAGGACACCTTGATCGATAATCGCGTGTACATCCCCTTCTGGCGCTTGTGCACCGATTTCCGCATCAGGTCAAGGGATGTCGTGGGGGGTTTCTTCGATAAGTTAAGGCAGGGACTGAACGGGGACAACGGTAGCGGTTCCTTGTACATCTTCGTGCCAGCTTCGCATATGGATACCGCGGCGTTCCGGTACTGGGCGGTCCACCTTACCTTGAACAATCCGAGGTATACCACGAGAGCCGATTTCGCCGGGACGAGGCGCATGCCGGCCTCCACCAGCCGGGACGAGGCTATCGAGATGGCAGACTTCGTGGCATTGACGCTGGAGGCTGAGAAGCCCGGGGTCCTTCAATATCTGGACTACTCGCTCACGGTGCAGCAGGCCAAGGTGGTCTACCTGCCGTTCATGTCCAGCCCGTCCGGTTTGCACCTGGCATGGTGATCGGTCTTCCAGGGCCGCCCCTTCCCTCATTGGGATAGAACGGAACCTTCTTTGCCCGCGGAGGGCGGCTTCCCTGGCATATATTTTTATCATCCCCCGGAGTTAGACTAATCATGACCGGTGCTGAGCTTGGGCTCATAATGATAATCATCGGGATCATCATGCTTATCGCCGAGATATTCGCTCCGGGCGCGTTCTTGCTGGTCCCCGCGACGGTTCTGATAGTGCTCGGCGCCATAGGCATGATCGCCCCTGACATCCTACTTAGCTGGTGGTCTCCGATCATCGCGGTCGTCCTGATAGTTCCAATGACGCTGATCACGGTGAGGATGTATCAGAAGCTATCACCACCGATGCCTCCCACCACGACGGTGGCCACCTCCCTCATAGGTCAGGAGGGGGTGGTCGTGACCAAGGTCTGTCCTGGAAACATAAAGGGAAAGGTCAAGATCAAGAGCGATGTCTGGAGCGCCACGTCCGACCAGAACATCCCTGTCGGAGCGAGGGTCGTGGTCGTTCACAGCGAAGGAGTACATGTGAGAGTGAAGCAGATCGGGGAGGCTACCACCTCTACCGAGTGCGATTGAGGAGATGATGGAATGGTAGAGCCGATAACGATCGCGTTGGTGGTCTTTGTCATCATCGCTGCGATAGCGATCCTCATCACGGGGATCAGGATTGTAAAGCCGTACGAGCAGGCCATCTACGTTCTTCTGGGTACGTATAAACGAACCTTGAATCCAGGGTTCAACTACGTGTTCCCGCTGATAAGCGAGGTGACCAAGATAGATCTCAGGACACAGGTGCTAGAGGTTCCCAGCCAGGAGGTCATCACAAAGGACAACTCCCCTACGCATGTGGACGCTATCATCTATATCAAGGTCATCGACCCCAAGAAGGCGTACTTCGAGGTAACCAACTATCGATCGGCCACCGTATATCTGGCGCAGACGACGCTGCGTGCCATAATCGGTGACATGGAGCTGGACGAGGTCCTGTCATCTCGGGAGAAGATCAATCTGCGCCTCAGGGACACCCTTGATGAGGCGACCGACAAGTGGGGTGTCAGGGCCGAGGCGGTGGAGATCCGTGAGGTCGATCCCGCTCCGAAGGTCAAGCAGGCCATGGAGGAGCAGACATCCTCCGAGAGGCTCCGAAGGGCGGCCATCCTGCGGGCGGACGGCGAGAAGCGCGCCGCGATACTGTCCGCAGAGGGAAGCAAGAGGGCCCGCATCCTGCAGGCTGAGGGTATCAGGCAGTCCAAGATCGTGGAGGCGGAGGGTGAGAGGCTCGCTACCATCCTCCAGAGCCAGGGTGAGGCCCAGAAGCTGCGCATCCTGTCGCTAGGGTCGGCACCTCTGGACTCCAAGGCGCTAACGGTACTGTCGATGCAGACCATGCAGAGCCTTGGCGAGTCGGCCAGCACCAAGTGGATCATACCCTTCGAGGTGACCAAGGTCCTGGAGGGCATGTCGGAGTACATGGGAGTAAGCCGGCAGACGCCGCCTCGCGATGTGACCGACCGTGAGGACATCGAGAAGGCCGTAGGCTCTCCCGAGGACATCCTGGGACCGATCCCTTCCCATACGGAGCTCCGGGCCGAGCTCAAGCAGCTCGAGCTTGACATGGGCAAGGAGGTCAAGGAGAGCGAGGCGGTCGGAGAAACTGGCCGCGGCAAGTTGGTCGACTGAAACGACCCCTTCCCAAACACCTTCCCTTCTTTTTCATCATACGACGCCCACCCAGTCCTTTCCATGCAAGTATAAATAAAATGTCTCCTTGTGCCAGATGAACAGGCCGGCGTGGAGAACATGACTATCATCAGATGCGAGAACTTGATCAAGACCTACCAGACCGGCACGGTGACGGTCGAAGCGCTCCGAGGGATCGACCTCGGGATCGAAGAGGGAGAGATGGTGGCCATAATGGGCCCCTCCGGATGCGGCAAGACCACCTTGCTGAACTGCCTGAGCGGCATCGATGATGCCACTTCGGGAAGGATACTGATCGAGGGCCTGGACCTTACGGCGATGAGCGATAGCGAGAAGACCGCATTCCGCGCTTCCCGCATGGGCTTCATATTCCAGTTCTACAACCTTCTTCCCGTTCTGACCGCAGTGGAGAACGTCGAGCTGCCGCTATTGATCGCCGGAAAGGCCGCGGGAGAGGCTAGGAGCAAGGCGCTCTCCCTGCTGGACGCGGTCGGACTCTCCCATCGGTCACAGCAAAGGCCCGCTTCCCTCTCCGGCGGGGAACGTCAAAGGGTCACCATCGCCAGGGCTCTCGGCAACACTCCTGCGATCGTATGGGCCGATGAGCCGACGGGCGACCTGGACAAGAAGACCTCCGATGAGATCGTGGCCCTGATGCGTCGTTTGAACAAGGAGAACGGACAGACGTTCGTCATAGTCACACATGATCTCGAAGTGGGTGAAAGGTGCGACCGCATCATACGAATGCGAGATGGAAGGATCATCGATCGGAACGGTCGAGCCAGCGACATCTCTGATGAGATAAGGGAACTGGGGTGAACTATTGACCGGACTTCGAACGGTCGTTCTCATGGTCGCGTATGCGGCCGCTTTACTGGCGTCCCTCCTGATGTTGCCCATGATATACGCACTGGTCGCCATCCTGCTTCTGACGATATTGCTCGTACTGGCGGATGCCATGGGAAATCGCATCCTGTTCAAGATGGCCGCCCGCAACGTATCGCGCCGGCCGGGAACCACCGCCCTGGTGCTAGCCGGCCTGATGGTGGGTACCGCCATAATATCCGCCACCCTGGTCGTTGGCGATACCTTCGACAGCATGGTCGTGGGTGAGGTGACAGACTCCTACGGCAAGGCGTACCTCTTCATCAGCGGACCAGGTGGTGGGATGTTCGACCGTTCGTCCGTGGCATCCGTCACCGATCGACTGCGCGACGTCGATGACGTCAACTCCGCCGAATGGTTCCTCAGGGCCTCTACCGGGATCAACAATCAGCGGGTGGAACTGACCCTCCCCTCTGCATCATTGTTCGGTCTAACGGATGGAGCGGTGGGCAGCCTTGGAGGGTTCATCTCAGAGACCGGCGAGACCATCGATGTCCTGCCCTCTCCAGGAAACATCTACGTGAACGAGAGGCTCGCGTCCATCCTGGACATCGCCCCTGGAGATGTCGTCTCCCTCAGCGCGGCATCAGGTGTCGCTCCGGTCCAACTCAGGGTCGGGGCCGTTGTCACCGGGGATGCTCTAGGGGGCATCATGGGAGGTCGGAACGTCTATGTCGACCTGGGGACCGCCCACATGCTCCTCGATATCGAGGATGGCGTAAACACGCTGGCAGTGACCTTCGACGCTGCTGGTCGTGAGGACCCCGACACGGTGAGGGGCGCCGTCGACGCCGTTCTGGACTCTCCGGACCACCGGTCGCTGGGCTTGAAGGTGACCGGAGACCGCGCCTTGGAGATGGAGGAGCAGAGGGACCAGGTCTCGATGTTCGTCTCCCTGTTCTTCGTCTTCGGCTCGTTCTCCATCATCGCCGGGGTCGTACTGATCGCGAACATCTTCACCATGCTGGGTGAAGAGCGGAAGAGCGAGATGGGCATGGCAAGGGCGGTGGGCATGCAACGCGGGCATCTGCGAAAGCTGTTCATCTATGAAGGCTTCATCTATGCCCTGGCAACGGCCGCGATAGGCTCCCTGACAGGCCTGCTGCTGGCCTACGGCCTCATCATGGCGGTCGGCATGGTCTTGGACCTTGGCGGCGTGAACATGGTCAGGTACTTCACCTTCACCCCTCTGTCCATGCTGATAGCCTACATCGCCGGCTTCTCGCTCACCATGGTGTCCATCTACGGCATCACGCACAGGATCTCGAACATGAACATCGTGAGGGCCATACGCAACATACCGGAGCCCCAGCGGCCTCGCGGCGACAGGAAGGCTCTCCGCATGGGCGTGCTGGCCATCATCGCCGGGGCCACCTCGATCTACGCAGGCATATCCTCCCGATCGCTTGGACTGGCGCTCGGGGGGCTATCGATCATCACCCTGTCATCGGGCCTCGTCACCAGGAGGTTCGTGGGCGACCGCATCGCGTGGACCGTGGCCGGTCTCGCCACTCTCTTGCTCTGGATGCCTGGCGTGGAGATATTTCCATACGAGGGCAATATCGAGTTGTTCGTCATCTCGGGCGTCTTCATGGTCACCTCTCTCTTGATGGTGATCATGTTCAACTCCGACCCCATCGTGTCATCCCTGACGTGGCTGCTTCGCATCAGGGGAAGATACAAGGCGGTTCTCAAGACGGCCTTCTCTCAGCCCCTCAGGGCGAAAGGGCGCACCTCCATGAGCATCTTCATCTTCGCCCTGGTCATCTTCACCATCACGACCCTATCGATGATCTCGGGCATGCTCGGCGTCGGTATACCAAAGATCATCGAAGAGACCTCGGGCGGCTTCGACATCATCGCGTTCTCGCAGGCACCTGTCGACATGTGGAGCGAGATCAACGGGACGGATGGGAAGGTCGGCCCTGAAAACATCGATGACATCGTCCAGCTCACGATGGGAAGGCTTACGTTCACGGTCCTGCCATCCATGGCCCCTGGCATCGAAGTGCCGAAGCAGTTCAGCTATAATGCGATAGGGGTGAGGCCATCGTTGTATGAGAGAGGCCATTATCCTCTCTCGGACTGGAACAGGACTGCCTACCCGACGGAAGAGGATGTCTGGCGGGCCATCCAGGAAGACCCATCATTGGTCGTCCTTGACGGCTCCGCCCGACTTGCAGACCTATCGGGCACCGGGATGTCCATCAACGTAGGCCCGTTCTCCGGCGTGGCCCTGGGGGACCGGGTGAACGCAACTGGCATGCAGGGAGAGAACAGAACGTTCACCGTCATAGGCTTCATGGAGCAGAGCGCGTTCAGCGGGGCGTTCATGAGCCAGGAGGCGGTCGAAGGCCTCACCGGCATGAACGGTACGAACCTGTTCATGATCAAATTGACGGACGGCGTCGACGGCGAGAAGGAGAGCATCCTGTTGCAGAACCAGTTCTGGCAGTATCGTTTGACCACCATACCTATCAGCGCATTGGCCCAGGACGCCGTTGCGCAGATCAACGGCATCTTCGACCTCATCAAGGCGTTCCTGGCGATGGGCCTGATAATCGGCATAACCGGACTGGGCATAGTGACGATCCGTTCCATCCACGAGCGCCGGATCGAGATAGGCATGATGCGAGCGATCGGATACACCAAACGTATGATCATGTCCAATTTCGCCATGGAATCCGCCTTCGTGGCGGTCCTAGGCATACTCATGGGGACATTGCTGGGCATCATCATCGGGTATCAGCTATGGGACGGCGGCTTCAGCAGCATGGGGATCGACTTCATGGTGCCATGGGAGCCCATACTGCTGGTCGGCGTGCTCTCTCTCGCTGCCACCCTGCTAACGGTCCTTCCTGCCGCCTGGGGAGCTAGCAAGGTTCCTCCGGCCGAGGTGCTGCGCTTCGAGTGATGTCGAACCAGAGCGGCGTCTCCTCGCCGGAGGCGAAGGGATGAGCAAAAAGGTGATGTGTCCGTAGCTCAATGGTAACAATCATGGAAAGGATGAGTATAGGGGCGAGCGGGGAGCTCAAGAGCAGACTGATGTCGCTCGTCGAGCAGTTGAGGGAGGGCGATCTGGATGATCGAGAGGGCTCCTATCGCAGGTTCATGGAAGGCCTCGATCCGTTCGAGGTTGAAGAAGCGGAGGAGCAGCTTGAGAAGGAGGGGTTGAGCCAGAGGGACATGATGCTCCTTTGCGATGCGCACGTGCGATACATGGAGGACATCACGGAGGACGAAGAGGCGCTACTGGAGATGCCGGGCCACCCCATCCACACACTGATGGAAGAGCACGTCATGATACTGGTGAGCGTGAAAAAGGCCAGGGACTCCGTGCTAAGGATCTTGAACGGGGAAGGCGACCTCGTCGATCGCGAGAGGCTTATCGGCCTGGAATCATTCTTCAAGGAGGCGCAAAAACACTTCCAGCGGGAGGAGAACGTACTGTTCCCATACATGGAGCGCCATGGCATCACCGGGCCGCCGGCTCGCATGTGGGCCGAGCACGACGTCCTCCGCCGCAAGGAGAAGGAGATCGCGAGGCTGGTCGAGCGCATGGTGGAAGGGGACGAAGACCCTGTCGAGAGGCTTGCATGTTCCTTGTCCCAGTTGCTCTCACTGCTCAACACGCACTTCTACAAGGAGAACCATGTTCTGTTCCCACAGGCGATCAATGTGCTTGACGCCCTTGAGTGGAACGAGGTCCGCCGTCAGTTCGATGACGTCGGCTGCTGTTCCTTCATGCCTCACCATGCTCAGGTAGGCTTCCGCACCATGGTGCCGACCGAACCTACCGTCACTCATGATGGCGAGGTCGTGCTGCCAACCGGCCGTCTTACCGCTGAAGAGGTGGAGATGCTGCTTAACGCCTTGCCGTTGGAGATAACATATGTCGGTGAGGATGACACCGTCAGATACTTCTCCAAGCCTGCCGACCGGATCTTCGTACGAACCGAGGCGGTCATCGGACGCAAGGTGCAGAACTGCCATCCCGCGAAGAGCCTCCACCTGGTCCAGAGGATCGTGGAGGACTTCAAGTCAGGAGCACGGGACCAGGCCGAGTTCTGGATAGATATGGAGGGGAAGAAGGTACACATCCGTTTCTGGCCCCTGAGGGACCGAAAAGGCAACTATCGCGGAGTGGTGGAGGTCGTCCAGAACGTCACTGGCATCATGGACCTGAAAGGGGAGAAGCGATTGCTCGACGAGTCGTGATAATCTAAATAACCCATGTGAGGATGGGGTTGTCATGACCTCCGTTCATGATGTGCTCAAGGGCCGCCTCATGCTCCTGCAGAGCGAGAACCCTGACCTCACCTTCGAGGACGATCAGATGGATACCGAACTGGGAACCCGGGCGCTCATCAGGGTCCTCGACGGCGATGAAGTGATGGCGCTGGAGTTCATCGAGCCAGAGGAGCTGTGGTTGGAACCTGACGCCGCTGATGAATATGTCGAGACGGTGGAGGAAGGCATACAGGTGACCGTGATCGTGCCTACCGAGGAGAAGGAGGAGGCCATGGACATCCTGGGCAGCGAAGGCAAGGTGAAGGTCCTGGGCTACGATGAGATCGACGCGTCCCTTCGATACGCTCGATGAGCATCGCAATATCACCTTCAAGAGCATGATGAATGCAAACGTTCATCGCCCTGGGTCCTCAGACCACGTCAGGGAAACGATCGTATCTACGGTATGTTCACCCATGACTTGGACAACTATATATCGCATTAGCCCTTTTTTCGGCCCGCCATGAGCGAGGATTGGACCGAACTATATCGACCCAGCGGCCTGAACGAGGTCGTTGGCAACCCAAAGGCGGTGCAGGACCTCACGAATTGGGCGCAATCCTGGGAAGAGGGAAAACCCGCCAAGAAGGCCGCCGTGTTGATCGGCACCCCGGGAACCGGCAAGACGAGCGCGGCCTTGGCCCTCGCCGCGGACTTCCACTGGGACGTGGTGGAGATGAACGCCTCCGACCAGAGGAACGCCGATGCCATCAAGGCCATTGCGCTCAGAGGGGCCATGGGGGAAACGTTCAGCGATACTGGTGAGTATCTATCCTCGAAGGATGGCAAGCTCAAGCTAATCGTTCTCGACGAGGCTGACAACATCAGCGGCCGGGAGGACAGGGGTGGCGTCCCGGCCATCGCCGAACTGGTCCGATCGACGAAGCAACCGGTCATATTGATCGTCAACGACTGGTATGCCCTGAGCAAGAAGAGCTCGGTCCTGAAGAACGGAACGTTGCAGGTGAAGTTCTCCAAGATCAAGACGCCGACCGTGCGCAGCGTACTCCGCCGCATCGCCGCGGATCAGGGTGTGAAGGTGAGCGACGGCGCCCTCGAGGTCCTTGCCGAGAACAGCAACGGCGACCTCCGCTCCGCCATACGCGACCTTCAAGCCCTGTCTGCCGGGAGGACGGAGCTGGACGAGGACGGCGTCGGCGCCATGGGCTTTCGCGAGATCGAACAGACCATGTACTCGGTAATGGACGACATCTTCAAGCGCAAGGATCCTGGAGCGGCGCGGGCCGCGCTCAGGGAGGTGGATGAGACTCCCGATACCAAACTGCTCTGGATAGAGGAAAACCTCCCCCATGCATATCGCGACCATCTTGACCTATATCGAGGTATGAAGGCCGTATCCAGGGCAGACGACTTCCTCAGTCGCGTTCATCGTCGCCAGCATTACCGATTCTGGGCATACTCGGGCGATCTTCTAGGCTTCGGCGTCTGTGCCGCTAAGCGGAAGGAGATCCATGGCTACATCAGGTATCAGTTCCCGATGTACCTGATGCGCATGTCCCGCAGCAAGGGCAACAGGGCCTTGCAAGGTGAGATATCCGCCAAACTGGGTGCACTCACGCACATGTCGGCAAGGACCGCAAGGCAGGACGTCCTGCCGTCGTTCAAGCTTCTGTTCCAACGCGATGAGAGATTCCGCCTGGCCATGGTGAAGGATATGGAGCTGGAGGAGGAAGAGGTCGCGTTCCTGCTCAACGACAAGGTGGACAGCCCCGCTGTCAAACGGGTCGTTGCCGAGGCAAGGAAGATGACGGACGGCCATGAGGCCCCGCCGAAAAAGGAGAGCGAATCCAGGTCTGGACCTGCGTCAGAGCCACCAAAGCCCGCGCCGAACCAGGCAAGACTGTTCTCATTCTGATAGCATGACGATCGATGTAAAGCGCACATTGGAGAAGCAGCAGTATCGTATTCACGGCGACCACGCTGCCGTGAAGCTCTGCCACTGGATGAAACAGTCGCTGCTGAAGGGGCGAACATGCTACAAGCAGGACTTCTATGGCATCAGCTCGCATCGCTGCCTGCAGATGACCCCAGTGGTCAACCAATGCACGCACAATTGTCTCTTCTGCTGGAGGGTGCAAGGTTTCGAGGCCGCAGAGGTCCCGTGGAAGGATCCCGAAGAGATACTGGATCATTGCATAGAGGAGCAGAGGAAGCTTGTCTCAGGCCTCGGCGGCGATCCCCGTTGCACAAGAGACATGTGGCAGGAGTCTCGTAAGCCAAGGCATGTGGCCATATCGCTCTCTGGAGAGCCTACCATGTATCCTCACCTAGCGGGCTTCATCGATGTATGCCATCGAAGGGGCATGAGCACCTTCCTGGTGACCAATGGAACGCTCCCGGAGGTTCTGGAACGCCTCGATCCGCTGCCTACTCAGCTATACGTGACGGTGGCAGCGCCCAACGAGGAAGTGTATAAGAGACTGTGCGTGCCCCGCATCCCCGATGGATGGGAGAGGCTGAATCGCACTCTCGAACTGCTTCCGTCCTTGAACACTCGAACTGTCATACGCCACACGCTGGTAAAGGACTGGAACATCGGATGGGAGCACGAATATGCCAAGCTGGACGAGAAGGCGGAACCCATGTTCATAGAGCCAAAGGGCTATGTGTTCGTCGGAGACTCGCGGCGTAGGATGACGATCGACAACATGCCGTCCCCCGCTATGATAGGGGAGTTCTCCGATCGTCTCGGTAACGAGCTGGGCATGGAGGTCCTGAAGGAGAGACGCGATTCCCGGGTGGCCGTCCTTGGCAGACCGGGTGCGAAGCTCTCCCTCTTCTGAAGATGGGATGATCGGAAGAGGTTTACCTGATCATGCCTTCATTGAGCATGATCCCCAGCGTACTGGCCAGGCCGGCGGAGGCGATGAACCCACCGCTAACGCCTACCGAAGGGCCGAATGCCGCTGCAGTGCCCCAGATGAGGAACGTCAAGGCTATCACCACAGTCATCGTGCTTCTCATCTTCTCAAGGCTGGCCATCATGTCCGGCATCACGATGAAGGCTATCTGGAGCAATCCGAACAAGGTCGCGACGATCCCGAGCAGGACGAACTGCACCGCAAGGATGCTGATCCCCGCACCTAGATTCTGGAATCCTGACGACAGCAGGAACAGCCCGGATGCCAGGAACAGGAGTTCTGCCAGGTTCAGGCTTCTCACGGGCGTCTTTTCTCGAGTCGGCGGAAGGGCGGGGCCCACCACTGGTGGAGCGGCCTCATGCGTCATGGCGATCGGCTCGGACCCATTCTCCTTCTTCTCCCCTTCGTTCTCCTGGGGTAGTGCCGGAGGGGCTCCGAAAATAGTTCCGCATTCTTTGCAGATCTCAGTGTCTTCGGAGTTCAAGGCTCCGCATCTATCGCATCGCTTCATGTTCCAAGACCCATCCCACCAAGGGCTAATAGGATATTAAAATTACCTCAACGGGATTTTTCACCATGGCCGCAAGGACGGGGGCATCGCCCCCGCCGGATCTCACTTCATCCGGATGGTCTCAAGGTTCATGGGCGCGCGCGTTTCAACGTTGAACTTCTTGTACAGCGATGATGCCAGGTCAGCGCACTTGTGTTCCTCGCCATGGCCTATGATGATCCGCTCTGGCTTAGGGTCCAGCGAGGCGATGTAGGCCATGAGCTGCCGGCGGTCGGAGTGACCCGAGAATCCTTCAGCGGTTTCGATGTTCATCTTCATCTTGACCGTGACCGGACGCCCTCTCTCGGACAGCGTTAGCTCTTTCACACCTCTCTGAATCTTGTTCCCTATGGTCCCATCGGCCTGATAGCCGACGAACACGAGCGTGTTCTGTGGGTTGTCCGCCCAGTTCTTCAGATATTCCATCACCGGGCCCCCGTTCATCATACCGCTGGTGGAGAGCACTATGCATGACTCGATATCATGTGAGATGCGTTCTCTCATCTCCTGCGTCTCCACCCTCTTGAACAGCGGGGAGAGGAACGGATTCTGACCCATCTGGAAGATCTGCGTCCTCAGCTGGGAGTTCAGGTATTCCGGATAGGCGGTATGGATCGCCGTGGCCTCCCAGATGAGCCCATCCAGGTATATCGGAACGGATGGCAGCTTTCCTGTCCTCATCAGCTCCTCAAGGACGAGCATGACCTCCTGCGAACGTCCGACAGCGAAGACCGGGATCAAGATCTTGCCCCCCTTCTTCAGCGTGCGTTCGCAGATCTCCTTCAGGTTGTTCGCCGCATCGGTCCTGCTTGGTTGATGATCGCGGTATCCCCCATAGGTCGCCTCGATGAACAGGGTCTCGAGCCGAGGGAACTTGTTCGCGGTAGCGTTGAACAGCCAGGTCCTCTCATACTTCATGTCGCCCGTGAACGCTATGTTGTACAGACCATCGCCGATATGGAAATGGCAGACCGACGATCCGAGAATGTGACCGGCGTTCTGGAACGTCAGGCGAATGTCGGGAGCGATGTCGGTGGTCTCGCCGTACTTGAGAGGTATGCAGTGTGCCACCACTTCCCTTACATGTGATGAATCGTATGGTGCCTTCTTCCCTTCCCCGAACGAGACCTTGATGTAATCCAGTTGGTTGAGGGACATCAGGTCGCGGGTAGGTGGGGTGCAGTATACCGGCCCATCATAACCATACTTGTACAGTGCTGGAAGCAGCGCGCAGTGATCGGAATGGGCGTGAGTGATGACGACGCCGTCGATACTGTCCAGGGGCAGCAGTTCGGGAGCGTTGAAGTAAGGGGTCCCTCCCTCACGGTCGGACGGATCGACACCACAGTCGATGAGGATCTTGCTCTCCCTCGTGCTGAGCAGGGTGGCTGAACGACCCACTTCTCGATAGCCCCCCAGGCCGGTGGTCCTGATCCACGTCTCTCCCTCGATCCTCTGGCGACTAAGTCGTCGGCCCACCTTCTTCAGGAACGCCTTGCGCTCATCGCTTATCTGCCTCAGATAGTTGCGGATGTCGGAGACGGTCTTGGACGGGATGGGAGGTGCACGCACGACCTTCGGCGCCCAGCCGATCTCCTTCTTGATCTCGTTGAGTATGCTGCCATGCTTTCCGATGACCATGCCTGGTGCAATGGCCTCTATGGTGACCTCGCCCGTATCATCGTCGAAATAGATGTCGGTGATCTGCGCCTCCTCCGGAATTATCTCACGGAGACGCTTTTCCACGATATCGGGATCGGCGAGTATGGAAGGGTCAGGCCGTATCGCCACCCGGCGGCGGAGCCCCTGAGCCAGCTGCCTGACGATGTCATTGTTGGATGCGAACTTGTCCATGTCCTTGGTGTAGATGACCACCACAGGACCCTCGAAATCAATGCCAGTGATATCGACATCGGAAGGCGCTAGCTTCCGTATGAGCTCTTTGGCATCTTCTATAATTCTCTCAGCGCTCATGAATTATTCCTGCTTAGACTTTTATTTTATTTATAAGAGTAAAAGGGGGATTGGGAATGGGTTTTACTTCTGGCGGACGTAACCGATCCGCAAGCCTATGGCCTCGGCCCTTTCCAGGGTCTCTTCGGCGGTGAGCTCGCGGAAGCCGTCCTTGTTGATGACGGCGACGGCATAACCATCGCCGGATGCGGAGTCACGACGCATCGCAGCATTGAGGCCGCGGATCGCCAGATCGATGGCTTCCTGCTCCTCCATGTCCTTGACATAGTGGTCCTCAAGCACACCGTAGGCGTACGGGGATCCGGAACCAGTGCTGGTATAGTCATCCCTTATGGATCCACCCGCGCTGTCGAGGGAGTATACATGGCCGCCCTGGGAGTCTATACCGCCAAGGATGAGGCCGACGTAGTAGAACCCGTAGGAGCCGCCTCCTCCGCGCATGATGTTGCTCAGCAGTGTTGCGGCAGACTTGACGGACATCTGAGTGCCCCGCTTGAGCTTGTACAGTTCCACCTCTGCCTTTATGTAGCGAACTAGGACCTGAGCATCGCCGACAAGTCCTGCGACCGTAAGGCCTAAGTTGTCATCGATCTTGAACAACTTTTGGACATCCTTGTGAGCGATGATGTTGCCCATGGTGGCCCTGTGCTCAGTGGCCATAACAACTCCATCTTTGTAAACGATCCCGATCGTGGTTGTGCCCGTCTTAAGCTCACCATTAGCCATGTGCCATCAACCCTTAAAAGCGGTTAAAAGATGATGCTTTTCGGTATCTATCGAATGAAAGCGGCCATATTTATAATTTGTCGACTTGCCATACATTCTGGATGCAAGAAGACGGCCTGAACATCATCACGCCTGTCGGCCACCGGTCAACAGGACGATGTTTCAATGATTGCATTGGCCTATATATAACTATTCTATAATCCCTCACCCTCGATCTTACCCTCTCGCCACGACCCCTTGCGATCGATCATAATCGAGGTGCCCTCCATCTTTGACATCATCAGGACCCTTCTCAATGCGAAATCCGCTCATCGAAAGGGATTTTCATAATTCGCAATGAAATATTCTTAATCGAACGTTCCTGAAACAACGAAATGATTGCAACAACTATATATCCATAGGTAGCGCTGACTCCAGACGGGACAGGTAGGGAATAAGACCGCTCTCGCATATGCACCAAGACCTAAGTCGTGTGCTCCAAAATGGAACCAAAGGCGGCCTCCCGTCAGGACTTCCCGTGCCTGCCTGTCTCACTCTTCTCACCTTATTCTAAGAACACTATCGGCGACGTGTCCGAGGAACAAGGCGGCGGCCGAACCGCCCATGGCCCCCGTGATGATGCGGAAGATATAGTTCGATTCATAATCGAAAAGCAGCTGTGCGGTGCCATCGATCACTATGGGCGCTGCCATCGCGATCACGAGGATCCATCTGAACCTTGGCTCCAGAACGATCACTGCGGCCATTCCAACGCTCAGACCAAGGAATAGACCTACATCCCTGGCACAGAAAGCCATCTGGTTTCCATTGAGCTCTAGCGACCTCTCGACCTTTGTATGACAGTTCAGGTCGCCGATCAGATACACTATCTTGGCGATGATGTTGAGGTCGTCGAAGTCGTTATCGATCGTTCCCACGCTTCCCGATAGGTCATCCAGGCTTCCGGGACCGACGGTGAACGGCGTCAGGATGACGAGCGCGGTCCAGACCGACGCGAACAGGAACATTGCCCTCTTGGCCTTCCAGGACGGTTCCTTCTCCACGGCAGCTCCAGCACTTGCAGGTGTTTTAACACTTTCCCGGGAAAAGTACCTTATCGGGAAAGGTTCTTTGGCCCTCGATGTCCACACTTCCAAAGGAACTCATCGACCTCAAGCGTTTCCACGGTCATCTAGGGCCATATGCCGTCATCGGCTATCGTATGGGAGTGATCGCCCGAGCGAGATTCCCCGAGCGCATCTATGCCCTGCTGCACAGCGGGACCCGAAGGCCCCTCTCATGCATGGCCGATGGGGTCCAGATGTCTTCCTGCTGCACGCTCGGCAAGGGAAATATCACACTGAGGGATGATGGCGAGGCCTCGGCGGAGTTCTCCGACGGTTTCGAGCATCTGCGGATAGATCTGCTGCCTGAGATACGGGCCCGCATCGACACCGAGACCACTCATGCCACCGAGGAGAAGATATCACAAGAGCTATACGAGATGCCTGACGCCTCGATATTCAAGATCACGGAAGGAGGTTCGCCTCCCTTCGGCAGATGATGGCGGCCGCTAAGCTGGATGGTAGACATCCTCGTTGAAGTTCACACTTGCACTACCTTTAACTTGGGGATCACATTGGCTGAACCATGGAAGTGCTTGCCCCTGCAGGCTCCAAGGATTCGCTGAAGGCCGCTCTTCTTGGCGGAGCCGACGCCGTATACCTCGGAGGGAAACTGTTCGGCGCTCGCAGGTTCGCTCCGAACTTCTCGGACTCAGAGATCAAGGCGGCGATAAAGGCGGCGCACGATCGAGGCGTGAAGGTATATGTCACAGTGAACACCCTGGTCAAGCAATCCGAACTATCGATCGCGTTCCCGTACATTGACAATCTCTCATCCATGGAAGCGGACGCGATCATCGTCCAGGATCGGGGCTTGATGCGCATGATAAGGGACAACTTCCCGATAGCCATCCATGCCTCGACGCAGATGGGCGTGCACTCGGTGGAAGATGCCAGGTGGGCGAGGGAGGCCGGCGCCGAGAGGGCGATCCTCGCGCGAGAGCTTGACCTGAAGGAGATAGGGCATATCACCAGGGAAGGCGGCATCGGCACCGAGGTGTTCATCCACGGGGCGCTATGCTACTGCTTCTCCGGCCAATGTCTGTTCTCGTCCATGCTGGGCGGGCGTTCGGGCAACAGGGGCATGTGCGCCCAGCCCTGCCGCAAGCGCTATTCGCTGGCAGGTGAGACATCGTTCACACTGTCCCCCGCCGACCTGTTCTGCGTGGACTCCATACCCGACCTCATGGACATAGGCGTTGGCTCGATCAAGATCGAGGGACGGCTCCGCTCCCCCACCTATGTATATCTCGCCACCAAAGCTTACAAGGCGGCGGTGGAGCGGGCGGCAAGGGGGGAGGAGGAGCTGATGACCCAGAGAGAGCGGGAACTGCTCGAGGTGGCGTTCAACAGGGGGTTCAGCCGCGGCTATCTTGGCGGTACGGACGTTATGCAGCGTGACTATGCTGAATCAAGGTGCCGGCCGCTCGGTATCGCTCAGTCCCGGGGAAGGGAGGTCTGGATCCCCACCATGTCGCTGGCGGAGGGCGACGGCATCACATTCTATAGAGGGGATGAGAAGATCGGAGGCTTCGAGGTGCGTTCGCCTATGCATCAGGGTGGCGGAACCCTTGTCCGATCCCCGTTCCGCCTCGAGCTGGGCGAATATATGGCATACAAGACGAAGGACCGCGAGTTTCCAGAGATCGAGGGGATGATATCGCGCTTCCAGCTGCCATCCGTACGTCCGATGGGCAAGGGTCGCGGCGGATACACCCTTCCAACGGTCAAGAGGGCTACCCGCAAGGCAGCGCTGTCCGCTCACATTTCCTCCCTGCGCGCCCTTCGCGCCGTACTGCCCTTCATCGATCGAGCATACTATGACATGGATGGCCACGTGGAGGATGCCAGAAAGATGTGTCTGGAGGCAGGGAAGGAGTTCGTGCTTTCATTGCCTCGAATAACCCCGAGGATACCCGAGGTGGATGCCGAGGCCGTCATGGTACATTCCCCGGGACAGGCCATGAAGTATGCCGATCGGAGGACATATGGCTCTTATTTCCTCAACCTGTTCAACTCGCTCACGACACCCGTACTGGACATGCAACAGGTCTCCGTCGAACTATCCCGCCAGGACCTGGTAGATCTGACAAGGTACGACGACAGAGCATTGGAGGTCCTGGTGTTCGGGCGCGTTGAACTGATGATCACCCGTGACCCCACATTGAAGGAGGGCACTCTGAAGGATGAGATGGGTAAAAGGTTCCCGGTGGTCCGGGATGAACATGGCTGGGCCCATATCCTCAACTCGGCCGACCTGTTCCTGCTGGACTTCATGGGAGAGATGGACCGTCTCGGGATAGATTCATACGCCCTCGACCTGCGCGGCAGACCGCCAGAGCTGTGCGCCATGGTGGCGGAAGCGTTTCACAAGAGGGACCTTGGCATGAAGAACCGCATCAAGCGGAAGTGCGGAGCCATCACTGCTGGCCACTATCTTAGAGGCGTGCAGTGACCTGTACTCCTACTGGTGAGCGCTGGCATTACCGCTCGGAGAGCATGGGGAACATGGCGCCAGGACATGGGAGGCGTCATGGCACGCGATGATGACCTTGCCTCTTGCCCGATGATGCTCACGTTCCGTCCCGCCCCTCCCGGCCGATCCTCAGCGCTTCCGCTTGCATGCGTACCATGTCGAGGCCGGAGAAGATGAAGGAAACGAATATCAGGGCGAACATCGCCCCGATGTATGCGACCTCGTTCACCGCCCTAACGAAGGAGGCGAAGTCGGCGTCGAACTGATAGTGGGCAAGGTACAGCACGATCATGATGGCCGCGACGATGTCCAGGGCGTACATGATGTACCCATGGATGCTATGCTTCACCCTTATCTGCACACAATCCTGCAGGCAGATGTCGCAGCGGCCGTCGGCAGACCTCTTCATCGGCCTGATGCGATCGTCCCTTGGGCAATACCAGTATCGCATCTCAGGCCCCGAACTTCTCCGACCTGTCAGCCTTGTCGATCAAGATCGGCATGAGGTCGACCCCCCTGATGCGGCCAAGGGCACCTCGGGAGCAGGACACCTCGTCATATGATGTCACGCCGTCCTTGATACCATCCTCCGCGTAGATCGTGAGCGGAACCGGGTCTCCTGAGTGATCGCCCTTCTCGACCGGGGTGCAATGATCGGCGGCCAGGGCGACCACGGTTCCCTGGGGGATGCCCTCCCTGATGATCTTCGCCATCGCGTCAAGGCGCTCAATGGATTCGATCTTCCTGCGTGGATCGCCATCATGGGAGTTGATGTCGGTGGCCTTGACGTTCATCAGGACGAAGTCCTTCCGTTCCAGTTCCCTCAGGGCGGCGCAGGCCTTTGCCTCCATGTCAGTGTTGACCCCGCCTGTGCAACTGGCGTTCTCTATCACCTCCAGCCCGCAAACGCGGCAGATGCCCTTGATGAGCGATACGCCCGCCACTCCCGAGGCGGACATGCCATACTTTTCCTGGAACGGTTGGATGTCCGGGAACACCCCGGCCCCGCGCGGAAGCATGATGTTCGCAGGGGGGAGCCCCTCGGCCACCCTGCGTTCGTTCACGGGGTGGTCCTTCAGCACTTCATAGGAGCGGCGGACGAACTCGTTGACGGCCTCGGCCGTTCTTGTAGCCTCCGGCCTGAGCGGTTCGGACTCGCTCACGACGCTCAATGCGTGCGGGTCGGCGTCGGTGACATAGGGAGATAGCCCAGGCCCTTTCAGTATGAGGACCGCGCGATGCTCGGTCGCCTCCTTCACGACGGCTGTCACGTCACCGATGCTCATACCGTCAAGGGTTCTCGCCAGCTCGGTGGTGTCTGGCGCATTGATGCGCCCGGCCCGTCGGTCCGTGACGTTCATCCTATCGTCCACGGTGGCGAAGTTACAACGGAACGCAACATCCCCTGCCTTTCCCACCAGGCCCACCCCCGCCGCCTCGAAGGGGCCTCGGCCGGTGTACACTTCGAAAGGATCATAACCCAGTATCGCCAGATGGGAGGTGTCGGAACCGGGGCGAACGCCCGGAGCGATGACATCCATGATGCCAGAAGTCCCATTCGCGGCGAACCAATCGATATTCGGCTTATTAGCGCACTGCAGCGGGGTCTTGTAGCCAAGACTCTTCACGGCGCGGTCGCCCAGACCATCCATGATGATGACAAGGATCTTTCTCCCATCGTCCATCGTATCGACGGACATTATGAAAGATAATATAAAAAAAGGTGCAGACGCTCAGGCGGTCTGCCGGGACCACACGTCCTCCGGAAGCGAATCGTAAAGGCCGATCTCGACGGCCGATTCATCCCTTCGAGGCCTGGCGTACTCCAGGATCTTTGGCACGTTCAGCGCCCAGTAGAATACCCTCCACATCCTTCCATTGGGCAAGACGACCTCTTCCCAGTGGGTGCTCAGCAACTCGACGTCCTGCAGGAAGTAGAACATCCTCCGGTCATCCTGGTCAAGGACGTTGTCTATGATCTCGTCATCGTACCCAAAATAGTTGAGCACCCTGAGCGAGATGTCATCGGAGATCTCCCTGGTCACGCCCATCTTGTTCATGATGGCTCGCGACAAAATTTCAAATGTAATAGCGGTGTTCTCTTGGCTCATTCTCATCCTCCATTATAATTCGTTTGTCCTTCTATAAGAAGGTTACTATTATCGGTTCCGAACATATGTAATGTTTGATGCTATTGTGAGGGATGAGGATAAAATA
Organism: Methanomicrobia archaeon DTU008; assembly: GCA_001512965.1. Taxonomy (GTDB): domain Archaea; phylum Thermoplasmatota; class Thermoplasmata; order Methanomassiliicoccales; family Methanomassiliicoccaceae; genus DTU008. The sequence continues at coordinate 22,552 of LFRW01000053.1, forward strand.
CTATTCTCTTAATTGATAGTAATAAGAGGTTTCATAGGAGGATGTTTCCATCCTTCATTATCTGTCGACCGTCCACCCATACGGATGGCTCCTTCACAAGGCAGTCCTGATGGATGAATGCCTTGGCATCGTTGTCATAGTTCATGCCGATGGCGAAATGAACGGTCTTCCCGACCTTCTCATCCTCCAGCATGTTTCCCACCATCCGCGCTGCATAGTTGATGCCGATCCCCATCTCGCCTAGGTTGCGGGCATTGCGCTCCATCTCGGCGTTCCCGATCTCCCTCGCCTTCATCTCTCCCAGCTTGATGACCTCCAGCAACTTCGCAGCTGTCGTGTCCCCCGTCACTTCGGTCACGAACCCATCTTTGAAGACGACCCTGACCGGCACCTCGGGTATGGGGGAGGACGTGATCAGGTCCATGGTCCCGTCGAAGCAGATCACTCCCTCCGCCGTTCCGTTGGCAGGCGATATGAAGGCCTCTCCGGCGGGCAGATTGCCGCCCGAGCCCGGCGCGCTCATGTCCCCATCGTCAAGCTTCGCCTCTCTCCCCTTGATCGAGAACGTCACATCGGTGCCGGCGGGAGCTGTGACCCGAACGCTCTCTCCGGAGTCGAGAACCTCCTTCAGCTTCCCAGCGATCGATCGCATCTCGGCATAGTCGACCGCCACGGTGCGTTCGAAGGTGTCCTTGGTGACCCCCGGAGACCAGAAGCCGCGTATGCGCCGGTCTCCATGCATCAAGCGATGGAAGATGTGTTCGTACTTTTGTCCATCTTTTCCGACGTAGCCCACGTGAACGCCGTAGGGATCCTTCCCCATCTTAAATGAAGATATGGATATGATGATGTCCGGGGCGGCTTCCATGGCCTTTAGGACCACGTTCTCGGCATAGTCCACGGAGGTCTTGGACTCCTGGACCATGATGACGGGCTTTCCCCCCATGGCCTTCGTCGCATCGAACAACGCCCTCGATATCTCGAAGGAATCGGGATTCTCGAAGTTGGTCAATATCAGAACTTCCTCGCCTGACCTCAGGCCTAGACAATCTCGCATGGCGACGGTGGCCGCCTCATTGAGCCTTGACATCGGGATCAGCCCTATCTCACATCAAGAACCCCATTTGAGGCATTTGAACTTTTAGCGGCGCTTGGTGTCGAGATGGATGATAAGGCGGTCGAGACGACCCATGTCGAGAAAGGATGTCGTTAAAAGGGTTGGTTAAGGGGTTTTATAAAAAGGGTTGGCAAGGTTCAGTACCTGCGTTCGCGGGCTGGCCTGTGCTTCTGGTAGCATTCCCTGCAGTAGACCGGCCTGCCCTCGGTTGGCTTGAAAGGAACAGTGGTCTCAGCTCCGCAATCGGAGCAAGTCGCTGGGTGCATCTCGCGCGGCTCGTCGCGCCTATATCCGCCTCTTCTCTCGTTCATTACGATTACCTATTGGTTGGTTCCACGGATCCTATCCGTGTATACTTTCTCCAATTCATTACCAGGTATAAAATAACGCGTACCGATCGATACCAGCCGGTCCACCCATCTAGATGCTGGCCTGGAACTGGATCGGTTAGATGCCTCAATTAACATATAATCATCTTGACAATGACGTATCATGGTCAAGCTGACGTCCGAAATGATAGAGATGATCAAGGCCACCAGGGTGATGCCTCTTGCCACTGCTTCTGCCGACGGCGAGCCCAACGTCGTCCCCGTCGGGGTCCTGTACGTGATGGATCCCGAGACCCTGTGGATAGGCAACCAGTTCATGAAGGCCACGGAGAAGAACCTCCGAGAGAACCCGCGTGCTTGCATCTACGTATGGGGCCCACAGACCAAGGGCTGCCTGAAGATCAAGGGCGATGTCACATTGGTCAACGAGGGTCCGGATTACGAGAACATGAAGCAGAAGGTCATGGAGGACAAGAAGCTGGTGTGCAATCAGCTCATCGTGATGAAGGTGACCGGGGTCTACGACTGCAAGTCCGGCCCCGATGCAGGCGCCAAGATCCTTTGATGACCTCGCTCGTCACTCGAACCAACGGCCGATACCTTTGGATCGGCCATCAAACCCATCCATCCATCTAGATCAGTCCAAGGCCAAGGAGCACATGGACGACGATGATGATGTAGAACGCCGAAAGCAGGCTCACATGCACCGTCTGGTTCGTCCTGGACGTATACCATCCTTTTGACCCCAACCTTGAAGCGGCGAACCTCTGCATCATGCCGGTCGCTACCAGGAGCACCATGGTGATGAAGAGGGCGATGCCTTCCCCCAGAACGGGATAGGACTGGGGAGGCCGGCTCAGCTGGCTGGCGATATGCAGTGTGATGAGCAGGAAGGCCAGTAGGAAGCCGAACGAATGAATGTCGAGCAGCAACTTCGCACGTTTGGGCCAAGCACGCTTCAGGAAATGATATGCCGGCGCATAGATCGCCACGAACAGCGCTCCGATCCAACCTGCCCAATGAGCGAGACGGTAAGGGCCGATGAACGTGCCGAGACTGACCATGTCGGCCAAGATTGCAGCCGCTAGCACCGCTGTCAGGAGAAGGATGACGATGGCGAGAGCGGACCTCCACCTCATCGTACCTAACTGCCAGGTCTCGATATATATGATAGGCGTTCTCGCATCGTCCCCCCGTTCATGAAACGCTTTTCTAGATCATAGCGGAGCCACCGCTATGGCATCGATCTCCAAGAGGGCCTCTGGACGGGCCAGGCCGGCAACGTAGGCGGCCGTGACCGTGGGGGGATTGCTCCTATTGCCCCAGGCGCGCAGATACGCCTCATAGGCCGGCTCGAGGGGTTGGCCCTGGACGATGAAGATGGTGAATTTGACCACGTGCTCCAGATCGGCGTCGACCGCATGGAGGGCAACCCTGAGGTTCCTCATTATCTGCTCGGCCTGCTTTCCAATGTCCCCGATCCCAACGATGTTCCCGACCCTGTCCACCGCGTTCTGCCCGCTGATGTAAATGGTCCTGGCGGGCTCGGTGACCTCCACCACCTGAGAGTATGCTGGACTTCTCTGGAGGGTGTCGGGATTTACATGCCGAACATTCTCTAGAAGCATCTCGCTCCTTGAAGTCATATCGATCGCTATTTCTTGGTCTCCGCCCATATTTCAAAGTGTTTGACATGACCTGGTAACACCGTCACATGTCGCCTGAGATCTCGTAGATCACGGGCAGGTGACAGGATTCCTGGCCGTTGACCGTTCGCCCCGCAAACATCTCCGGTGGCGAAGTCTGGTCGTACAGCTAATCGTTCATTGAAAAGAGGAAAGGGTTTGGCCGTGGTGGAGACTATCGTTCTCCTTCCTTGATGAGCCTATTATACTGCTCCTCGCCGAGGCACTCCTTGGCATGTTTGCACCATCTCACGCAGCCGGATATCTCGTTGTAGATGGTGAAGCCACAGTTATCACAAGCTACCTTGACATCGCTCGAGAACACCTCGACATCTTGGCCACATTCGGGACACTTCCTGATCGATAGCGTCGGAGTACGAAGGTTGGCAGAACCGGGACATCCGCTGAACAATTTCAACCCTTGTCCTTGTATTCCTTCAGCAATGCTTCGCCATATTCCTTCGACTTGCTGGAGGGAACATAGTTCGATTTCTTCACTCTCTTCAACAGCTCTTCAATGGTGGCGGCATCATCGGAAAGGCCCAACCCCCTCACCTCGGAGATGATCTCATCTATCCCATCGATGCCGATGAGCTTCCCATCTATCTCGATCTGCTTGGTAGTGATCTTCGCCGGAGAGATGCCACCGCAGATGGTGCAGTAGCTGCCTTCCTTGTCTTCAGAGCCCATGTTCAATCCCTTATCATCGTGAGCATCATCTTGAACCTGGTGATGGCGCTCAGGGCATGCGGCTTATTGGCCGGGAGGATGATGGATTCTCCCTCCTTTAGCTGAAAGGTCTCACCAGCCACCCATATCTCGCTTCTTCCATCGAGGATGGTCACGAGCGCATCGTAAGGTGCGGTATGTTCGGATAGCCCCTCGCCCTCGTCGAACGAGAACACGGTGATGGTCCCCACCTTCTTGTTGATGAGCATCCTGCTCGCCACGGTACCTTCCTGATATGAGATGAGGTCCTGGAGCCTGAACACCTTGGCGCTCAGGTCTTCCTTCTTCCCCTGTTTACCTTCATTGTCGTGATCGCTCATGTTCCATTACCGTCTTGCAAATCGCAGTGAACACATTATTATCTTTCCACTGAAACCATGTCCTCCAAGGCGTCATGTAGGTTAGCCATGACATCGATCCTGGAATGTTTAGCATTCGAGTAACGATCATCGTTCCACATCACGTTTCAACGAACATTAACGTTCCAACGCTTGCTGGCAATGTTAGCCTTCCTTAGCCTTCCTTGCCCGGCGCGATACCAATATTGATATCGATTTGTTAAAATACATAGATATTAATGTCTGATAGGGCAGGGTGGATCCAAGTCCTCTGTTCAATCTTCTCTTCATCTGCCCGCCCACCCCCCGATACCTATAGTTCGACAATTAAATTCTTTTAGAAATCTTTTTTATATTCCCAACATTATCAAGCCCAGTGGGGATGGCCTCGAAGGAGAATGAGTATGATGAGGAAGAGGCATTGGAGAGACCGTAAGGGCGTGTCGCCGGTCATAGCGACAATCCTTATGGTCGCAATCACCGTCGTACTTGCTGCGGTGTTGTACGTGATGGTCATGGGTCTTGGTGGCGATACTGCCGTCACACCCACTGGACAGGTAACCAATGTTGAAGAGATCACGATCGAGGATGTGGAAGTATACAAGCTGACCCTTAGCGTGTTCAGTCCAAGCACGAAGTTCAGCAATCTAAATGTCGGCGGCCTCGCCGCCGGCCCACTCGCTCTGACCGAATATAAGGGCGGCGGCCTTGTAGCAGGGACCGTCTACTTCGTCGACAACACCGGGGACGGAACGGTAAGCCAGGGCGACTATCTCTACATACTCAAGCAGGATGTAGGGAATGACAAGGTCGTGAGCATCCTGTACATGCCCTCTGGTGGGGTTATAGTCGAAAAGGACCTTTCATCCTCCTGATGAAAAGGTCGACCTAACCCCTTCAAAAACCACTTTTCAAAGGCCATTTCTATGGGCGGACATCGTACTTTTTTGTCAGGCATCAATGCCCTGAACATCATGCATCTGGCCGCTGGCCTTGCAGTGATCGATGAAATGGCAGTGGTGCAGGGGGTGCGATTTGAACGCACGGACCACTAAGGACAGGATCCTAAGTCCTGCGCCGTTGGCCAAGCTTGGCTACCCCTGCTCTGCCAGATGATACTCGGTTCGGTATTTGAGCGTTGCCACGCATGACAGGGTGATGGGTCTGTCCTCAGTGGCCTGAGTTACTTTAGGCAAGTGCACTTAGCATGGAATGACCTTCGTCTCATCTATCTGGCCCATTCGTTCACCACCGACCGGGAATCTGATAGGCTTTCCTCTTCGTCGGCATCCGATGAAAGAGCCCGTTCAGACGACGTGACGTACGCTCCACCGATAAACCGTCATTCCATAGTTCACGTCGAAGGTGTCTACTCGACGGTGGGATCTCTCTGCAGCATCCCGAAGGCGTTCCCTTCGGTGTCCTCGGCGAAGGCCACGTATCCTAGCCCTTTCACCGACCCCTTCGGTATGAGCACCTTCCCTCCGGCCTGCCTCACCTTCTCCAGCTGTTCATCGATGGAGTCTACTGCGACCGTGTTGACGACCGATTTGAAGTTCTTGTTATCGTGGATCGCGCCATTTATCCCGGGTTCATCGTTCTCCCCCGTCATCACAAGCCAGTAGTCGATAGGACCTTCCCACTTGTCGATCTTCCAGCCGAACACCTTCTTGTAGAACTCCACCGCCCTCTCTGGATCCTCTGCAGGGATCTCGAAATGAATGACCCTTGGCATGCTGCCCATCGCCCCGTACCGTTCGATGTACAGAGATTGGTCGGAGCGGTCAAATCGTTTTCCCCCCAGGCGAGTGAATGCGGGGAGTTCGAACCGACACATCATTGAGGTCTATCAGGGACCCTGCATAAGCGATGCCCAGTGCGCAAGACGGACACCTGGGCCAATGCCCTGATAGGGATCAACCCTTGCGGGACCGCCTCTCCAGCTCATTGCTCAGGAAGTCCCTCATCGCATTGATGGCGTTCTCCCTGCTTTGAGGATACGATTTAACCTTCCCGCGGACCGATATGACGTCGTCGCCCCTTCCCAATACGATGCGCCCCTGGTACGCCTCCTGTTTGTCCAACCGGAGGAAGAACATCGATTCCTCATCGACCCTAAGCTCCAGCGTATCCAGGAGCTTCCGGACGTCATTCGTGTCGAGGGACGCGAAGAAGTCACGTATCTCCCTGGAACGGGTTATCTTGGCCTCCATCACCGTGATCGGGTTGCCGTGATAGCCCTCGCTCCGACTCCTCTCGACATCATCGGCCCCTGATGCGAACCTTAGCGCCTGCTCCACTCTTTCATCATCCTCAGTGGCGTGAGCGAACGTCCTGAAGGAAAGGCTGGCAATATCCATCGCATCCACGATGCATCGGTGCAATAATTATCCTTTCTCATTGGAAAAATCGCATACCTTAAATAATTCCTCCTCAAGTGGTAACGTTCCAGCATACGTTCTGATGTGGGGATCAGGACGGATAGGGGGGAAGGTCATTTGATAGAGATCAGATTCCACGGGAGAGGAGGACAAGGGGCGGTGCTGGCCTCGGAGATCTTGGCCAGGGCCGCCATCATGGAGGGGTTGAGCGCCTCCGCGTTTCCATTCTTCGGCGTCGAGCGTAAAGGTTCTCCGGTTACGGCGTTCTGTCGTATCGATCGACGCCCCATCCGGCTTCATACGGGCATATACGAACCCGACCACGTGGTTGTCCTGGATCAAGCGCTGATACGCCTGACCGACGTCCTGTCGGGCCTGAAGGAGGACGGGACGGTCCTGGTGAACTCCCCGCATAAGGCGGAGGAACTGGGGCTGCCCACCGATCGTCGGCTGGCGACCGTGGATGCGACATCCATCGCCCTGACGCATCATCTAGGGTCTCCCTCGGCGCCGATAGTCAACACCGCCATCCTTGGAGGCCTGGCCAGGCAGTGCGACATCATCCCCATCGATGCCGTGTTGGACGCCATAAGATACATGGCGCCGGCCAGGAAGGAGGAGAACGCCCAAGCGGCCCTCGAGACCTACGAGCGGGGGGTGAGATGAACGTATAGGACATATCGCGACCTGCCTCCCGTCCAGGTGACCACGCGGACGACGGAGGATATGCACACCGGTACGTGGAGGACCTTCAGGCCCGTCATCGATGCGGAGAAGTGCGTGCTGTGCTACTCTTGCTGGAAGTTCTGCCCGGACCTCAGCATGATCGTGCGAGAGGAGGGCGACTACCCGTCGGTGGACCTGCTTCATTGCAAGGGCTGTGGTATATGCGCCAACGAATGCCGCCCCGGCGCCATCACGATGGAGAGGGAGCCGCTATGATAGACGCCATCACCGCCAATCATGCCGCCGCCCTCGCCGCCAAGCTCGCCCGGGTGGAGGTCGCCGCCGTATATCCGATCACTCCGCAGACCACGATCTCGGAGAAGTTGGCCGAGATGGTGTCACGCGGGGAGCTGAACGCCCGCTTCCTACTGATGGAGAGCGAGCATTCGGCCATGTCCGCCCTGATAGGGGCATCATACGTTGGAGCGAGGACCTTCACGGCGACATCGTCCCACGGGCTCGCCCTCATGCATGAGGTACTCATGTGGGCGTCTGGCGTCAGGCGCCCCATAGTCATGCCCGTGGCGGCCCGCACCATAGGCGGGCCGTGGAACATATGGGGTGAACATATGGACGTCATCGCCGAGCGGGACGTGGGCTGGATGCAGTTCTTCTGCGAGAACAACCAGGAGGTGTTGGACACCGTCCTCATGGCCTACCGGGTAGCGGAGGATCCCTCGGTCATGCTACCGGCCATGGTGGTGGTCGACGGATTCATCCTCACCCATACCGTGGATGCAGTCGACATTCCCGACCAGAGATTGGTGGACGAGTATCTCCCCCGGTTCGATCCCCCGGTGAAACTGGACATGGAAAGACCTGCTCGCCTCGGCGGCTTGATAATGCCGGATTGGTGGATGGAGTTCCGCTACCGCATCGCAGCGGACATGGAGGGTGCGAAGGAGCGGATCAAACAGGCGGACAAGGAGTTCAGCAGGATCTTCGGGCGAGGCTATGGCGGCCTGGTCGAAGAGTATGGGACCGAAGACGCGGACGCCGTTCTCGTCGTCGCCGGCTCGGCCGCTGGAACGGCCAAGGAGGTCGCGGATCGTCTCCGGGAGGAGGGCGCCAGGGTCGGGGTGGCGCGCATCCGGGTCTTCAGACCGTTCCCGTCGGAGGAGATCTCAAGGCTGGGCTCCAGGAAGATGGTCGGGGTTTTCGATCGAAGCTATACCTTTGGCGATGGGGGGGCGATGTTCAATGAGGTCCGGTCCGCCCTGCACGGTACGGACAGCATCGTGAAGAACTACATCGGGGGGCTGGGCGGAAGGGACGTGACGGCCGCGCATATGGAATGGATCTTCCGTGACATGCTGGAGGTGGCCGAGCGCGGCCTGGACAGGAAGGTCGAATGGGTCGGTCTGAAGGACGGTTCCGGGAGGTGGTGAGATGTCGGACGGCGAAAGGAAGGGAAGGTTCACCATACCTCATGAGGAGCTCATGTATCCGGGACATAGCGCCTGCCCCGGTTGCGGCGAACCCATAGCGATGCGCATGCTGCTCAAGGCGCTGGGGCCGAGGACGGTGATCAACATCCCGGCAGGCTGCTGCGCCGTCATACCTGGAGTGTGGCCTCGATACTCGCTCCGGGTGCCGATGATCGACCATGCCTTCGAATGCACAGGCGCCACCTCTTCAGGCATACGCGCCGCGCTGGACGTCAAAGGGCTCGACGATGTGACGGTGGTCGGCTGGGCCGGGGACGGCGGCACGGTGGACATCGGACTGCAGTCGTTGTCAGGGGCCGTCGACAGGGGCACAGACTTCCTGTACGTGATGTACGACAACGAGGCATACATGAACACCGGGGTGCAGTGTTCGGGGGCCACCCCGTGCGGTGCGTGGACGACCACCACGCCCGCCGGCAAGGAGATGGCATGCCGCAGGGGAAAGAAACGCATCCTCGAGATGATGGTCGAGAACGGTATCGTGTACGGCGCCACGGCAAACATCGCATACCCCGAGGACCTGATCGAGCGGGTCAGGACGGCCAAGTCCATACGAGGGCCCAAGTTCCTGCACATACTATCGCCATGCCCTTCCGGCTGGAGGATGGACCCCTCCAAGACCATCGAGGCCGCCTCCCTCGCCACCCGCACCGGCATGTTCCCCCTCTACGAATATCGGGATGGCCAGTATCGTTTCACCAAAGAGATTAAAAACCTGAAGCCGGTTGAGCACTATCTTCGCCTCCAGGGGCGTTTCAAGCACCTCACTCCGGCGCAGGTCGCCGAGATACAGGATCTCATCGTCGGTGAGCTGGAAGTGCTGAAGGCCAAGGTGGAGGCGGGTAGGAAGTGAAGAGTTGGAAAGGCTGCTGGCAGACAGCGGGAGACTTCTATTACTGGGCAACGAAGCCATCGCCCGAGGGCTGATAGAGGCCGGCGTGGGACTGGCAGCGACCTATCCGGGGACCCCGTCCTCGGAGGTCGGAAAGGTGCTGGAGAACATCGCCGCCACGGCGGGGATGTACTTCGAGTACTCGGTCAATGAGAAGGTGGCCCTGGAAGTGGCCGGAGCGGCCGCCATATCCGGCGTTCGGTCGTTCGCGTTCATGAAGCATGTAGGACTGAACGTTGCCAGCGACGCCCTCATGACGCTCGCCTACACGGGCGTGAGGGCGGGCATGGTGGTGATGACGGCCGACGACCCTTCATGCCACAGCTCCCAGAGCGAGCAAGATAACCGTTACTATGCGAAGCTGGGCCTCCTGCCGATGCTGGAGCCTTCCAGCCCCGCCGAGGCTCGCGACATGGTGCTCGAAGCGTACCGCCTCTCCGAACTCCTATCCGTTCCGGTCCTGTTGAGGACCACCACTCGTGTGAACCATGCCCGCGGGGCAGTGGACCTTCACAAGCCGCCCCGCCCGGTGGCGAAAGGCGTTTTCGAGAAGGATCCCAGGAGGTTCGTTACCGTCCCGGCAAATGCAAGGGCGCTTCGCGTGGAGCAGCTGAAACGCATGGAGCACGCCCTCAAGCTCTCCGAGAGCTCCTTGCTGAACTGCGTGTTCGGCACGAGCTCCAGGATAGGGGTGATCGCAAGCGGCGTCGCGTACACCTATGCACGCGAATGGCTCAAGGACGTGGAGATACTGAAGCTGGGGTTCACCAATCCCGTACCGGAGGAGAAGGTCCGCAGGTTCCTGGCCGGCAAGGAGCGCGTGGTCATCCTTGAGGAGCTGGAGCCTTACCTGGAGGATGAGGTACGCCGCATCGCGCAGCAACATCACATCAACGTCGAGATACTGGGCAAGCGCACAGGCCATCTGCCCCGCGCTTTCGAGTACTCCCCCGACCTCATCCTCTCGCTCAAGGACATCCTGCCCGTGAGGCCTGAAAGCACCCCGGCCGAGCAGCCCGACCTTCCTCTGCCGCCCCGCCCTCCGGTGCTGTGCGCCGGATGCCCTCATCGCGCCACATATTATGCGGCAAAGAAGGCCGTGGGGTCCAAGGGCGCCATCTATTCCACCGACATCGGCTGCTACACCCTCGGCGTCCAGCCGCCCATGCAGTGTGCCGATCTCACCCTATGCATGGGATCGAGCGTAGGCGCGGCTGGCGGGTTCTCACAGGTCACCGATCAGAACGTCATCGCGTTCATCGGCGATTCCACGTTCTTCCATGCCGGCATACCTCCGCTCATCAACGCCGTCTACAACGACCACAAGTTCGTTCTGGTCATTCTCGACAACCGTACGACCGCCATGACGGGGCACCAGCCCAATCCTGGCGTGGGAAGGGAGCATGGAGGGGTTGAGACCCCGTCCATCCCGCTTGAGCCCATCGTCAGGGCATGCGGGGTCGAGAACGTGAGGACGGTCGACCCCTACGATCTCGAGACGACGACCGAAGCCATCAAGGAAGCGGTCGAGAGCGGTTCCTTGTCCGTCATCATCGCCGAGCATCCCTGCCCGCTTGCGGAGCGCAAGGAGGGGAAGCTCAAGCGATCGACCTACGGGATCGATCGGGACAGATGCGTCAGGTGCTACACCTGCGTCTCCCGACTGTCATGTCCCGCCATCAGCAAGGACGGGAAGGACGTCAGGATCGATGTGACCATGTGTATCGGATGCGGGATATGTGCGCAGGTCTGCCCCAAGGACGCCATAGGGGTGAGGGAATGAAGTACAACATACAGCTGGTGGGCGTGGGCGGCCAAGGAGTGCTGCTGGCATCCACGGTCCTGGGCAACGCCGCGGTGGCGGATGGCCTGGAGGTGGCGATGTCGGAAGTGCATGGGATGGCGCAGCGGGGCGGCAGCGTGCAGTGCTCGGTGCGCATGGGTCAGGACATCCTCTCTCCCTTGATACCGAAGGGGGGCGCGGACCTCCTCCTGGGCTTCGAACCGGCCGAAACGCTGCGGAACGTGACCTCGGTAGATCGGGACAGCTGGATCATCACCAACACCTCGCCAGTCATCCCCATCAGCGTCTCCATCGGTCAGGGAGGATATCCCCCGCTCGACGACATCCTTGCCGCCCTCCGTTCCGTCAACGACCATGTGGTGGCGGTGGATGCCACGGCCAGGGCGGTCGAGGCTGGAAGGGCCATCACCGCCAATGCCGTGCTCATCGGCGCAATGACCGCCGTGAAAGGCTTCCCCTTATCGAAGCAGCGCGTACTGGACGCATTGCTGGAGGCCGTGCCGGCCAAGGCCAAGGACGTCAACGTAAGGGCGTTCGAGCTGGGGTATGAGGAGGTGAGGGGCGAATGACCCTCACTCTATCGGCGTCACCAGCTGCCTTCCGTAGCCGATGACAACCTTTCCATAGCCGCGCAGCTCCTCGTCCAGTCGAGGATCTCCGGTATCCACCCGCAATCTCTTCGTGTCCCTCATCTTCATAGGCGTGGCCACGACGATGACGTTCCGCAACCCCACGCGCCGTATGATGCGGGGGGAGATCTGCTGGTTCCCCCGACCGAAGATGAATCCTTGAGCGCCTATCGGCGTGACGATTATCCTCGCCCCCCCTTCCTTCTCCAGAAGATCGAGAAGCTCCCTCTCGTCCGCATCCTTGGCTACCTGGACGCCATCCTTGAACGCATCGACCCCCAGCAACGTCTTGTCGATGCCCAGCTCCTTCCCTATGGCGCCCATCGTGGTCCCCGGTCCAAGGATGTATAGTGTACCGGGCCGAACGTTCTCGGCGATGTAGCGCGCGATCGCCTCCTTATGCTCGTCATCGGTGCCGCCGCCCACCACCAGCTTGAACGGCTGGATCAGGCCCGGGTCCTCGGGAGTCCTCATATGGCCGTACAGGCGGGCGCTGAGCCGCCCTTCGCGGAACTCGGCCTCGTCTATGTCCATGACCTCGGCCATCCTGGAGGGCAGCCCCTCCACCCGCAGCCGTCTCAGCAGGAGGCCGGCATCCCGCGGCGTGTTCGCGAACACGCCCGAATGCATCTTGACCCCCGACGGCACGCCGATGACCGGGACGGCATCGCCGATGGCGTCCATCACATCCCGGGCAGTCCCGTCTCCCCCTGTGAACATCAAGACATCGATGCCCGAGTCCATGAGCGACCTGGCCGCCCTTTGGGTATCCTCCTTCGTGGTCGGCCCCCTTGGAGTGTAAGTGATGATCATGCCCTTGGCGAGTTCCTTCAGCACGTCCTCGCCCATCCCACCGCCGGCGGTGTAGAACTCGTATGCATCCAGGTCCCCTGCGGACCTAAGGGCCTCGACCGTCCGTCTGGCCGCCATGGGGGCGGCGCCGCGGCGGATGGCTTCCTCCAGTATCTCGGTGGAATCGGTGCCCTTCAGGCCCACGGATCCGCCCATTCCAGCTATGGGATTGATGAGGAGACCGACCTTCATCGTTCAAGGGATGATCGAGTTGGAAGTTAATGTTTGGCAAAAAAAGGGTCGGAGGGGGGCGGGAGGAGCACCCTCCACGCCCATTCCCTCAGCGAGTGTAGAGTTGAGGTGCGATGCTCGGTATAAAAGGCATCTCCATGTCGGCAGCCACCGATTTGGCCCGGAGAACCTCCGGAACCGCCATGGGGGCAGGCTTGGACGTTCGACCCATGTCCATCTCCATAAGCGCTTCCGATACCTCGTAGCGTATCTGATCCTGCAGCTCTCGAACGATCCTTTCGCTCAGTGAGCTGATGATGCTGCTGATGGAGCGGTCGATCACTCCGAAGCTTTCGGAGATGGTGCAGTCGCCGACAAGATCGAGCAGGTGATCGTTCTCGAGGACGATGACGTTGGGGGTCGCCTGCTTCAACCTGCGGACTCCCTCCTTGGCGACCTCCCTGCGGCCGCCCTCATGAGAGAACGGGTAGATGGCGATGGCAAAGGTGATCACGTCGAGTTCGCGAGCGATGTCGGCGACCACTGGAGCGGCCCCTGTACCGGTCCCGCCGCCCATTCCGGCAACGATGAACACTATATCGCTGTCCTTGAGGACCTTGGATATGACGCCGCGAGCAAGTTCAGCACAAGTCTCCCCTACATCGGGGAATCCGTTCGCGCTCTTGCCGAAGGTAACATCGGTGCCTATCTGGATCTTTGTGTGAACATCGATCTCCTGCAACTTCGTCTCATCGGTGTTGATAGCCACCGTGTGAACGTTCTTGTTGCTCCAATATAGGCTGTTCACTATGTTGTTACCTGCACCTCCGCACCCGACGACGGATATCTTCGGATCCATGAGGCTCTTGCTCAGGTCCGAGATTATCTGCTCCATTCCAATGCCCTGCATCATCATCCCCTACCCAGATCGTTTGCGCTGAAGACGTTTGTGAGTAAGACAGTGCATCCCATCCCTATCGGCCTGGCCTTACACAGGCCGACAGAGCCTTCTTTACCTGTCCAACACCTCGATGGTTCGTACGGATTCCGCCTGCTGACGCAGGATTCTTTCCTTGACCTCCTTGGTGATGAACTTCTCCCGCAGGCATTCGACCACCGCGTCCTCCATGGAGTTGTAAACCCCTGCCCGTATGAAGTCCTTGATGGTCATGTATGCCAGGGCGGGCACCTCGACCGTCACAGCAGTCTCCTTGGAGGACTGTGTGGTCATATCGATGTCCTTCGATGCCCCGTTCTGTTCTATGAAGGCACGTATGGCGAGACGAGCCAGGTGCGACCTGTTGGAGTACTCGGGGTGATCCTTTAGGAAGCTATCAAGCATCCGAAGGTCATCCGGCTCAAGCCGCAACGAGATTCTCTCTCCATCCATTGTACATCCCTTGCTCGAGGCGGTATGTGTGTAATGTCATACAATGTATTTAAAAATATGTCATTTGTCATATATTGTCATATCTATTTCGATTCCAATAGATTGATCAGGCCAGATATGTATCCGCCAGCATAGTTTAATATTGATGCTTCCCCCTCGGACCAATGTCGGACCCTGCATGTCATACGGGCCGAGCATGCTCGTTATGACAACGAGACACATGCATTCCAAGAGGCATGATGGGGTTCCACGCCCCTCGGCGAAAACATCCTATTAATATCATTAATCATTACCGAGGCATTCAAGGTGTGCAAATGTCGACTTGGACAACAGAGATAGAGGCCAAGTGGCAGGCGAAATGGTACGCCGCCAAGATCAATGAGGCAGAGAGAGACAACCGTCCCAAGTTCATGATCATATTTGCATACCCAGGTTTGACTGGTTATCTTCACGTCGGCCATATGCGCGGCTACACCTATGTCGATGCCATCGGTCGATACAAGCGCATGTGCGGGTTCAACGTGATGTTCCCCCTGGGAACCCATGCCACGGGCAACGGCGCGATATCGCTGGCGAAGCGCATCAAGGCGCACGACCCGAAGACGATCGAATACCTTATCGCCAACGGCTGCCCGGAGGACATGATCCCCAACCTGACCGAGCCGATGGATGTGGTCAACTTCTTCAATCAGGTGTATCAGGACCAGTATTGGCGCCGCTTCGGCTTCCTGGCCGACTGGCGGAGGTTCACCAGCACCACTAATCCCGATTACCAGATGTTCATTCAATGGCAGTTCCGCAAGCTGAACGACGCTGGACTTCTTATCCAGAAGCCATACTTCGCCCCGGCCTGCGTCGAGTGCGGTCCTGTGGCCATCGACGCGTCCGAGACGGACCTCTCCAAGGGCGGCAGCGCGGAGACCACTGAATACACGCTTCTCAAGTTCAAATACGGAGACATGTTTTTGGTCGCCGCGACCCTCCGTCCCGAGACGGTATATGGGCAGACAAACTTCTGGGTGAACCCTGATGTTGAATATGTCAAGGTCCGCCGCGGTGATGAGACATGGGTCATCAGCCGGCCGTCCTATGAGAAGATGATCTATCAGAAGGATGGCCTGGAGCTCATCGGAACGGTGAAGGGCAGCGAACTCGTCGGGAAGGAGGCCGTGGCGCCCGTCATACACCGTCCCATCCCGGTGCTGCCAGCGACATTCGCCAAGCCAGAGGTGGGAACCGGTCTCGTCACCTCGGTGCCGTCGGACGCCCCGGACGACTGGATGGCGCTATTGCTGCTGCAAAGGGACGAACAGGCCATGGCTCGCTATGGCCTCGACCCCGAGAAGGTCAGGGCCATCAAGCCCATCCCGATCATCAACACCAAGGGATATGGTCCGATGCCTGCCGTGGAGATGATCGAGAGGATGGGCATCACCGAAGGGGACGATCCCCGGCTGAACGAGGCCAAGAAGCAGATTTACAAGGATGGCTTTCACACCGGTCGCATGAACGAGACATGCGCGGAGTTCGCCGGCCTTCGCGTGGATGAGGCGAAGGAACTCATAAAGAAGATGATGATCGAGAACGGCGAGGCCGAGGTGTTCTATGACCTGTCCGAGGAGGTCGTGTGCCGCTGCGGGAAGCCCGTGGTCATCAAGAAGGTCCCCGATCAGTGGTTCATCGACTATGGCAACGTAGCCCTGACGGAAGCCACCAAGGCTCATTGCAAGACCATGCACATCATCCCGCCGGAGTTCTACACCAACGTCCAAGGCATCCTGGACTGGTTCCGTGAGAGGGCATGCGTCCGTCAGGGTAACTGGCTGGGGACGCCGTTCCCGTTCGACCCCAAGTGGATCATCGAGGCCATCTCCGACTCCACGCTATATCCCATCTATTACACCATATCGAACTATTGCAACTCCGGCCAGATAAGGCCGGAGCAGCTGACCGAGGAGTTCTTCGACCTGGTCTTCCTGGGGAAGGGCGCAGTTCCGGACGTCGCGGCCGCCACAGGCATCGACGAAAGCCTCCTAAGCCGCATCCGGGACGATGTGAGATACTTCTACCCGCTGGACATCAACCTCGGCGGGAAGGAGCACATGACCGTCCACTTCCCGGCGTTCCTGAAGAACCATGTGGCCATCCTGCCGCCTGAGTTCTGGCCCCGCGGGATCTTCGTGAACTGGTATATCACAGGGAAGCTAGGGAAGATATCCAAGTCCAAGGGAGGAGCGGAACCCATCCCCGATGCAGCTGAACGATTTGGCGTCGACGCTCTCCGCCTATACTATGCGCACATAGCCGCCCCCTTCGCGGATGTGGAGTGGGACGAGGGCGTCGTCGAGAACTACGCCTCCCGCATCGAGCGAATAATGCGCACCATCGAAGAAATGAAGGGCCTCACCGGAACGGAGAGCAAGACCATCGACAAATGGCTCATCTCTCGGATGAACAACCGCGCGGGGACCATAGCCGAGGCCATGAACGATTATGACCTCAGGCGCATGGCCAACGAGACCTATTTCGAGACGCTTGCCGACGTTCGATGGTATATGCGGCGCGGGGGCAACAACTCCGGCACCGTGGCCAAGGTGCTCAGCATGTGGATACGCATGATGGCGCCGATAACGCCTCACATAGCCGAGGAACTCTGGGAAGGCCTTGGGGAGAAAGGCTTCGTCTCCATCGCCCCCTATCCGGAGCCGGACAACGAGCTGATCGACAGTTACGCCGAGGTTGCCGAAACCTACCTTGTCAACGTCATGTCCGACATAAACGAGATCCTGCGGGTGACGGGCATATCGCCCAAGAGGGTGATACTGTACACCGCTCCGGAGTGGAAGAGGGACGTACTTTCCATCGGCCTTGAGCTGGCAAGCGGCGGACAACTGACCATACCTGCCCTCACCAAGGCGGTGATGTCCCGTGACGATTTGAAGCGCCGGGGTAAGGAAGCGGCCGAATTCGCAAGGAAGATCGCCGAGGATCTGATGAGGCGCGCCGATGGCGAGAGGAAGCGCCTGTCCATTGAAGTGGATGAGCTCTCATACCTCACTGAATCGGCGGCATTCCTGTCCAAGGAGGTCGGCGCCACGGTCGAGGTGTACTCCGCGGATGATGCCTCGGCCCCGGACCCGCAGAAGAAGGCGCGGGCCGCCCAGCCTCGCCGCCCGGCCATCTATGTGGAATGAGGCTGTCCAGCCAGGTCGTGGGATCTCAAGCGGTGGCAAGGGCAGCGTACCGCTCCGCCGAGCCAATCTCACCATGGATGCGGCGATGCATTGGGGTGAGGTGACATCGGGCCGCTATCGACGGTGACCGGTTTCCGCGCAACCATTCGCCCGGAGCATCTCCTCACATCCCATCTCCGACAGGGTGATAACGGCTGCCCTGGTCTGTGAGGTGCCTATGGCGCGTCATCGGCACCTCACCGGTCCTCTCGGCGGACGCACGGTGCACCGCCTGTCATTCCCATCGCTTGAACAGATCGTGCCTCTGGCCCAATTGGTCCAGGATCTTGCCGACCACGAAGTTCAACATATCGTCGATTGAACGAGGCTCGCTGTAGAACGCCGGGGATGCTGGTAGGATGACCGCCCCCGCCCTTGCAAGACGCAGCTCGTTCTCCAGCATGATGACGTTGAGCGGCGTCTCTCTAGGCACGATGATCAGTCTCCTCCCTTCCTTCAGCGTGACCGAGGCGGCGCGAGTGATGAGCGTGTCGGCGATGCCCGCCGCGATCTTCGCTAGCGTGGACTGGGTGCAAGGGCAGATGATCATCGCATCGAAGTGGTGCGAACCGGACGCTGGGGGGGCGAACAGGTCATCGTCCTCGTAGACCTCCTCCGCGTGGGCTTCCAGGTCCTTAAGGGTCAACCCTGTCTCCTCTTCGAGCACCTGCTTCCCCATCTCGGAGATGATGAGCACTCTTTCTCCCTCAAGCTCTTCCAAGAGACGGATCCCGTATTGGATACCTGAGCAACCGGTCAGCGCCACGATATATCGCATTGACGCTCCATCCCAACTCGCATATTTTTAAACCACGGTAGAACAGGCGCATTATCCGCAGCATATGCAGCGCCATCGCACGCCGATAGCCACGTGAGGTATCGGATGCATGATGCGACGATGTCTGCTCCGTGAGATGATCGGAGCGGGACACGAACGGCAGGCGTGCGATCGGACGGTCGCTGGAGGTTCGTTTCGGGAAAGATATATGAAGCACGTTCCCCTAGACCCTGTCAGGAAAGAAGACGAAACAGGTCTTCAAGACGTCCACGTGGCGCCCGGTACTCATCTGAACGCATGTTCGCCAGTGTCGCGGTGGAACCCGCATATGCATTCCTTTCCAGCGTTTCCCCACATCCAGAAACGCTTTTATAGGACATCCATATTAATGCGGTAGGCATTATCCTTTACCTGGATAGTATTAATGTAATTTCGAGGTAGGTCATATGGTTACAGTCTATGATGTTCCGCCCGACAAGCTAATCGCCAAGACGGCGGCTCAGTTGAAGCAGATGGACACGATCCAGGCTCCAGACTGGGCGGAGTTCGTTAAGACAGGCATGCACACCGAGAAGGCCCCTATACAGCCGGACTGGTGGTACATCAGGACCGCCTCTGTACTGAGGAAGGTCTTTCTCAACGGCCCCATCGGCTCGTCCCGCCTTGCCGCCGAGTACGGTGGATACGCAGACCGAGGTGTCAAGCCCAACCGTGCTGTCAAGGGTTCCCGGGCCATAGCTCGCCGCTGCCTTATTCAGCTTGAAAAGTCTGGGCTCGTCGCCAAAGATAAGAAGAACGGCAGGGTCATCACCCCGAAGGGGCAGGCCCTCCTGGACAAGATGTCCAAAGAGGTGTACGACGAGCTCCATCAGTAAAGGGAGATCTAAATGCAGGATGACGAACTGGAATTGATTCGACGCCGTAAGATGGCAGAGCTGCAGAGCGCCCAGCAGGCGCAGCTGCAGCAGCAAGCGATGATGCAGGAACAGGCAGCGCGCAGGGAGGCCGAGATACAGGCCATCATGCGCCAGATCTTGACTCCTGAAGCACGCGACCGTCTCGCCACGGTCCGCTTGGCATATCCAGAGGTTGCCGCTGCGGTGGAGGAGCAACTCATTCGTCTGCTCCAGATGGGAAGGGTACAGGGTCAGATCGATGATCACACCCTAAAGACCATTCTGCATAGGTTTACCCCCCAAAGAAGAGATATCAAGATCGAGAGGGTGTAATCGATGGCTACTAACAAGCCTGCCGCAATGAAGAAGCGCCTGATGAGGGCCGAGAAATCCAACCGCAGGGTCCCAGCGTGGGTCATGATGAGGACCAACAGAACCTTCCTCCGCCACCCCAAGAGGAGGAGCTGGAGACACAGCAATCTGAAGGAGTGAGATCATCATGGATGAGAAGATAATGAACATAACTCTCAGGAAGACCAAGATGGCCCCCCGCACCAAGAGGGCGAAGCGTGCCATCAAGGAGATCCGCGCCAACGTGGTTCGCCACATGAAGACCACCGAGGACAATGTGTGGATAGACCACAGGCTAAACGAGGCCATCTGGGCCAGGGGCATCCAGAACCCGCCGCTCCATATCAAGGTCAAGGCGGTCAAGTTCGAGGACGGCCTGGTCGAGGTTTCCCTCCCTGAGGATACCACTGTAGAGGAGTAGGCAGGCTACGCATGCTCAAGCTCTCAAGCTACCTGGGAAATCCATACATCGGCGTCTATTGTGTAGCCAATGAGGGCTTGGCACTGGTACCTTTCGATGCGCCTGAGCCCTTGGCCTCGAGCATCTCGGAGGCCTTGGGCTGTGAGGTCATGAAGGCCACTCTGGCCTCCACCAATATCCTTGGGACGTTGGTAGCCATGAACTCCAATGGGGGGATCGCGACAGGCATGGCCTCGTTGACCGAGATCCGCCCCATACGAGAGAAGCTTCCTTTCACGAGGATAAAGGACAGGCTCAACGCTTGCGGAAACAATATTCTGGTGAACGACAACGCTGCACTAGTGAACCCCGATCTTTCCTCCGCATCCGTCAAACAGATAGAGGAGGCCTTGCAGGTGGAGGTCGTAAAGGGGATGGTGGCAGGTTATAAGACGGTCGGCTCGGTATGCGCCGTTACCAACAAGGGCATTCTCTGCCACCCCGCCACATCTCAGGACGAGCTCAAGATGCTAAGCGAACTGTTCAAGGTTCCCGCGGCCATCGGAACGCTGAACTATGGTGCTCCGGTCATAGGCGCATCCATAATCTGCAACAGCAAGGGTGCAGTGGTCGGATCCAACTCCACGCCGATAGAGCTTGGCAGGGTCGAGGACGCCCTGTACATCTGAAAACCTCTTCTTCTCCTCATAACGCTTATTTTCACGAGCGATGACACGACATGCTCGATCTCGACAGAGTTCGATGAAGTGTCGATGTCCCGTAGAATATGTTGTGTGAAAGGGTTTGAAGCTCCCGCCGATCGTGTTCAGGGCGAGAAGACCCAGTACTCCGTCTGTTGAGGCAGTTCGTCCTTGGTGAACTCGATCTCATTTCCAACGCGCAGGATGCTCTCCTCAGGCAATCCTTCCAGGAACGGATCGACTGAGCTTATCGTTATGGACAGCCCGCCGTAGTGATAGTGCATGGGGATGGCGACCCTTGGACGTATCTTGCTGACCACCCTCCGAGCGGCCTCGGAGTCGATGGTGAACACACCTCCTACCGGTACGAACAGAACATCGACATTCCCCAACAACCCGACCTCTTCATCGGTCAGCTCTTGACCTAGGTCTCCAAGGTGTGCGAAGGCGATGTCGTCCAATTCGAAGCGGAACACGATGTTGCGGCCACGCTTGGCGCCCCCCTCATCATCATGAAACGTCGATATCCCCTTCACCTTGACGCCCTTGACCACCATCTCGCCTGCCTCACGCAATATCGTGGGGTCGCCATGTATGACGCGTGCGCAGTTGTGGTCGAAATGGTCGTGGGATATCAGGCAGATGTCTGCCTTTACCACCGGCGGTTTGATGCCGATGGATTTGCCATCATGCGGGTCCGTAACCACGACCAGGCTGTCATGTACCTCGAAACAGGAATGGCCATGCCATGCGATCTTCAATTTCTCACTCCTCTAATATAGGCCTGCTGAACCTGCCTCGCAGGGGGACTGGTCCCCTCCGGCGCGGCCTTTTTTTCGGTGAGGTCATCTTCTCCTTTGTGCGGGCCATATCCAAGATCTTGGCATAATTTCCAAACCCTCCATAAGGCATGAGATCGGAATACCATCTTCGACTCGCACCACGATGGGCGCCTTGGCGTTCTTCCGACCCGCATCTAGGGCACTCTTCATGCCCTTCCACCTGTTCCATCTGACCTTCCAACTTGATGAATCGCCATCACCAATAATAATGCTTTCATCATCGAAGAGACAAGTACGAAGGATGTCGCATTCGGCGCTCAAGGGCATCTGTCTGGCCTGGAAGTCTTATATAGGAAACAACAGGATTTGCTCCCTGGATGAGAACCCTCGTCATCTGTGTGGACCGAGACGACGATTTCGGTGTCAAGGCTGGACTCAACTCACCGTTCATCGGTCGGGAAGAGAATCTCAATGCAGCCATGGCGCTAGGCCTCAAGGACCCGGAAGATTCTGACACCAACACACTGATGGCGGCAATAGGGCTCTACGATGAGATGGTCAAGAACGGGATGGACGTCGAGATCGCAACCATCTGTGGTGATGCCAAGGTGGGGTATGAATCCGATCTCGCCCTGACGACGCAGCTGGAATTCGTCCTGGAAAAGGCCAATGCCGATCGTGCCGTCCTCGTCTCGGACGGCGCCGAGGACGAGTACATCTACCCCATCATCTCGTCTCGCATCAAGGTCGATTCCGTCAGAAAGGTGTATGTCAGGCAGGCCCCGACGGTCGAGAGCACCTACTACATCCTGGTCAAGATGATCAACGATGACAAGTTCCGCAAGAGGATCCTGGTGCCGATCGGACTTGCTCTCGTGGTGTTCGGAGCTTTCGCACTCCTCGACCCGCTGTATCAGCTCATGAAGGATGCCACCGATGTCTCGTTCACCAACATGGGCCTGTCCATGATATGGCTGGTGGTCGGCACCTATCTGCTTGCGTTCGCCTACAAGGCAGGCGATCGGGTAAAACAGCTGTCCGTCGATGTAGGCAGGGCGATCCGGTCAGGTTCTACTCTGATCCCCTTTGCGATCCTCTCTGTTCTTCTCTTCCTCCTGGGCATCCTGTATGGATTCGACGCGGCCACCGAGTCCCCGGATTTCGACCTCGCTCAGCAGTTGCTTCTGTTCATCGGAGGCACCCTGTGGCTCTGGGTTTTCGCCTTCTTCATCTATCAGGTGGGGCTGCTGGTCAGCAACATGCTGACGAAGGGTAAGATCGCCTATTCCACCCTGGTGGCCTCGGTCACGGTGTTTGCCATAGGGTTCATCATGCAAGGGGCTCTGGATGCTGCTCACATCTTCTTCGGCTTCAACTCCTACGATCAGGTCGTCGTGTTCCTCGAAGTTCTGACCGGCTTCCTGCTGGCCGTGTTCGGCGGACTCCTGAACGCATCGTTCCAGCCCGCTGACGAGGAGGAGTCCGATTCCGAACCCCTGGAGAAGGCAGACTCCTCGGAGTGAGGTTCATGGATTTTGAGGAGTGGGAGCCTATGTACGAGTGCATACTGCACGAGTTCGGCTTCTCCCGGCAGGCGGACGAGGATGCCGCCAGGTTATTGGACTCCCTTTTGGCAGGAAAGGATCTGTTTCCATTGGAGCTTCTAAGGGGCAAGGTGTCGGGCAGGGTCACGGTATGCGGGGACGCCCCGAGCCTTGAGATGGAGCTCCAGTCGGTCGACCTCTCGGGAACGGTCATTGCAGCCGATGGAGCCACTTCTACGCTCATGCGCGCCATCGGCAGGACGCCGGACGTGATCGTCACCGACCTCGATGGCAACGTCGATGACCAGATAGCGGCGAGCGCCCAGGGCGCGGTCGTCGTCATCCACGCGCATGGGGACAACATCGAGGCTCTGAAGGAATATGTCCCCCAGTTCCCTGGACAGATCATGGGAACCACTCAGGCAAGGCCGTTCGGGCGTCTGCACAATTTTGGTGGTTTCACGGACGGTGACAGGGCCGTGCTCATGGCAAGACATCTGGGAGCATCGGTCTCGCTTGTCGGATTCGACTTCGCCGATCCGAGGCCGAAGCGAGGACGGGACAGAGGGGTCAAAGAGAGGAAGCTCGATTGGGCTCGCCGATTGATATACGATCCCTAAAAGTGCAAGCACCGCCCTCGTTGATCCACGATGGCATCGCTTCGACATGGTCACATGCGGTCGCGTACTGGCACCCCAGATCTCGCCAGTATGCGTTCGGCCCCTGGCGTATTGCTAGCCTTACGGGTCATCCGCTCTTCCGAGAACTCATCATTCGTTCGTCATTCTCGATGACAAGGCCCCTACCTCTCCTTTCATCGGTCGGGCCGCTTAGATGGCGGGGAACATGACATGTCATCCCCTGCCCTCCGAGCCGCGTGTTCTGCATCTGGCCATTGCGACGCCGTGCATGTTTGTTGTTCTTATCTTGGAGAATGACCGCTCTTTTTGCACTCTGAACAAGGTTTTATGATGATTGCATGTTCTTATGACCCCTGTTTTATATCTTCCGCTCCGATGCCCGGCAACGTTTAATTACTCGACCCTCCAATGTAAACCTCATGTCGGTGGTTAGCATGGAGGAGCTTGTCTCAGCGTTGAAGTCGACGTTGGGCAAGAAGGGTATGCAGGATTGCGACATAGAAAGACTGGCTGACTACATCATGAGCTTCTTTGGCTATACGGACGCGGTCATTGATAATAGATTGACGTCTGAAGACAGAGATGTCTTCTATATGCTGGAGGAGGAAGGCCTGGTCACGACTACCGAGGAAGAGGTACACCTGAAGAAAGGAAAGATGTGGCGCATTCACTACTGGATCCTCAAGAAGGATCAGATCTTCCGATTGGCTGCCATGCCAGGCGAAGAGAAGCACGAGGTGGATGAGGCAGCCTCCATTTACGATGACATATCCAGCGAGGTATGGGCTCGGGAGACCAACAGCCAGGTACCCTGATCCCAAACTCCTTTGTCAATCTTTTTTAATAGTGTGAGAGCGTTTGAGCGACCCGAGGCTGTGAATGGACAACCTTGTGGTCATCATCCTCGTCATCGCTTTGATCATCGGATATGCGTCACTGATAACCTATCTCAGCCGACGCAAGGTCCTCGAGAAGTACAATATGAGCTCGTGGTACGGGTTCATAATGTGGAGGACCAAGCGAGGGCGCAAGTTCGTAGATCTTCTAGCCAAACCGAAGAGGTTCTGGCACGTGTATGCCTTCCTTGCCAAGGCCATCTGCCTCATCATCATGGTGTCCATCATGGCCTTGCTCATCTGGGAAGCGTCCCTGGTGACGAACATCCCGGCCGACCAGGCGCCAACGCCTGACATGTTGATCGGCCTTCCTGGCATCAACCCCCTCATCCCCCTATGGTATGGCGTTCTGGCACTGGCCATTGGAGTTGCCGTCCATGAGATCGGCCATGGCATAATGACCCGCGTGGCCGGCATGAAGATAAAGTCGATGGGGCTGCTGCTCTTCATATTCCCCGTGGGGGCATTCGTCGAACCGGACGAGGAAGCTCTGGTGAAGGCGAAGAAGAAGATACGAACCAGCATCTATGCCGCAGGTCCGGCGACCAACATCGTCCTGGCCCTGTTCTGCGCCTTCATCTTCTCGACGGTAATGGTCGGGTCTGCGGAGGTCGCCCATGACGGCCCCGTGATAACCAGCGTGTACGGGGGCACCCCTGCCGATCTGGGTGGATTGAGCGGCGGCTATCAGATATTGTCCATCAACGGCGTGCCGGTATCCTATGAAGACCTGTATGACCTCGATGCACCAGAACCGGGCTCCCTCATGACGTTGACATACCAATATCAGGGAGAGGAGTTCACGACCACCGTCCACTCAGGCATAGTGGTCCTTGGCGTCATCGAGGGGCTCCCCGCGGCCAATGCCGGCCTGAAGCCTGGGATGATCATACACTCCATCGATGGCAATATCCTATACAACGAGGCCAGGTTCCGCGAGACGCTCAGCGAGCTGGAGATAGGCAAACAATACGACATCGTCGCCCTGGAATATGATGCCGACTCGAACTCCTACTTGGTGAACGAGAATGTCAAGACCATCACCCCTGTCAACAGGGCCGACCACGTCACCGGAGGCGCTAACATGGCATATCTGGGCGTCACCTCGCTGTACTTGGGCGCCGGCATAATGAACCCACAGGCCGTCCTCGATAGGATGGCAAATCCCTACATGGGCGCGGACTCCTTCGGCGACTATCTCTCCGGAACGCTCTCCTACATCGCACTGCCGTTCACCGGTCTGCAGCCTCTGGACGGATTCTACCGGGACATATTCGTTCCGGGAGGCGCATTCGCCGGCTGGGACGGCAATGTGTTCTGGGTGACCGCCAACTGCGTCTATTGGATCTTCTGGATCAACCTCATGCTGGGGATGACCAACGCCCTGCCCGCGGTGCCACTGGACGGAGGCTACCTGTTCCGGGACTGGATCGATTCCGTGGTCAGAAGGATCAAGAAAGGGATCAGCGAGGAGGATCGCGAGAGGTACGTCTCATCGATAACCTACATGTTCATCATGCTGGTGGTGTTCCTCATCGCCTGGCAGCTGATCGGTCCGAGGTTGTTCTGATCAGGCGCGGACACAGAGCTCGTCGTGACCGTTACACTTCATGCAACGGTCATAGTCGATGGCCTGAAAGTTCGCCGATACCTCGAATATGTCGCCGCAGCAGACGCATTTCTTGAACGCGACGATGGCCGGGGTGAACCTATCGCACTCGGTCACTCTCTGTCCCTTGTTATAAACGCACAGCTCGGCCGAACAGTTATCGCACATGCTGCGACGGCCGAGCCTGATGTACACGTTCTCGCGTACCTGCACGCATCCCATATCGCCACCTCTCCTGGTGCCATCGCTTCCTCCTGATATAAAATACTTGAACCTTGCTTGGTCGGAAGACGAAATATCTCGAGACGACCGTGAAAAAAGGAAAGAAGGTTGTGAAGGGGTTTTCAGCCGATGATGTTGCGCGTCCTGTCCCTGAGCTCGCCGAGCTTGCCCTTGTTCCATCCCCTGATCTTGGAGAAGAATCCGGTGACACGAGTTATGCCTTCCACGTCCGGCGAACTGCAGCTTGGGCAGGTCTCCCTCAGGCCGCGATGGGTGCGGCCGCACGACAGGCAAGAGGTGAACTCCGGCGAGAACGCGATCTGGGCGTTCTGAGTGGTCTCGAAGGTCTTCTTCACGAAGGCCGCGATGCTCTCCGCAGGCGGCTTGGACTCTCCGAGCCAGACATGGGTCATGGAGCCAGCGTCGATGAGCGGATGGAATCTGCCCTCCATCTTGACGCGGTCTATGGCCGAGACGTCCGCTCCCACGTTGAGATAGGTGGAGTTGGTGTAGTAGATCTCCCCGGTGCTCTTGTTGCCCCTGATGACGGTGGGAGCCTGCAGCGGGTAATACTTCATGTCCAGCTTGGCGAAGCGGTATGCGGTCGACTCGGCCGGCGTCTGCTCCAGGGGCATCTTGAGACCATACTCGTTCCCGATGCGCTCCGCCTCTTGCTTCATGTAGCTGATGATCTTGAGGCCGAACATCATGGCGTCCTTGCCCTCATGCATCTGCTTGCCGAGGTGATACTGCACCATCTCGTTCAGGCCGACCATGCCGATCAGGAAGGAGGATTTATCGATGCGGTAGTACGGTTCCCCGTCCAGGTTCATGGTCAGCAGGGATAGCGGGCCATCCTTCCCCAGGTTCAACAGCTGACTGATGAACTCCCTCTTCTGGATGTGCGCCTGCGCAGCCATCTCGATTCTCTGGGTGAGGAGCTGGAACAGCTTGGTGTCATCCTGGTGGGCCTCATAGGCGATGCGAGGCAGATTGATGGTCACGTTCTGCATGGCCGAGTAGCGCATCTTCCATGGCGTCTTGGCGTCCTCCAGGTCGCTCTCTTCCAGTTTGAACGACAACCGGCAGCACTCCGAGATCTTGGCCGTTCCGCCACGGTCGAACACGAAGTATGTGTTGCCCTTCTCCGCCGCGACTCTGGAGATCTGTTCCAGGAACTCCTCGTGCCCTTCCGTCTGGAAGAACTTGTCCGTCATATGGACATTGGGCTTGGGGAAGAAGAACGGCCTTCCCATCGCGTCGCCTTCCTCATAGACGTCGAACAGCGCCTTGACGAACCTCTGCGCCTCCGGCAGGTAATCATCGTAGGTCTTGCCGGTGAACTCCCCGCCTGGACCTATGGCCGGGACCCCGGAGAAGTGATCGGGGATCTCCCAGTACAGGTTGAGGTCGGAGAAGATGGACTGGCCGCCGCGAGCGACCGCCTGCTGGGCGAACTCGTAGACGAGGATCTGGGCCAGCTGCTTCATGCGCTTGTCGTCGACACCGACCAGGTAAGGCGCAAGGAACAGGTTGAAGGCGTCCCATCCTATCGCCCCTGCGAAATGGCCCTGCAGCGCTGCCGAGAACTTGATGATCTGCTCTATCAGAACCTCGGGGTGCTTGGCGGGCTTGGCGATGCTCAGCGCGTTCGGAAGGTTCAGTCCGAACTTCTTGACGTATTCGATGGACTGTCCGGAGCAGTAGGGGCGGTCGACCATTCCAAGGTCGTGCAGGTGGATGTCCCCGCGCATGTGGGCGTCCGCCAGATCCTGCGAGAACACCTCGAGGAGCGCGAACTCCTTCTTGATGTTCTCCGCCAGCGTCAGGTTGGTGGCCTCGGGGCCGTGAGGAACGTTGGCGTTCTCCTTGTTAGGCGCCATGATGATCTGTCGGGCATCATAGAGCGGGACGCCAAGTCGGGTGTGCTGCTTGCGTATCTTCGATAGTCCGTACTCCACCAGCTTGGCGTTGGTGAGCTCACGGATGAGCGGGGCGGTGACGAACTCGATCTCGAGCTCGGCGATCATCTTCTCAACTTCCCGGGCGACGATGGAGGCGGCATCCTCGCTTATTGAAGTCTCCCTCAATAGGGCATCATAGATCTTGACCCGGTCCCACTTCTTGAGCTCTTCATCAGATGTCCTGACGAACAAAGTAAGCTCTGTCGACTCCCTGCTGTCCGGGATCAATTCTGTCGTTTTATGTATCGATTCTGTAGCCTTCATACGATATCACATGCCTCATTAAACGATCCAAACTATGGCAAACGCCTCTATCTAGCCGTTAGTTTAAGGGCTTTTTTCGAACTTGACCTGGTAAATATCGATGGACATTTTCGTCCATTTCACCGAACATCTGTTACCAGTTTTGTTATCGGACATGCCCTCCAGGTCCCTATCTTTCCTCACGTCATGTTCGTATTAAGTCTATCGACAAGCAATTCAATTCTAAGGGATGATATGGGAGAAAGCTCGGACCCTTCGGAGGCGGCGGAAGTCCTGCATCATGTGCGGAAGGATGCTGGCCACAACCGGGCATCATTTTCGATCCATGCGATCATGGCGTTCCTGGAGCGATCCGAGGTCGCCTAATGATATCGCTTGCGCCCATCTTTCGATCAAGGCCAATGCGATGGCAGATTCCCGGGGAATGGTATAACTCTCAGGAAATGTAAGGGAAGCTATATATTTACCACCTTTGTTACCATATTGATTACCAGATGTTCAATCCAGACAAGCTCATGAAGGACCTGATCTATGACATTTTACGCACCGAGGGGATGTCCATCAGCGCATTGTCAAGGGCGCTCGAGGAGAGAGGTGTAAGCATCCACCGACTCATACTGACGGGATACCTCAGGGCGTTGACGGACCTCAATGAGCTGAAGGAGAAGGAGGTACCTCCCGCCAAGATATACATCCCGGTGAGGGCAAAGGACAAGGATGTGTACGAGCTGGTGGGACAACATGCAAGGAGCATCTGCTCCGGGGATGAGGCGGATCGATTGATATTGTACGCCCTCAACCGACTTTTCAAGCGCCCGGTCTTTCAGGAGGAGCTCAAGCATGCCGGCGTCAGGAACATGTCCAATTTCCGGCAGGCGAGCGAGGACGAGAGGAACGAGGCAAGGAAGGTGTTACTGCGCCTCAAGTGGAAGGCCCCTGAGACGAGCCCCGCGTTCATCGCCGACCCGCCGAAGGACCCTGCCATGTTCGAGAACCTTCTCTGCAACATCATGTGCGATAAGCTGGACTATGCAGCCCTAGTGATGGAGAGCAAGCAGACGAAGCTCATCCCAGACACCCGTTGACCTATAGGCCATCCAACGCTCGATGGTGAATATATTTAACCTGGGGTTCTATACCGCGGACATGAACTTGGGCACCCTGGTATCCGAGATAAGGAGCCATCCAGGAGTTACGAGGAAGGCACCGATATCTGACGTCATCTCCTTCTTCCCCAACATGTCAGCGGATCATGTCCTGGCATCCTATGGCGAGGACGCGGCCGTGGTCGCCCACAACGACGACGCATTATTGTTGGCGGCCGATGGAATAATGGAGTCGCTTCTCAAGGCCAACCCGTTCAATGCAGGTTATTACGCCGTACTGGTCAATATCAATGACATAACTGCGATGGGAGGGATCCCGCTCGCCCTGGTGGACATCATCTCGATGAGGGACGAGAAGGTGTGCGCTCAGGTGATGAGGGGGATGGAGGCCGCGGTGTCCAAGTTTGGCGTGCCCGTCGTGGGCGGACACACCCATCCTGATTGCGCCTACGATGCCATCGACGTCGCCATCCTCGGTACGGCAAAGAAGGACGAGGTCATCTACAGCCACACCGCGCGGTCAGGGGACGACGTGATAATGGCCATGGACCTTGACGGACGCTTCCCGCCAACCATCTCGTTCGCATGGGATACCACCTCCCATAAGGATGGCGAGACCTGCCGGAGACAAATGCGGGTGATGAACGAGATCGGGAAGAGAAGGCTTGTCAACTCGGGAAAGGACATCTCAAATCCTGGCAGCATCGGCACGCTCGGCATGCTGTTGGAGACGAGCGGCAAAGGGGCCGTGGTGGACATCAGGAAGGTCTCCGCCCCTGCGGATGTCGATCTATCGCAATGGCTAAGGGCTTACCAGGGTTGCGGTTTCGTCCTCACCTGTCCGCCGGAGAATTCGCAGAAGGTGATCGACATATTCGCCGAGGCGAAGATCACGGCCTCTGTCGTCGGTACGGTCAACGATACCAACAAGCTCGTCCTCCAGATGGACGGCGAGAGCGCCGAGCTGTTCGACTTCACGGTGGACAAGATAACCGGATGCGATCCGTCGAAAGTGCCTGCATCGAAGAGAAGGAAGTGCTAGGCCAGGGAGGTTGCCGCTCGGATTGGTGCGGGTGGTCCTGCAGATTCCTTAGCCCCGCACCCCCATGAGCGTTGGTAATCCACGGTAAGGCTGCTCCCGTCAGGGCCTAACCCGCTCCCCGTGACCATGTCATGGCGCGCGACCCTCCGACCGCACCTCCATGACGCTTCCAACCCCATAGGACAGGGCCTCATCGTCACCTGCAGGGCCCGCACCGCTCCGGTTACGACGTCCTCCCCTGTCACCCCCGCTATCGACATCGCGGTGTATAAGGGCGCGCCGAACGTCCCGGTCAAGCCTAGCGCGACTACTAACCGGGTGTATCTATTTATTAGTAACGGGAACTGGACGCCGTCAGGGACGTCCTGGCGACGTGTCAAGAACGAAGACCTGGGCTCGTGGAGACCTGCATGAAGCGAGCCGCACCGGGATGACCGTTGGTTCTCCCGATCGCCGATGCCGGTGGCCGCGTTGGAGGCCGATCAATAACGCTTCGAGGTCTTCTCCCCGCCCCGAGTGCAATAATACACGTTGCGGAAGCCGAACTCGTCATGCACGGTGCACTTCCTGCAGATGCATTTCAGCTCTCGTTGGATGCAATCCGGTGAGCGGCCGTAGAAGCAGAACATCTTCTCGTCCCTATCACCTGCACATAATGTGTACGAGGGACATTTCGGACACGAGCACCGGCCACGCATGGCCGACAGTTCGGCCTTGCGCTTCTCCGGAGGCAATCGGTTCAGGTCGTCAAGGCGAGCCATCTACATGCACCTTGGGACAAGATCATTTTTCCTGTCGCATCGACCTTTCGGACCCGGCCGTGCAGAAATAGATGTTGTTAAGGCCAGCCTTGTCTGCGATCGGGCAGTCAGGGCAGATGCAGCCTTGCTCGGACTGTATGCACTCCGGACTCTTCCCCAGGAAGCAATACAGCCTTTCGGACTCCTTTGCGGCGCATTCGGTGTAGGTCGGGCAGTCGGGACAGATGCATTCGCCTTTCATGCGAGCGATCTCGTTCTGACGGTCCTCCTCGGACATCGCGTTCAGCTCGCCGAGGAGTTTCTCGAAGGCATCCATGGTTCTATCGGTTGACAAGAGCCTTGGGCGTATTTAATAATGAAGGATGCATCTTGATCCTGATTTTGGGAAAAGCATCAAACATCACGGGAACCATATATGTTCGGCGCCATGAGCGACGAGAAGCCCCGCTGGTTAATGGTCCGCCCTCCATCTGGAAGCGCCTATGAGCGAATGCGTAGCGCACTCAACGAGGGCGGTGTCCGCACGGTCTGTTCTTCATCCCAATGCCCCAACAAGGGGGAGTGCTGGTCCAGGGGGCATGCCGCCTTCATGCTCCTGGGGGACAGGTGCACCCGCCGATGCGGCTTCTGTGCGGTGAACGGAGGCGTTCCAGGGGACCCCGATCCACGGGAGCCTGAGAGCGTGGCCGACGCTATCGAACGGCTTGGCATCGCCCACTGCGTTCTCACCTCGGTCACACGGGACGATCTTCCGGACAGGGGGGCGGGGCATCTCGCCGCGACGGTGGATGCGATAAGGCGAAGGAGTCCTTCCACAGTCATCGAACTGCTCATTCCCGACATGGACGGGCTGCCAGGCCCCATCTCGACCGTGGTGTGGTCTGGACCGGACATAGTCGGCCACAACCTGGAGACGGTAAGACGGCTTCAGCCGGTGGCACGGGATCCGAGGGCGGGATACGACATATCATTGGCGACATTGGCCAGGATCAAGGATGCCGAACCCTGGATCATTAGCAAGAGCTCCCTCATGCTCGGCATGGGGGAGACGATGGACGAGGTCCGTGAGGCCATGAAGGACCTCCGCGAGGTCGGCGTGGACATACTGTCGATCGGGCAGTATCTGAGGCCGAAGGGCGGGCGTGTGCCCGTATCACGGTACGTGACGCCCGATGAGTTCAAGGAACTGGAGGAGGAAGCGTACCACATGGGCTTTCGCAAGGTGGCCTCTGGCCCGTTGGTCCGCTCCTCTTACCGGGCATGGGAGGTATGTGTCGGTGCTGACGGATGACCACGACCCGTTGAAGGGAAAGATGTTAAGGGTGCTCGATCAGGATGCGAACGTCAACGAGGATCTCGTCCCCTCCATAGACGACGACACGCTGAAGCGTGCGTTCTACACCATGGTGCTGAGCCGGGTCGCCGATGAGAAGGCAGTGGCGATGCAGAGGCAGGGGAGGCTGGGAGCCTACCCGCCCAACAAGGGGCAGGAGGCTGCATCCCTCGGGCCGGCGATGGCCATGGACGAGGGGGATTGGTTCGTATGGTCGTTCCGGGAGCTGGCAGGCCTGCTGTGGAGGGGGCTGCCGCTGGACCGTTATTTCCTTGGCTGGATGGGGAACGAGGAGGGAAACAGGTACGACGAGCGGCTCCGCATCACTCCACCCTCCATACCGGTGGCGTCGCAGTACGCATACGCCGTGGGCCTGGCATATGCATCAAGGTATCGCGGGGAGAGCGCGGTCACTTTCGCATTCACTGGGGACGGGGGTACGTCGGAAGGCGACTTCCACGAATCGCTGAACGCGGCAGGCGTCTTCCGGCTCCCGATGGTGTTCATCGTGCAGAACAATCAATGGGCCATATCGGTCCCCCGGTCGAGGCAGACCGCGTCCGCCACCCTTGCGCAGAAGGCGGTCGCCTATGGGATAAGGGGCATACAGGTGGATGGGAACGACATCCTGGCGATGTATGCGGCGTCGAAGGAAGCGGCAGAGGTGGCGCGGAGCGGCGGAGGCCCCACGCTCATCGAGGCATACACCTATCGACTCGGGGACCATACGACCTCCGATGATGCCAGGCGATATCGCCTGGAGGCGGAGGCGAAGGAATGGGAGGCGCGCGATCCGATCACCAGGACGATGAAGTACCTCTACTCCCGCGGTCTGCTCGATGATGACGAGGCGTCCGATCTATGGGATGAGGCAGGCAAGGCAGTGGAGGACGCCGTCGCCCGGGCGGAAGCGTTCCCCAGGCCCTCGCTGGAGGACGTGTTCAAATACACGTACGAGGACATGCCGCCCTGCCTGGAGGAGCAGTTGGACGAACTGCGGGGCACGGAGGGACGCCCATGATGATGAACATGGTTCAGGCCATCAATTCCGCGCTGGCCGTGGAGATGGAGGCCGACGGGTCAGTCGTGGTGCTTGGAGAGGACGTCGGAGCGGTCGGCGGGGTGTTCCGGGCGACCGATGGCCTCATGAAGCGCTTCGGCAGCGAACGCGTCATAGATACGCCGTTGGCCGAGAGCCTCATAGCCGGCATGGCCACCGGCATGGCGATGGCCGGATTGCGTCCGGTCGCCGAGATCCAGTTCATGGGTTTCTCATATCTTGCCCTGAACATGATCATCTCGCACACCGCAAGGATGCGCAACCGAAGCCGCGGGACCTATACGGTCCCGATGGTCATGCGCATGCCCTACGGGGCCGGGGTCAAGGCGCTGGAACATCACTCCGAGAGCACCGAGTCCATGTTCGTTCAGATCCCCGGCATAAAGGTCGTGGTACCATCCACCCCGCGAGAGGCCAAGGGCCTGTTGATATCCTCGATAAGAGATCCCGACCCCGTCATATTCCTGGAGCCGACGCGGAGCTATCGCCTCTTCAAGGAGGAGGTGGAGGAAGGGGCGTTCACCATCCCTCTAGGGGAGGCAAGAACGGTTCGTGAGGGCGACGACGTCACGGTGGTCTGCTGGGGCGCCATGATGCCCTTGACGATGGAGGCGGTGGACGCCGCGGAGGGAGAGGGCATATCGTGCGATGTCATAGATCTGAGGACCCTGTCCCCCATGGACCCGGACGCCGTCATCCGGTCGGTCAGGCGGACAGGAAGGGTCGTCATAGTGCAGGAAGCGCCCATGACCTGCGGGCTCGCGGCGGAGATAATCGCCCGCATAAACAAGAAGGCGTTCCTCTCGCTAGAGGCGCCGCCTGAACGCGTGACCGCTCCAGACATAACCGTTCCGCTGCCACAGGGTGAAAATCATTACTATATAAGTCCGGACAGGATTTATCATGCGATAAGGAGGACCGCGTCCTTCTGAGGGGGTGCCGTGATGGAGTTCAAGTTCCCAGACCTTGGAGAGGGGGTGACCGAGGGCGAGCTCAGGAAGTGGCTCGTGAAGGTCGGCGATGTCGTGAAG
>LFRW01000010.1 GCA_001512965.1 Methanomicrobia archaeon DTU008
GTATTATAATCTTAGAAGGAGTTACTCGCCCAAGACAGAGGAGTTCACATGTTCTGTCCAAACTGCGGAAAGGACTCGCCCCCCGGTGCGAAGTTCTGTGAGAGCTGTGGGAATGCCATGCCGTCGGACCAGACCTACCAGGCACCTCCAGCATATGGATCTCAGCCATTCGGGCAACCGATGTATGCGCCGATACCACTGAAGAACGCGGGCATAGCAGCCGTGCTTGCCTTCCTTTGGGCTGGTCTCGGTCACATATATCTGGGGCAGATAGGCAAGGGTATCATGTTCATGCTCGTGTACATAATACTCTGGGTCATCGGATTCTTGACCTTCTTCGGTCTCATACTGCCCTTCATCTTCTGGATCTGGCAGCTGTACGATGCCTACACCAAGGCCAACGAGTACAACGCTTCGGTCCAGCAGACGGGCAGGGCGCCCTGGTAAACGAGAAACCCAACCCCTTTCACCTTTTATTTTCATGAACAATGTCCCCGCTTCCATGACCCCGGCATGTGACCGATGTCTCGAGACGGTGTTCCCTCGACAAGGATCGAGTTGCGGATCCTGCTCCATCAGGCATCGGGCAGGCGGCCGAGCGAGATATAAATAAAAATACGTGATACATTGTCCGACCCAACCACCCGAGGAGGAGGAAGATGTTCTGTCCAAATTGTGGGACGAATGTTCCAGATGACGCAGAGTTCTGCAGCAACTGCGG
>LFRW01000057.1 GCA_001512965.1 Methanomicrobia archaeon DTU008
AAGAACAGCCCTACTATAGCTATCGCTATCAAAGCCGATCCAATTCTCTTTCGCTCCATGTCGTGCTCCCCTGCTGTTACGAGCCACTATTTACGTCCTTCATCCCTCTCCGTATTTTTCAATTGTTAAGGACTTAATCCTTAACAATCGTTCCAATATTTAATATTTGTACCATAATCGAGAATGATAAATGATAATAAATTTTATATTTCACATAATGTTTAAATACGGTATATGCCCGGTCGGATATCTGGATAGGAGGGATGTAGAAAAAAAGAGGTCGTCAGACGCCTGGCATACCATCCATTGGCGGGAAAGCCCCCTCCTGTTCCCATTCAATGGGCATCCCGTCCGATAACGATTCATCGAATCGAACATCACGATGGAGACCGCTAAGCCAACTCATCCCTGCCTACCGCATCGATGATTCATGTTCTGCAGTGGACCATTGCCAGTAACCTTTGGTTTTTCCTTCTTGAGTTCTTGAGTATATAATGTATGGACATGTTCGCCGTTATATCGATATATCATTCCGCTAATGAACACGATGATCGAGCAACTATCGCTCCATAGGGATCGATCCCCCTCTCCCTCTCTACGAGATTATCCCGTGGCTTTTCAAAGACCTGGTGAATGAATTAATGAGCAATAGAACACTGGAATTGATACTCGTCGCCCTATCGACATTATGTCTCCTAGGCGTCGGCATGGTACAATCCTATTACAATGATTCAGAGCTCACACCTGAAAGCACTTTCGCGGCAGGGACGATGACCCTTGCCATCGGCGAAGAGGGATCGCGACACATGGACGTCGGACCGGTATATCCGGGATGGGGAACTTCAACATACCCCTCTACGCAGGACGCCTCCACTCAAACCATTGTCATCATCAACGAAGGAGATGTCCAAGGGCGATTGAAGGTGATGTTCACCGACATCGTGAACTATGAGGGTGGGGTCAATGAGCCGGAGAGCCTGGTCGATGGGACCACTGGTGAGATGGAAGGAGAACTGGGGGATTACCTCTTCGTAACCATAGTGGTCGAAGGGGAGGAGATACATCCGGCGACCGTGATCAACGAGGCCGGAGAGCTTGATGGATCCATAGACCTAGGGTCCATCGGCCCAGGCGAGTCCAAGGAAATAGTCTTGAAGCATCACGTCGATGAAGGGGTTGGCAACATCATTCAGAGCGATTCGATAAGCTTCACCATACTCGTTCATCTTGAACAAGATATGGCCCCGTCAGCCTAAAGGCGACTGGCAAGGAGCGAGAGCAGCTTGGGCGGGGCGTACGGCGGATACGGTGGCCTCTGCTGCATGCTCGCGTTATAGATCATAGTAAATTTTAATGATTATCATCCTTCCCAGCCTTCATCGATGGTCGGCCTGCGCGTCGCGATCTCTCTCGGCAGCGCCGTCCCACATTTGCGACAATATCTTGCTTCGTCGGAATTCTCCAGGTGGCATCGCGGACAGGCGGTCTCACGTTTCTGTATTAGGACGCATCGGCAACCAGGATGCGTTTTCGGGGCGCGATCCAACCTGAAGCTGTGCCCGTGCATGTCGCGGCAGAAGTCGCACGTATCCTCGTCCTGCACCGACTGCCAGATAAACATCGGCGGTCCGGGGAGCTTGTAACTCTCGAATATGCCCCTTAGATCCATTCCACAATTGGGGCAGTAGTTGCCTGCGGCGCTCTCTCCGCAGCGGGGACAAGGGGGCATGATAAAGGTATCATGATCTCACGTTATAACGGTAAGGACTTACTTTCATTCATGGACGTTTAGTATTATCATTTTTCATATCTCGGTGTTTTCGTTCGAGCCAGTTATTTTACTGGTGTCATCGATAATATAACGCCACATATGGGAGTATGTTCGCCCGCCCCTCCCCGTGCCACGAATATGCTCCCGTACCCTCCCTTGTCCGGAGGAAGTTGAGCATGAACGCTGAAGTCGTTCGACTTGAGAAACATCTTCGGACGCTAAGGGACCGAGTGCTGTACGAGGTCGGGCCCGAGCGCCGGGACGAGTGCATCGCCGTCTACATCCTGGATACAGCTCTCGACACGATCGAAACGAGCACGAGCGTCGAGATCGCGTATGACCTTGGACTGCCGTCGACTCTGCCGGCGAGGGAGTGGT
>LFRW01000059.1 GCA_001512965.1 Methanomicrobia archaeon DTU008
GCGGCCAGGCGGCACGGTGCCGTGCCGCTGCACGGCATCAAGAAGAACGCTCGGCACTTTGCGAGGCCGGAAACGAACTATCAGAAGATGGCTTCGTTCTGGCGGCACTGGCCGAACCGCGCTGCCGCGCTGTACGCGAAGCGCGCACACGCCGAGACGGTGTTCTCGATGATCGGCGCGCTGCTCGGTCACCGTCTAAAATGCCGTTCTTCGAACGGCAGAAAAAACGAGGTTCGCGTCAAGCTCGCGCTGTTCAACCTGGTTCAGCTGGCTATGCGCAAGGAGTTC
The DNA here is from genome assembly GCA_001512965.1 of Methanomicrobia archaeon DTU008. GTDB lineage: Archaea > Thermoplasmatota > Thermoplasmata > Methanomassiliicoccales > Methanomassiliicoccaceae > DTU008. The sequence goes on from LFRW01000059.1 coordinate 289, forward strand.
TGGTGCTGAGAGTTTTGCAACAGGGCCATACTGATCACATGACCCTACGAGAGCCTGGAATGAGGCGTGATATATTATGGTCCAATTATGATCCATCTCTCGCTGGCGTAGGAGATGGGAGATGGGATTCGACCATTACGATCATGGACGGATCGGTGACTTATGTGATGTGGATACAAGAAGGGAGCCATAAAAAAGCGGAAATGATTAAAACATTCTGTGCCCTCTTAATTCTCGTATTCTTGCCGACCCTACCAATGAATCTATTGGAAGATGGTGGAACCCAAAGAACTCCTGACCTATGTAGGCATCTTGTGACCGATGTATGATATGGTGATCGCAGATCCTCCGTTTGCCACTCCAGAGACGGTCATCACCATCGGAGTTAAGCTCAGTGCATGACTGGCCAGAGCGTTTGACAAGTTCTTCATCGAAATCAGTATGTTGCATTTATGATATCGCCTGAATCATTGCGACTCCCACTCAGGATGAGCACGATGTATCCTCATCACGTAAAAGCGAGGACGGGGAGGGGTCGACGCTGAGTATAGATACCGGAGGACTCTGAGAAGCAGGGAGCGCTAGCGTATATCGAGGTGAACGGCTTCGTGCTAATCATTAACGGCCCTGCTCTTCCAGATAGAGGTCGCAGAACTCGCGGATGGGGCATATGTCATGCTTCGGCCTCAA
>LFRW01000056.1:0-3799 GCA_001512965.1 Methanomicrobia archaeon DTU008
GGGCGGCGGGCGTATCACCGCCGTCATCTTCGTGCACCCAGGGAGTATGCCTTGCCCACCAGTTCCCCGAGGAGGTAGTATGAGCCGTTGGAATAGACGAGCGGGTCCACCTTGGCAGGGTCGGGCATGCCGTCGGTGATGCAGTCCTCATCGACATGTATGTCGATGACCTTGCCCACATGGAGATTGTGGGAGCCTAGGTCAGCGGTATGGTATAGCTCGCATTCGATATTGACAGGGAACGTTCTTATCAGTGGGGCGCTGGACAGCTTCCCATAGAACACATCGAATAGTTCAGACTTATCCTCCTTCCTTCCCGAGACCATGCCGCAGTGATCGGTCAACACGGCATCCTTGGATGAAGGGATGTTTATGCTGAAGGTCCTGTTCTCCGTGATACCCTTCTCCGTGTACCTGTTCTTGTTGACCGAGATCGACACCATCGCTGGCTCCATGCACGCCACTCCAGCCCATGCGACGGTCATGAAGTTCGGCCTGCCATCAACATTGGCGCCCACCAACACCGCGGGCATCGCAGCCATGTAGGGCCTGGCCCCGATCGATTTCTTTCCCATGATGGTTGGATCGACGTCCGCAGACAAGAAAGTATCTCGAAAACCAACAAGTCCGAGATCGGATCTATTGGCACGACTGAAAGTGCAAGGATGTCAAGACATTCTGAAAGGTCATCATGATGTTCAGACCGGTGTCGTCAACAAACAGCTCTTGCCGATGGAAGTCCCGGAATCGAGGAAAACGCCCCATCTAAGAAAAATATGCCAGAGGACGTTCTCACTCGAGTTGACAACGCCCAACGCAATGAAGCCCAACGGTCGAACGATGGAGACCTGTAGTTTCGTGTCTAGCACAGATTCGTTGGAGTTGTGCCTCGTTCCACCCATGCGGCCATCGTGGCCCTCAACGTTGAACCTTCATCCGCTCCAGCAGTTCGTCGAGCCTCGAGTATGAGTCCTCCATGCCTTCTTCCATCCCGCTCTCCATCATGCCATCGCGGTCCTCGACCGAGAAGAAGACCGACTTGCCTACAAGCTTCGTCCGGTTACCTGGCAGTTCCTCGAACCTCATTATCTCAAGGACTGCATGACCGGGCTCTGGCAGACCTTCATACTCGAAGGTGTCTATGATGCGCTCCGGCGGCGAGACCTCATGATAGACGCCGTGGAAGGCATACGTGTTTCCGTCCTTGTCCGTCTGCTTGTATCGATAGGACCCTCCGGTCCTCGCCTCGAAGGTCTTGATGTCGGTCGTCAGTCCCCTCGGACCAATCCACTGTGCATAGAGCTCAGGATCGGTGAACGCCCTGAACACGATCTCCCTCGGAGCGTCCACCTCGCGCTCTATCACCATCTCTTGCTTGCCTGGTTCCGCGATGATCTTCACCGTTCCCTTCGCCATGTCATCGACCCTTCGGAACACTTCCCAGCTTATCGTATAATAGGGTTTCATCACCCCTTCGGCCGGGGTGATGCGTTCCAAGGGTCAGGCCGCCTCCGCATCGACCCGTGCGTCGGCCCGGCGTTCGATGGCCAGTCCCATGACGAGCGCAATCGTGGCGATCGGCAATCCGATGATGAGCGGGTCGACTACCGTGAAGGGGGCGTCGAGGAGCGTGACGCGGCCGAACAGCATCTGGGAGATGCCGAGCGGTTCGGCTTCGGCCTTGTGCACGAACACTGTCCATAGGAACCATGATATGGCCCCCGCCGCCAGGCTCAGGCTGGCCGGGAACGCCGAGTGGCGCTTGCCATACAGTGCATACACCAATGAGGGGAGGAATGCGCTGGCGCACAGCCCCATGAACATCGCGGTGGCGCGTGCGATGATGTTCATGGGCATGCTGAGGGCCAGGGCGACCGATACGATCATCATTATGAGGGTGCCGACCTGGGCGATGCGCCTGGACGGCGTATCCCGCTTGGTGAGGTGCTTGTACAGGTCGTAGCCTGCAGTGGTCCCCATGGTATGGAACAGCGAGCTGAGCGTGGACATGGCGGCTGCCAGTAGGACGATGAGGAACACGGCGACGAACAGCTCGGGCGTGGCGCTGTTGATGAACAGTGGAATTATCTGATCGAAATCTCCCCCCGCGGCCGTCAATGCGATCTGCCCACGGTCGTTCCAGAACCATACGTTAGTGAGGGGCCCTACCGTGAATGCGACACCGGTGGTCAGAAGCATGAACGGACCGCCGACGGCGACCGCCCGATTGATGGCGCGATCGTCCTTGGCGGAGAGGAAGCGGACCGTCAGCTGGGGCTGTGCCAGCACGCCGATGCCTACTCCCATGACGATCGTCGTCACAAGGGTGAGCCACGCACTTGAGCCCAGCTCAGGCATCGTCGTCCATGACCTCAGTCCTGCCTCCTGCAGTCCCATCGGTATCTGCGGGGACAGTTCGGAGAGGGCGGTGAACCCTTGAGTTGGCCCCCCGACGGAGACGAGGGTTATGACCAGCAGGATGGTGAGGCCGACGAGCATGAGGGCGCCCTGCATTGCATCGGTGTACATGACTGCGATGAGCCCGCCAAATATGACGTAGGAGGCCGTGATGGCGGCGAAGCCCAGAATGGCCACGTTCCTGTCTATCCCGAAGGTGACATCGATGAAATTGGCCCCGCCGATGATGATGGCGGCGCAATACAGCGGCATGGCGACGATTATCATCGCCGCGGATGCGTACTGCATGAACGACGAGTCGAACCTCTTGCCCAGGAAGTCAGGGAAAGTCATGGCGCCAAGCTTCCTTCCCATCCGTCGGATCCTTCTTCCGAAGAAAACGAACGCTATGATGACGCCGACCAATATGCAGAGCACCGTCAGCCACATCAGACCTGTTCCATACACTGCGGATATGCCGCCGAATCCCACGATGGCCGAGGTGCTGATGAAGGCGGCCCCGTATGACAGCGCGAGAACGACCGGACTGATCCTCTTCCCGGCGATCATGAAGTCATCTGCGTTCTTCGTTTGCCGGTACCCGAGATAGCCCAGGTACAGGGTGGCGGCCAGGAAAACGGCTGCGCATGCGACGAAAAGTGTCGTATCGACCATATCAATCGGCCTCGTTCCTCTTCAACCATCCATATACGATGCATACAACGGCCAATCCAATGGCCAGCCCATACGCCAGCAATACCTGTGGGTCCTCGATGCCGAACATTAGCTCACCGGGGAGTAGATTCAGGTCGGATGATAGGGGATTGGTTATATCAATGTTACATGTTAACATGGGTCAAGACATTGACTAACACGACCTACCGTTCATCCCCTTTTCATATCATCAGGGTCTAACATGAAGATCAAGAAAGTAGAGAGGGGATGACGTAGGGCGACAGGTCGGACGCCGGTCCGTTCTCGGCATGATGGAGGGCAGGTCGCGGTCACTTCGAGCTTTCCGCCATGATCTCTTCCTCTGCCGCAAGGAAATCACGGCCCAGACGCTCGAGTTCTTCCTCGTCGAAGGTCTTGTCCAAGCGCCCGAGCGCCCGCTCCTCCTCAGCATCGAGATGGGCAAGGATTATGCCGCTGAAGACGAGCCATTTCGGCATCCACAGTTCGTCCTCCGGAGCAAGTTCTGCTAGCCTGCTCATGACGTTTCTCGATGCTGCATGCCACTCCTCGGCCTCGAGAGCTGCCTGTCTCGTCCTCTCATCCTCCTCCATCCTCGGGAACAATACCCTCTCCTCGGCCCTGCCATGGGCATTGAGCTTGGAACGCACCTCCCTGAACAACCTCATCTGCTCCGGCGTGTCTTTCGACGCGGCTTCGGTGACCTGAT
>LFRW01000056.1:3880-5743 GCA_001512965.1 Methanomicrobia archaeon DTU008
GCTTATATCCATTGAGTGACAGAACAGGATGCGGAGGTCATGGACCATGCCTAGCTGCCATGAGATGAAGATGGATCAGGTGTACGTCTGCGAAGGCTGCGGCCTAGAGCTCAAAGTAGTGAAAGAGTGCAAGGAGTGCGGCACCGAGGAGCGGACAGAAGCATGTGAATGCCCCCAGGGATGCACTTTCGACTGCTGTGGCGGTCCGATGCAACTGCGGAGCTGAGAAACCGTCGGGGCCGCTGCCCGGTGAGTCGAGAACTTCATCGGCGCGCAGCCCTTGACACCGTTCTCCGTCAGCGAGGTGCTGGTCAGTTCGTCACGCCGTTCGCTTATTTTTTGAGCAGCATCGCTACTGCCCTCCGTTCTTGCGGTCGCCGGCCATTCTCACGGATGGATGCACCCCGACCCATCATCTTCCCGGATGGTTCGGAAGGCACCTTAACCCACTACCATGAAGGGAGACGATGAGGGAACATGCATGACGGACAGCGATGCCTGGGGCAGACTTCATTACCATCGAGGTTCGAATGTCCGTCCATGAACGTTCAAGGGTCGGTCAGGAAGGAGCGCATGCGTTCCTTCTATGCCTCCTTCATCAGGAAGAACGGTCTCGCGTTCGATGTAGGGGCCAATCATGGCGAGCGCGTCGAGACCTTCCTCTCCCTGGGAGCGAGGGTCGTGGCGGTGGAGCCGCAACCGAACTGTCTCGCCGACCTATACGCCAAATTCGGAGACGATGACGACGTCACCATAGTGGATGCAGCCGTCGATTCCCAAAGTGGCTCGGCGACCATGCATCTGTCCAACAACGACATGGTCTCATCGCTCAATCCCGACTGGATCGCTCGCGTGAGGGCGGGAGGGCGGTTCGATGACTCGACCTGGGACGAGATATTGGAGGTCAAGACCGTCACCCTGGACGGTCTCATCGACGAATTCGGCGTTCCAGATTTCATGAAGATAGATGTTGAGGGAAATGAGCACAAGGCGCTGCTCGGCCTCAGCACCCCGGTCAGGGCGCTGTCCTTCGAGTACACTCCCGAGGACATCGATACGGCCGTGCGCTGCGTCGAACGGCTTCAGGCGCTCGGCGATCATGTGTATGACCTCTCCCCGGGCGAGACCTTCGTGATGCGTATGGGAAGATATGTCAGGGCGGATGACATCATGTCCGCGTTGGATTCGCTGGCCAGGCAAGAAGGGGAGCCGTCCGGCGATGTCTATGCATTGCTTTCGGACCTAGAAAGATAGAAGTCGTTTGGAAGTCGTTTGATCCAGGAACGTTCACTCACTGGACCTTCTCCGCCTCTCCTGGGATTCCTTCGAACCCTCCTGCTGGGAGCCTCCGGTCCTCTGGGATATCTCCTCCTCGACACTTCCCCTGCCTTCCTGGACCTTTTCCTCGCCGCGCTTCTTCATCTCCTTCATTTTCTCCTGCATCTCTTCACCTCGCCGAGAACCCTCGGCCTTCCGCCCTTCTAGCCCACGGTATTACACCCTTGGGGGAGATATTCGCGGTCAGCGGCGGAGCGCCCGATGTCCGAACGGGCCTAACGGCGAGCTCTCGAGCATATGCCCATGGTCGCCGATGAGCGCCACACGGTGTCAAGGAAGGATGTCGGAACCGATCGCCCATCCTCTGAGCACGTGGTCTATCACGTTCAAGGAACGGGGCCGTCCCTGCCACCGCAGATTTCCAGTAACATATAATTAGGTCGAGTACGGACAAAGTGGTGGGAGTGACATGATCGACCTGAGCAGTATCATGGCCAGAAGGGCGGAGAACGTGACGGCGAGTGATCCGGACCTTACGGTGCGGTACAGTCTGTACACTGACGATAGACGGGAATGGGGCATCTT
>LFRW01000049.1 GCA_001512965.1 Methanomicrobia archaeon DTU008
GCGGAGGCCATGGCATATCCCTTGGTCAGGGCCTTGGTGGTGTTGCCAACGGCATCCAGCTTGTCGGTGCGGTTCCTGATCTCCTCGGGCTGGTTGGACATTTCCACGATGCCGCCCGCATTGTCGGTGATCGGGCCGAAGGTGTCCTCGGCCAGGATGAACGCGCAGGTGGCAAGCATGCCCATGGTGGCGACGGCGGTGCCGTACAGGCCAAAGATGAACTCCATGTCAGCGGACGGAGCGGCCATGGTACCCAGCATGTAGGATCCCAGCAGACCGATCGATATGGCGATGACGGGCATCAGGGTGGTCTCGAGACCGATGGAGAATCCAGTGATGATGTTGGTAGCCGGGCCAGTCTCAGATGCCTGAGCGATCTTTCGGACCGGGCGGTACTCGCCAGCCGTGTAGTATTGAGTGATGTAGACGATGAGGATGCTCAGCACAATGCCTATAAGACCGCAGGCGAAGAAGAGCTCCCACTCCGAAAGCATCAGATAGCAAATGACCGCAAATCCGATGGCTGCCAGGACGGATGATACGTAGTATCCGCGGTTCAGCGCCTTGTTGGGATCCTCGCTCTCGTCGCGCAGGCTGACGGTCAGTATGCCCACCAGGGAGGCGAGCAGACCGATGGCACGAACGACCAAGGGGAAGAACACGAAGGCGACCTCTCCACTTAGGGCGAAGATCGATGCACCGATGATCATGGCGCCGATGTTCTCGGCAGCGGTGCTCTCGAACAGATCGGCACCACGGCCAGCGCAGTCGCCGACGTTGTCACCGACGAGGTCGGCGATGACAGCGGGGTTACGGGGATCGTCCTCAGGGATACCGGCCTCGACCTTTCCGACCAGGTCAGCACCGACATCGGCGGCCTTGGTGTAGATACCACCGCCGACCTGAGCGAACAGGGCGGCGAAGGAGGCACCGAACGCGTAACCGACCGACAGGGACAGCGCCATCGAGATGAGCTCAGAGTCGGTGGCGCCAGCAGTGAGGAGGCCGGGGGCGGCGAACTCAAGGTACAGGAAGAATATGCCAGCAACACCAAGGAGCGACAGGGCCACCACGGCGAAGCCCGACACGGCGCCGCCACGGAATGAGACCTTCAATGCTTCGTTCAAGGTGCGCCGGGCCGCGCTGGCGGTGCGGATGTTCGAGCTAACGGAGACGAACATGCCGATGTAGCCAGACAGGGCAGAGAAGAACGCACCAAGCAAGAAGGCGGCGCCGACATAGACGCCCCTCATCATTTCGCCATATTGCATTCCCATCCCGACGGTGATGATCACCGCAAGGATCACGCTAATAATCGCGATCGTTTTGTACTGGCGAGCAAGATATGCCATCGCTCCTTCACGGATCGCATCCCCGATCTCTTTCATCTCGGGGGTGCCTGTATCCTTCCTGAATATAGCCCAGGTAAGATAACCCGCGAAGAGGAGACCTATTATGCCCGCGATTGGTACCAGATAGACCAATGCATCAACATGCATAATCAGAACCCTCATCTAGGTTTCCGGGTGGATTATGATACAGATATTTATTCCTTCTTCATCAATCAACACAGGCCGATTTTACTGGGTGAACGTTCATCGGCACGAGGATGCGTCATCTGGCATACCATCGGTTCCCTCTCGTACACCTCTCGAGATCTGAACCTAGCCGCATTTTTCACTTCATTTGCCGTTATGATGATTCCCATTACCAAGGGCGAATGGGCATACCCAAGGATCACCAATATACTTGCACGATCCCCCGAAATCGCATCGTTGCTCCAGCACCTTCTAAGCTGCATTGCTTCTTCGGCCGTTGCGAAGCACCTCACGGTATTCCCACGGTGATACGGTGCAGGATGTCGAGCGTGATGCTCAGCGTTCTACCAGCATCGCGCAGGTGATGATATATCTCACGGCACTTCAGGATCTTTATGGGATCATCGCCACGGAATAGCTCGACCATGGCCCCCACATAGGTAGATTCGATCTCCCTCTCCCAGCGCCTCATATCGTTTATCATCGATTCCGCGACGAAGTGGTCCCTCTCCATCGTGTGGACCGCCTTCGCCACTTCCCTTACGCCCTCCATCAGGGCGTTGGCCATGTGCATGATGGGTTCATTTGGAGCGACTCCGTAGGCTCTCATCTCCACCGCCGTCGAGAGGCAATGATTGAGGATGTAGTCAACCTGCCTGGCCAGCTGATAGATGTCTTGCCGGTCGAACGGGGTGGTGAACGCCTCCATCAATCGGTCCTCCATGATGTGGCGCAGATCGTCGGCGTTCTGCTCCTCCCTCCTCAGGTCCGAGGGGTCGGAGAGGTCGCCCCGCTCCAGCCATTCCAGGAACGATTCCACCCCCCTTACTGTCTGGTTTGCCTGTTCGCGCAGCATGCCGTAGAAGTCATAGCGGGCCGGGAACAGCCTGTCCAGCACACCCTTTCTCTCAGGATCTCGCCTCTCTTCCATGTCCCCATCCTCAGAACAACAAGCTCGTGATAGATAAGATGGTCGCAGAGATCGTCGCCGAGGCCGGGATCGTCAGGAACCATGATGCCACCATGTGCCTTCCCACGTCCCACTGGACCATCCTGGCGTTGACCGCCGCTCCTACACCCATGACGCTGGATGCCACCACCTGTGTCGAGGACACCGGCGCTCCAAGGATGGTGGAGCCTAACAGGGAGGATGCGGATACCAGTTGAGAGTCGAGACTGTCCAATGGTCGAAGGCGATATATCTTCCTACCCAGCGTCTTCATTATCTCCCACCCCCCAGCCAATGTTCCAGCGGCCATCATGGCGGCGCATGATGCCCTCACCCACAGCGGTATGTCATCCGTTGCGACAAGTCCCGCGGACATGAGGGCCATCACCATCAATCCCATCTGTTTCTGGGAGTCGTTGGAACCATGGGCGAATGCCAGCATCCCGGTCGTTAGCCATTGCAAGCGGCGGAGATTCAGCACCACCGTGCTCCTGGCAGGCCGCAGCAGTATGGCGCTCAACTTCCTTAGGAGATACCCGCCGATGAAACCTGTGGCCACCGAGATGAAGAGAAACGCGATTATCTTCGCCATGCCGACCAACTGCCCCGCCGCAAGTTCATCGGCACCCCAGGACACGCTGCTCAGGCCAGCTCCCATAGCGGCCGCTCCTACAAGGCCTCCGATGAGGGAGTGCGTGGATGATGAGGGGAGGCCCCTCCTCCATGTGATCACGTTCCAGAGCGTCGCCCCGGCCACGGCTGCCAGTAACAGTTCGCCCATCAGCTTCCCGGAGGGGAGTTCGACCAGGCTTTGCATGGTGAAGGCGACAGCGCTTCCGCCGAGCATCGCGCCGATTAGACCGAGCAAGGCAGCGTAGAAGACGGCCGATCGCGGCGAGGTGACCCCAGATGCCACCATCGTGGCGACCGTCGACGATGCATCCTGGACTCCATTGGTGAACGCGAACAATAGGGCAAGTATGATGGTTGCCGCGGCCAGAAGTTCAATCTCTACCATGTTTCACCATCTCAGGCGCATCGGAGGATATCGTGCGTAAGCCTTGTTTCAGCGCCTCCGTGTCATTTCAGTCGTTCGAACTCCGATGCGGTTCGGCGGATATTGTCCTTCGCCTCGCATCCCCGTGGTCAAGCATCCTGAGTCCAACAAAGCGAAAGGAGAGCACGAAGGAGAATTATAATGGATCGCTCTACATCAAAGATCGGAGTGAATTCACATAATCGTTGGCCAGCCTATCGATCCTGTTTATTGTAATTACTACTAAGATATATTAAAGTATGAAATAACCTCATTGCGATAACAAGGCGAAAAGGATGAGTGACCTACAAG
>LFRW01000018.1 GCA_001512965.1 Methanomicrobia archaeon DTU008
GGCATCCGCGGCCATGACGCCCAGGCCACCTGCGTTCGTCACTATCGCGACGCCGTCCCCACGCGGCAGGGGCATGCTGGCGAACCCCTGCAACAGGTCGAAGAACTCGTCGAGCGTCTTGACCCTCATCACTCCCGCCTCGGCCATGGCCGCGCTGTACACCATATCGCTGCCGGACAATGCACCCGTGTGGGAGGAGGCGGCCTTGGCCCCAGTGGATGTCCGTCCCGCCTTCAAGGCGATGATGGGTTTGCATCTAGACGTGGCGGCGGCCTGCTCGATGAACTGCCTCCCACGCCGCATCCCCTCGACGTACATGCCTATCACCCGGGTATCGGGGTCGTCGCGGAAGTATGCGAGCAGGTCGGCCTCGTCGATGTCCAGCTTGTTCCCGACAGAGACGAACTGGGAGAAACCGATCCTCGTTCCCTTGGCCCAGTCGAGCAGGATCGTACCCATCGCACCCGACTGTGATGTCACCGCCACATGGCCAGGGATCGGAAAATCGTCCGTGAATGTGGCGTTCAGGCGATTGCGCGTGCTGATAACGCCGAGGCAGTTGGGCCCCAGCACCCTTATGCCGTATCTAGAGGCTATCTCTCCGACTCGACGCTCAAGTTCCGCCCCCTCCGGTCCGGTCTCCCGGAATCCAGCGGATATGATGACGGCGACCTTTACACCCTTCCTTCCCGCCTGCTCCATAACCCCTGGCACGACCGTGTTGGGCACGGCCACCACGGCCATGTCCACCGGCCCGGGAATGGAGAGGACGTCGGGATACGCCTTGAGGTCCAATATCCGGTCCGCCTTTGGGTTGACAGGATATATCACTCCGGAGTAGCCAGAGGCGATCATGTTTCGCAAGATCACATGGCCGACCTTCTCGGGGCGGGACGAGGCCCCTATAATCGCGATGGACCTTGCTTCGAACAGTTCCCTCATGCCCTAGCCCCCATCCTGCAACGATATACGGTGGTAATATTACCTGTGCAGGATGTACGACCCCATCATGGGCTGATCGTCCATGTGCACCTCCTTCTCCCTATGCGGTATGGAGAGGAGGCTCATCAACTGGAAGGCGTTCTTCGTCCCCCGCGCGCGCCCGGTGTTGTCGAAGTATACGCGCACGTCGTCCACCTCCCCATCCAGGCGGGAGATGGTCTCCGCCCATGGTCGCAGTTCGTCCTCCGAGTATAGGTAATCCTGGCCGATCCTCTGGTCCTCATCGTCGGACCACTCGCGTTCTCTGCCATAGAGTTTGATGTAGGCATGGTCTGCCGTGGTATCCTGGATGGGCGGGAATGTGACCTCGTCCACCTTCACGGCGGCGACGTTGTATGATGATAACAGCCTCGAGGCCTGAGGATGGAGCGATGCGCCGTCGTCGATCCAGGAACGGTCGCGGAACTCCACCGCATAGCGATACTTGTCCGTCTCCAGGGAGGCCAGCACCGTCTCCATCGTCCTGAGGGCTTCGTCCCCGAACTGGAATGTCAAGGGCAGCTGCAGCATGACCGTGCCGAGAAGGCCATTTTCCGCCAGCATCCTTACGCAGGTCTCCTCGAACACCGTCGCCTCCATGCTGGCCTTGTTCCCATCCATCGCCATCATCGCATCATGGGTGACCGTACGGGGCATCTTGAGGGAGTACTCGAAGCCCTTCAGCGGCTTCCCCTTTCTTATCCATCCGTTCACCATGATCTCGTTGGGATTCCTGTGGAAGGTGTTGTTGACCTCCACCGTCGGAAAGTAGGACGCATAGTAGCGAAGCCACTCCTCCTTCTTCCTGGCCAGGGCTGCTGGATAGAACCGCCCGACCCAATCCTCGTAGGACCATCCATTGCAACCGATGAGGACCGACACCGCTCTATTGATTTCATCTCGACATACATATAATTTCTTGATAGGAGGAAGGATACCGAGCGAGGGTTCCCACGTGATCGGCCAGATGGTTGCCCGGAAGCGAAGGGGCGGCCAAAATGATTAAGAAGGGAGATAACATGGTTCGTTCGCTCCTTGTAACCGGTGGTGAACAGTGATCCCCCTTGCATGCTTGGAGCGTACAGTGCGTCGTTACTATGGGTCTCTGCATGAACCTCCGACGAGACGTCGGGTAATGATTGGAGAACAACCCCGATGCACGACATAAACCCCCGGCCTGGGTCAGTGTGGGGAGAATAGGCGTCACGCCGTCCATGAACCAATCTGTTAAGGTCCGGGGGACACTTCACTAGTTTGCGATCACCGGAGCTTGAGCGAACCTTTTTTTTCAATTATGTGCGCTCCGTCCGAGGGCCGCGGACGATCATGCATCAAATGATCGGTCCCTATGGCATTCCGAGTACGAGATCGCGGTCATGGCATTGATGCATGGGCCACGTCGCCGGGCGGCGGTCGACGAGAGCATGCCGAGAGGTGTCGGTCCATGCCGTTCACGCTATCGCCGCCTTCCTGGCAAGGACATGGCCCGTCACCCGATTGAGGGCATGCCGTCCAGAACTTTTATCTGGACCGCCCTCCAAGATATTATCATGGAGAAGAGGTTGGACAAGGTGTTCCGCGAGAGGCTCATCCGGGACGAGAGCTTCGGCGAGCTCAGACCGCATTCCTTGCTGGTGGAGGTGGTGTCAGGAGGTCTGGTTCCCCGGGGGAGGGCCCTCAATCTTCACTGCGGCATGGGAAGCGACAGCCTGTACCTCGCCCAGGAGGGGTTCGTGGTGGCTGCGGCCAGCTTCACCCCCGGCGAGGTCGAAGGGGTCAAGAGGCTGGCCGAAGAGGCGAAGGCCAAGGTGTCCACCTTCACCGTGGAACCGACGAACCTGCCGTTCCATGAAGGGGAGTTCGATTTCATCGCAGACACCGGGTGCATTCTGAAGGTGGATGAGGGGGAGAGGGGCATCTTGCTGCGAGAGCTATACCGCACGCTCAGGAGAGGAGGGCGGATGTTCACCATGCTACCCAATTACAAGGACAGTCCCGATGGGGTCACTCGTGCGTCCATAGAGGAGATGTTCCACCCGCCGTTCGAGGTCCTGGTGGTGAACGAGAGCACCGTGGCAGATGAGGGCGGCAAGGCGGATGCCGTGTACTATTACTCCGTCCTTCTGGAAAAGGTCTGATCATAGCCTGAAGACCTTGGTTCGCAGATATGGGTCCATGGTGAAGAGGTCATCGGGGCCGCCGTTCCGCCTTGCCCTTATGAACCTCTCCAGATTAGCGTCCAGCTCATCGGCGTGGTTCAATGCCACCGCCTCCGGTATCGATGGCTTGACCGGGGAGCCCTTCTCCAGCTCGCCGTGACTTGCCAGCACCATGTGGATGAGCTTAAGTCGCAGATTGTCCGGGAAGTCCGGGAGGGAGTCGCAAGCCCGGCCGACCATGGAGGAGCCGATGGCAAGATGTCCGATCAGTCGTGAATCGGGCGACTCGACTATCGTGCTGCCCACATCATAGCAGTCGATCTTGCCGATATCGTGCAGGATGGCCCCTGCCAGGAGAAGGTCGCGGTCAAGGTCGGGATACAGACGGGATATGGCGTCGCAGGTCCTCACGACGTTCAGGGTATGCTCCAGAAGACCTCCTATCCACCCGCAATGATAGGAAACCGATGCAGGGGATCGCCTGAGCTGGCTTGAGACATCCTCATCGTTCAGGATGGTGAGCAGGACCGATCGTATGTTGGCGTCCTCGATGCTTTCCACATACTCCATCATGGCAGAGTACATCTCACCTACATCCCTGGCGGTGCAGGGCAGGAAATCCTCCGGGTCGCAGTGCTCGTCCCCGGCCGGCTCGGCGGTGCCGCCGTTCCTGGGATTGATGTTGATCATCAACTGTCCGTTCCAACGGCCGGTCATGCCCACCAATCGTACGATGGAGCCGACCTGGAGAGCCTCATACGCTCTCCGGACCGATGCCTCATCATCGTCGCCCCAATACGTGGCCATGATCTCCCCGGTGACATCGGCCACCTTCATGCGGAACTTGTACCCACGCCTGTATTGGGAAGGGGCCTCCTTCCATCGCAGGGCGTACAATTCGTCGATCTCCTTGTTCTCGTCCTCAAGGTCCTCGATGAACAGACGTCCCGCCTTCATGCTTCAGCCTCGCCGGGGAATCGGAGCGGACGATTTTATAGGCTCCGGCCGATGTTGAAGTCAATCTCGCCGTCTGGCAAGCCGGCGGAGCCATTCCTCGGACTCCTTCCAACGTGGATGGAGCCGCTCCCGTTCATGGAAGTCGCGGTCGTGGCAGCGGCTACCTGGCCTCAGTCCGTCCTGGAGGTGCAGCAGCTCATGATACAGGACGTACTCCGATACGAAAGGCGGCACCTTCTCCGAATCCATTATGGATGAGATCGCGACGACCTTCATGAGGACGGAGCAGTAGCCCACCTTCCTTCGATTGTCCCTCACGGTCCAGTTGAAGACCGCGTCGGGGCAGGCGCGCACCAAGCCCTGGTCCCTGAGGGACAAGTATGCCTCTTGCAGGTCGTAGACCCTTCCGCGGTGATCCAGGGAGAGGTTCCGAGAGCGTTCCAGATATAGAGCCTGATTGCGCGATAGGAAATCCCGTGATGTCAGCCATGAGGTCAGTCGTGGGGTGTAGATGCTCTTGCGAGATCTGCGGGACAGACGTTCATACAGGGAAGCGGCGTAGTCCTCGAGCGCCCCATGGTCGGCGCCGACCATGTAGTCGGATATCTGGAATCGGACGCTGCTCCCCGAACGCCTCCACGTGCTCTTGAACTCCTTGAAGGGGGCGAACTCCGCCACGACATCGTCATAGCCATGCTCCCTCCCCAGGGAAATGAACACGTCGGTCAGCTCGGCGCTCATCCTCGACCTCTCCCCGGCATGCATGGCGTCGCCGACCGCGAGAACCTTGTCGCCCAGCTCCGGGACGGCAGAACGTCCTCGATATGATGTGGATGCGTTCCCCTCCATGGCTGCATCGGCACCATCAACGGGTCGTCGCTTGTAATGTTTTGCCGCTTCTATTATCTCAATTGATAACCAGCTGGTCACGTTCTTAACGGCCCTCGGGATACCGAGCTCGATGTCATCGGAACGTTCCAGGGAGCTCATCACCCGGGGCAACCTGGACGGCATTGTTTCGGCCGCGGTGTTCCTGCGCCGCTTTCCCTCCTCACAGGTGAGGTTCGTCACATCTCCGGCAGCCGCCGCTGCCCTTCTCACCTCCAGCGATGCGGACCATACATACCTGGCAGACCTCTCCCCGGCCCCCAGCCTGGCGGAGGCAATCGAGCACGCGGTGCGATGTCGCAGGATAACGCTCATCGATCATCACTCCTATCCTAAGGAGCATGATTGGGCCATCATCGATACCTCGACCAGTGCCGCCGGCCTGATGTATCGCTACCTAGGGCTAGATGGCATGGACGCCGTGGTGGCGATGGCGGACCTCTACGAGCATGGGGGGAGCCCCCTCGTCAGTTCCGTCGCGGATGTGATGGGGCATGAGGCGCTGAGACGCGAGAGCGAGATGCTGGACTTCGCCTGGCGGCTCAACGTGAAGGACGATGCGTTCCGCCTCGCCGCGGCCAGGCGGCTCTCCCTCGGACTGCTTCCATCCAGCATCCCCTGCATCGCCGAGCGCCACGCCAAGATGGTTGGCCGGGACGGATGGAGAAAGGCCTTGGACAGTGCGCGCCGGAGCCTTCGCCGGTTCGGCTCCGCGGCGGTGATGGAGTACAGTGGAAGGAGGCCGTCGTTCCATGGCTTCGGCAGCCGGGCCCTCACCGAGGCGGCTCGCCAGGAGGGGTGCCGCTATGCCGTCCTGATCAATCACGGAGGGTCGGAGAGCGTGGTGTCGCTCCGCTCCACCGCTCCCGGCGGCGTCGACCTGGGGCGGTTCGTTGAATCGTTCACGGCCGAGCATGGCATGGAAGGCGGGGGCCACCCGGCAAGTGCCGGGGCAAGGATACCGTCCAGTTCGGCGGATCTGCTCATAGAAAGGTTGGCCGTGCTGGCCTGAGCCTCATTCCCTTGAAACGCCCGCCCTCTTGTACATGGGGACAGGACGCGTGGACCTCCGGGCGATGACGTCCAAGGCCCTGCCGAAGCCGATGGCATATTGTGAACAGGCGATGCAATGACCTTGCCAGGACATCCACCCTCCCAGGAACCCAAGGGGTGCGATGAGCCCCTCCTTGATCCATGGATACCTTCCGCCCGTCTCCGGATGGCCAGAGGCCAGTTCGGCATAGGACAGTGCGGTGAACGGCGTGATGATGAAGTTCAGGACGAACGCTATGAGCGGCCCGGGACCGACGATGCTCGTCGCCATGCCGATCAGGAGGGATATCGAGGAGCCGATGTTGGGCCCCGGCCCGATCATGAGGACCTCGGCAAGGCCCAGGTCCCTGCTCGGTGAGACCTCTACGTCATGAGAGCACGCCGCCTGATGACCGGGCATATGGACATCCTCAACAGGATGTTCTCATCACCGTGGCCATCTACCCTCCCACGTCTGCCAACCTGGCTAGGTCAGCTTCTTGCGCATGAGGTAATTGTTCCCCTGACGGGATATGGTCCGGTACCCGCGATGGCGATAGAACTCCATTGCCGGGCGGTTGGTCAGCTGCACCCATAGCTCGATGACGGATGCCCCTTGGGCGCGGGCGAGGGTTTCGATCCTTGCCATCATGGCCGTGCCGTATCCCTGGCCCTGATAGCCCTTCTTGACCTGCAACGCGTTGATGAACAGGTTGCCATCCTGCGCTTCCACCGAGAAGAAACCGATGATCTGTCCTTCCGCCTCGACCACCTCGGTGTATACGGTCGGGTCGAAGATCGCATGGAGGACCTCCTCGTCCCTCATCTCGACCCCCCATAAGGCGAGGATTATCGAAGCCATATTCTCCCGGCTCATTGCCAGCAGGGTGGGGAGATCGCGTCGGACCATCTCCCGATATATAGCATCGAACATCTGCGGATATGTAAGTGGGACTGGGATAAAACATTGGTGGAGACTGGCTCCATAGGCCCGCATCATATTGGCGTTGGACTTATATACAAAGTCGGTCGTCAAGACCACTGAGGTTACTCATATGGTCGAGGTAAGCGCTGAGGCTGTGAATTTCATAAACGACCTACTCAAGAAGAACGACAAGGCCGGGTACGGCATCCGCATCTACCTTGCCGGTATGGGTTGCTCTGGACCGCAGTTCGGCATGGCGTTCCAGGAGAAGATCAAAGAGGGAGACAACGAGCAGAAGATGGACGGGTTCTCCTTCTATTTCGATGACGAGACCGCTGAGATGCTCGAAGGTTCGACGGTGGACTACATCGAGACACCCGCCGGCTCTGGACTCATCGTGAACAACCCCAACATGAAGTCCGCCTGCGGCGGCTCCTGCGCGGGCTGCCACTAAGACGACGTCACCGGCCAAGCCGGAATTCCTTTTTCCATTCTTTTATCACCGATATCATTTTATTCGATATGCCACCACGTCGTTCTCAGAGGTGGTCGAATGGAACTACAATGCCCACGATGCGATTTCGTCGCCCGCGGAGCCGATGAGGCCGAGGTGCGCGAACAGCTCAAAGCACACATGAAGAACGCCCACCAGGTGGATGAGGGCGGCTTCGAGAGCATGTTCGGCGAGATGAAGCAGAAGATCACCGGCATGTTCAAGAGGTAAGAATAAGACCGTTCACCGGCATCTTACATATTCGGCGGCCAAGGCCGCGTCCGAGGCATGAGCATGTGCGGGAGGTTCACGTTAGGTGAGATAAAGGAGCTGGTGACGCGGTTCTCGATAGATCATCCGCTTGCAGACATGCCTAAGCCGCGCTACAACATCTCACCTGGCCAGAACGTCCCAATAGTGGTGGAGGAAGGCTCCCGCTCCCTCATCATCATGCGCTGGGGACTGGTGCCGTCATGGGCCAAGGACCCACGGATAGGCAACCGGATGATCAATGCCCGCTCGGAGTCCGCCGCCGATAAGCCGGCGTTCCGGAGCGCGATGAAGGCGAGAAGGTGCATCGTTCCCACCACAGGCTTCTACGAGTGGAAGAAGGGGAGCGATGGCAAACGCCCATATATCGCCCGTCTAAAGGATGAGCGACTGTTCGGCATGGCAGGATTGTATGAGAAGTGGAAGTCGCCTCAGGGATCCGAGATGCTGTCGTTCACCATCCTGACCACGACGGCCAACCACCTGATGTCGAGCATACATGAACGCATGCCGGTCATCCTCGACCGACAGGATGAGGGCGTATGGCTGGAGCAGGGACCTCTCGATGCGGACGAGCTGGAGAGGATCTTCACGCCGTTCCCTTCGGAGAGGATGGAGGCCTATGAGGTCTCCACCAGGGTGAACGATGCGAGCGTGGAGGGGGAGGACCTCATCGACCCTGTCAGGACGGCCGGGGTGCAGACCGTCTTGTTCTGATGTGTCGACCGAACTAGAGTGGACGGTCTGAGGATGGATATTTCAGAACGGTCACCATAACTTCTTTACTTGCCCTCCCGCATGCAGCGGCTGTGTTCGTCAAGCACCCCCTGATACGGCCCGACAGTATAGAGGAGAGGGATTACCAGAGAGCGTTGGCGGACACATGCCTGAGGTCGTCGACCCTTGTCGTCGTACCGACCGGGATGGGCAAGACCGTCGTGGCGCTCCTGGTCATAGCCGACGTCCTGTCAAGGGGAGGCAAGGTGCTCTTCCTCGCGCCCACCAAACCCCTTGTCGAGCAGCACGCTCGCTTCCTCCGCGAACATGTGGTGGACCGCTCCGTAACCGTGCTCACGGGCGCCGTCGCCCCTGAGGAAAGGGAGGTGGAATGGATACAGAACGACATCATCGTCTCCACTCCCCAGGTGGTCGCCAACGACCTCCGCAACGAGAGGATCTCACTGCGAGATGTCCGCTTGATCATCTTCGATGAAGCCCACCGCGGCGTCGGCTCCTACGCCTACGTGCCTATCGCTGACGAATATCGCGGGATGAAGGGGCTCACCATGGGCATGACCGCGTCTCCCGGCTCAAGCATGGCCAAGATAAAGGAGGTGTGCGGCAACCTGGGACTGGAGAACATCGAGGTTCGGTCCGAGTCGGACCCGGATGTCGCGAAGTACATTCACGACATCCACATGGACTGGGTGGAGGTGGAGATCCCCCCGGAGATGAGGAGGCTGTCGGACATCTTGCGCAAGCTGTTCGACCGCTACGTCCGTACGCTCATCGAGATGAAGCTCATGACCTCCGCGCGGCCAGCGTCCAGGAGATACCTGTTGGAGGTGCAGGCGGCCATACAGGCCAAGTTGCGCTCCGGCGAGAAGAACGGTTCGTACTACCGGGCGCTGAGCCTCATCGCCATGGCCATCAAGGTCGACCATGCGATGGAGATGGTCGAGACCCAAGGGCTCACGGCCCTGCGCAACTACATCGAGAAGCTCAAGGAGGACGCGGCCTCCGAGGAGGGCTCCAAGGCATCCCGCGCCATCGTCAGCTCGGAGGAGTTCGAGCGTCTGGAGCAGATGATGGACAGCTTGCAGATGGAGCATCCGAAGATATCAAGGGTCATGGGGATCGTCAGCCATCAGATAAACGAGAAACCCGACTCCCGGGTGCTGGTGTTCACGCAATATCGGGACACCTGCGACATGGTGGCGAACTATCTGTCGCGGGTCGATGGGGTCAGCGTGACCAAGCTGATCGGCCAGTCGGGACGATGCGGCGAGAAGGGGCTCAGGCAGAAGGAGCAGATCGGGGTGTTGCAACGCTTCCGAGAAGGTGAGTTCAACACGCTGGTGGCGACATCGGTGGGGGAGGAGGGGCTGGACGTCGCCAACACGGACCTCGTCATCTTCTACGAACCTGTCCCGTCGGAGATAAGGAGCATCCAGCGGCGCGGCCGCACGGGAAGGAGCCGCGCCGGCCGAGTGGTCGTCCTGGTGACGGCCGGCACTCGAGATGAGGCGTCTCTCAACGCCAGTGAGAAGAAGGAGAGGGAGATGCGCAAGCGGCTGCGCTCGCTGAAACAGCAATGGGACAAGGAGAGCGCCAAGGTCAAGAGGTCAGAGGAGAAGCGGCAACCCCCGAGGAAAGGCCAGAACGCCCTGACCGATTTCGCTTGAGGCGCCTGAATCCGATTAAATAGGCCGATGGCATAACCTTTTTCCATGCTCTTCAAGGACCTCGTGAGGGTCTATGAAGCCCTGGAATCCACATCCTCCCGACTGGAGATGACCGAGATCCTGGCCGAACTGTTCCGTTCATCGGATTGCGCCCAGATCCGGCGCATCGTGTATCTGACCCAGGGGGCCCTGGTCCCAGACTTCTATCCGGAGAAGCTGGGACTGGCGGACAAGCTGTACCTTCGCACTCTTGCCATGGCGGCCGGCGCAAAGGAGTCTGACATCAGGCAGCTGTGGGCAAGGGAGGGCGATCCGGGGATAGTGACCGAGAAGGCGTTCGGGAGCAAGCGTCAGACCACGTTGTTCCCTACCCCTCTCACCCTTGACAGGGTGTACGATTCGCTGTTGAGGATCGCTCGCTCGGAGGGGAGCGGCTCCCAGGAGCTGAAGATGCGCCTGCTGGCCGACCTGCTGATCGACGCGACGCCTGTGGAGGCTCGATATCTCGCCCGCATAGCCACCGGCCGCATGCGGCTTGGAGTGGCTACGCAGACGGTCCTCGACTCGCTCGCACAGGCCTTCGCATCCAAGACGGACAAGGCGGCCGTGGAGCGTGCGTTCAATGTCACATCCGACCTTGGGTTGGTGGGAGAGGTACTATGCAAGGACGGGATGGAGGGATTGGCAAGGCTCCACGTCACCGTGGGGAATCCGCTCAGGGCGATGTTGGCCGAGCGCCTGCCCTCGCCGGAGGAGATCCTTGAACGCATGGGCGGCCGGGCCATGTTCGAATACAAGTACGACGGGCTGCGGATCCAGGCGCACATAGATGGAGAGCGCGTGAAGCTCTACTCCCGCCGTCTTGAGGACCTCACCGGTGGCTTCCCCGACGTGGTTGAATCGCTCAGGAAGGCGTTCCAGGGGAAGAGCGCCATACTGGAGGGGGAATGCGTTCCCGTGGACATCAATACCGGGGAGCTTCTCCCGTTCCAGGAGGTGTCCCATCGACGCGGCCGGAAGCATGGCATCGCCGAGGCCATGGAGGACTATCCGGTAAGGGTGCACCTGTTCGACTGCCTGTATCTTGACGGAGAGGACCTCACCCCGCTTCCGCTTCCTGACCGCAGGACGGCCTTGACGCGCTGCATCAAGGTGACCGAGGACGTGCGACTGTCGGAAGCCAGGGTGCTGGACGATGTCGCGGACGTGGAGAGGTTCTTCACCGAAGCGTTGACGGCGGGATGCGAGGGCCTCATGGCCAAGTCGATCAACGACGATTCCGTCTATAGGGCAGGAGCAAGGGGATTCCTATGGATCAAGTACAAGCGGGAGTACCGCTCGGAAATGACTGATACTGTCGACCTCGTCGTCGTGGGCGCATTCCATGGCCGCGGGAGGCGCGGAGGGCTATATGGCGCACTTCTCATGGCCACATACAACAAGGACACGGACCGCTTCGAGACCGTGTCCAAGCTTGGTAGCGGGTTCGACGATGCGACGCTGGCGGCCCTGCCAGAGAGGTTGGGCCGCTACCGGCTCCCTGAAAAGCATCCCCGCGTGGAATCCCGGATGAACGCAGACATATGGTTCGAGCCGGCGGTCGTCCTAGAGGTACTGGGGGCCGAGCTATCCCTGTCCCCCATCCATACTTGCGCATTCGGAAAGGTGCGGGAGGATGCGGGACTGGCAATAAGGTTCCCGCGCTTCACCGGCGTGTTCCGTGACGATAAGGAGCCTCGTGACGCCACCTCGACGGAGGAGTTGTTGTCCATGTACGAGAAACAGCGGAAGAAGTAGGGTCGAACAACGCCGGAGCACCCTCCGTCAGGATCGACAGATGTTGGATGGCAATGCGCAGTAGCGACCCGATACGACGGCCGACGATATCTTTGGCATGATGACTGTTCGGAATCAGCAAAGGATGACCGGGATGACCGCAGGCCATTGCAACATGGGCCCGATATAACAATCTTTATAGACGGGCGGAATATTGGACGACAATATGGAACTTCTCCTCATCGACAAGGATAAGGATTCAATAACCGTCCAGATCCGCGACGCAGATATGACGGTGATCCAGCCCATCATCAATGAGCTGCTGGAGGACGAGGGAGTGGCCGAAGTGGATTACAACAGCGGCCATCCTGAACTGGACCTTCCAGTCCTGTATGTCAAGGTAAAGAACGGAAAGCCCCAGACAGCGCTCAAGCGTGCCGCCAAGTCCCTATCCAACTTGTTCAAGGAAGGAAGAGAGAAGCTCGAAAAGAGCATGTGAACATGATGGACAGCGGCCACGAAGAGGCCACCATAGGCCTGGAGCTGTACTACACGGACACCCCAGGGACCGGCGGCCGGCTTAAACGCTCCCCAGAGGACTTTCAGGTGGTGGAGATCTCTTCCTACCCTCCCCGCTGCGAGGGGGGAGCCGTCACCATCGCGAGGGTGACCGCCAGGAACTGGGAGATGAACCGCCTGGTACGTCAACTAGCCAAGTCGCTGGGCATCGGCCGGGACCGCATCGGCTTCGCGGGGACCAAGGACAAGAGGGCGGTGACCTCGCAATTGATGTCGTTCCCCGTGCCGCCGGAACGGCTGATGGAGCTTCAGCTGCATCAGATAGAGATCTCCGATCCCTATCCCGCGAAGAGAGGGATCAGCATAGGCGATCTCATCGGCAACGAGTTCACCATACGGGTCACGGACACCCGGCTTGCCGGCGGCGATCTGTCGGATTCCGTCGCTAGCACCAGCGAGCAGCTGGAGACGCTCGGAGGTTTTCCCAACTTCTTCGGTGTCCAGCGATTCGGCGCGGTGCGTCCCATAACGCATGATGTGGGGAAATGGATAGTCAAGGGCGACATGGAGAAGGCGGTCATGACCTATGTCGCCAACCCCCTCCCCAACGAAAGGGGGGAGAGCATGGAGGCCAGGGCCAGACTTCAGAAGGAGATGGACTTCGAGGCGGCGCTGGACTACTATCCGAAGATCATGACGTTCGAGAGAACCATGATAGGTCATCTCTCACGCAATCCGGATGATCATGCAGGGGCGATCGCCTCCCTGCCGTCCAACCTGCAGATGATGTTCGTACATGCATACCAGTCCTTCTTGTTCAACCGCATGCTGTGCGAGCGCATCAGAAGGGGGCTGCCGCTCGACCGCCCCCTCGTTGGCGACGTTGTGTTGCCGGCCGACCGGAACGGGCTTCCTCAACATGACTGCGGAGTGCCTGTGACCAAGGAGAACATCGACCTTGTGGAGAAACAGGTCAGCCAGGGGAGGGCGTTCATAAGCGGGGTCCTCTTCGGAACCGAGTCGTTGCTGGCCGAGGGGGAGATGGGCGAGATAGAGCGTTCCATCATCGAACAGGAAGGCCTCAGCAGGGAGGACTTCATGGTGCCGGCGCTACACCAATGTTCGTCCAAGGGCACTAGAAGGGAGTTGCTTGGAACGGTCAAGGACTTCCGATATGAGATCCATGAGAACGATATCACGTTCTCCTTCGCCCTGAACAAGGGATGCTATGCCACCTCTCTCCTAAGAGAGTACCTCAAGAACGATGGGCTGATGGACTACTAGGGGCCAACCCCAACATCGCCGACATGGAGGCATGGTGTGAGATCGCGCCGTCCTCGCCCTGGTCCAGATATCGCCCGTTGATATCTCGTCACCCTTGGAGCCTCGGCTGGACATCCCCCTTGTTTTCGGCGGGATCGCCGTGTTGGGAGACGAGGAGGTGCCTGGCCGCCGATCCATCCTCGGAACGACGGCTTCTAACCTGGTGGCAGCGGCCATGTCGATGATAGGCCCCCGTGATGGTTACACGGGTTCCGCTCGATACCGTTGGGCTGGCCGGTTCACAGGCGGCTTAGGTCCCTTGTAGCTCCACCTTCTTCCTTGTCAGGCTGTTCGAGAAGTTCGCGGATCTTGTCCAGTTTGTCCTTCTCCTCCTTTTCTTGAGGGACGATCTCTTCAGGGACGGGTTCTTCCATCGCGGTTCCCTCAGCCGGTGCGGGTGGCTGATATGCCAGGGCCGCCGCGACCAGGGAACTGGCGCCCCTTCTCTTGGGCGTCGAGGCAGACCGTTCGGCCTGGCGCTGCCGAGGAGCGGCCGGCTCCGCGGCCGAAGAGGATTGGAAGGTCTGGATGGTGGGTTCGACGGGACGGTCCGACTTCATGACCTTCTCGGCGATCTTTATCGCCCGCTCGGCCATGGCGTCGCGAGATGTAGGCCCATGCCCCGCCTTCGACTTGGATGTCAAGCCCTGCGCCTCCGCCATGCGCCTCTGTGCCCATCTCTTCTGGATTGCCAGGCGCTGGGCCTCGGTCTCGATCACGTCCGAATCGTCGACCGGCTCGATCGACCCATCGACGAAGTTCAAAGGCGTGTGGCATCGAGGGCATTCCAGCACCTTGGTGCACTCCATGCAGAACAAGGTTCCGCAGTTGGGGCACACCGTCACGGCCGGCTCACCGTGGAAGATGCAATTACGTCTGTTGTATCTGTCCGTGTTCGGGTAATACTTCACGGTAATGGCTTTGGAGCGGTCCGCCTTTGGCGGATCCGCCTCGGCCTTCCTTCTGTTTCGGAAAAGTCTCATCTCCTCAGTCTCCCTCAGGTTTGGCGGGGCCCATGCCGTTCCCTCCATGGACGCATCCGCGACCGGAGCGTTCGCCTCTACGGACGGTTGCGCCCTCGCGCGGGCCATGGGGGGAGATCTGTCGACGGAAACGACAGGTGCCTCGATGGCATCCATCATGCTGACCAGACGGCGGGCGGTGTATATCCCGATGTTCAGATTCTCCATCAGCCCCAGGGTGGAACGGCTCCCTGCCGGCAATGACATGGCCTCCCGGAGGAGCTTTTCCGTACGCTTGTCCGGCGTCTCCTCCGGAAAGTCCATGGCGTTGACCGCCTGTATGTATGCAAGGACCTTCTTGGCCTTCTGCACATCACGGTCTGGCATGCACATGTACGTCTCGGCGAGACGCAGCCCTTGCCTGGTATAATTGGGGTTCCCAAGAGTGGCCAAGAGCACATCCCTGGACAGTTCCTCATAGGCCTGGAACTGATCATCGTCCAGGGAGTCGATGTCCACTGTCTCTCTGGATTGCAGGTACTCGGTCACGGCGTCGATGTAGGCGAACGGTAACCCGCATTCCTTGAAGGCTTCCTCCCTCGTCACCCTGCGATTCTGCCTGTACTCGAACTCGAGAACCTTGGCCGCATAGATGCTGACGTCCCTTTCCTTGAGCTTCTGCATGAGCACTGCCATGCTTTCCTGTGCCGAAGGGAGGGAGGGGTCGATCTCCAGGGCCCGGTCCAGCGCCCTCTTTGCCTGGTCGAGCTTGTCCATCCGCATGAGGATGCGTCCCTTGCCGCTCCATGCGAACTTGTCCTGCGGCTCATTGGCCAATACGGTGTCGAAGCAGCGAAGCGCCTCCTCGTCCTCGCCAAGCTTCTCCAGCAGGGCGGCCTGGTTCAGCCAGGCGCGGTTATTGGTGCTGTCGAGACCTATGGACCGCTCCAGCGAGCGGACCGCCTCCTCCACCTTGCCCAGCTTGGCCTGCACGATGCCGATGCGCATCCACAGGATAGGGTCGTCGCCTTCGATCTCGGCGGCGCGGACATATGAGTCGTATGCATCATCCAGGCGCCCGAGGTCCTCTTCCGCCCGGCCTTTCGAGCGCAGAAGGGTGGCGGTGACGGCACCCAGCTCGATGGCCTTGGCGTAGCAGTTGACCGCCTTGGCCTTATCGCCTTCCTTGAAATGGACGTTGCCCTTGTACTTCCACACCTCTCCATTCTGGGGGTCCAGCTCTATCGCCTTGTCAAGGGCCTTCATGGCTTCACCATATCGTCCCTGAGTGGCCAGTGCCCGTCCCCTGTCCATATGGAAGGAGGCGTTGGAAGGGTCCGCCTTGACGGCCTGGTCGAAAGCGGCCAATGCGCCGGCGGGATCTTTTCCCATGAGCAGGGCTCGGCCCTTGTTGTCCAACATGATGAGGTCACTGGGGTCGAGATTCCATCCCTGATCGAAGACCTGCGCCGCACGAGAGTACTGCTCCAGTTGCATTAGGGTCAGTCCTAGGCGGTTCATCACCGAGCGGTCCGAGGGATCCACCCTCAGGGCATATTGGTACTCGGCGGCGGCATCGTCCAATCTGCCTATGGATGAGAGGGCGTCACCTCGGTCGACATGTGCGCTCTTGCTGAGCGGATCTATCTGCAGCAGCACGTCGCATATGGCGATGATGCCTTCGTGATCGCCTTTGGCGATCAGGGCGTCCTTCTTGCGCTCCAGCACCTCGACGTCACGCGGTTCGTCATCCAGCATGCTATCGTACGCCCGGATGGCGTCATCATTGCGCCCGACCTCGCGCAATGCCGCGGCCTTCTCCATCACGGCTCCCTTGTTCCGCGGGTCCTGCCGTAGGATCTGATCGGCCACGGCGATGACTTCCTCGTGCTTCGCCAGGCCTTTCAGGGCATACATCTTCGATTCCAGGACGTCCATGTCCTTCGGGTTCAAGGCCAACGCATGATCGAAGGCGGAGACCGCCTCCGAGTATAGACCGATCCGAAGGAGGGCCTTTCCCCTCTGAACATGCGCATAGTGGTTCTGGGGGTCAAGACGGACGACCTGTTCGAACGCCTCGATCGCCAGGCTGTAGCGTTCGAGCATCATCAAGGCCGCACCCTTGCTGGTCCAGATGTTGAAGTCGTTGGGGTCGAGCTTCAAGGCCTGATCGTACGATACCACGGCCTCCTCCGGGCGGCCGTCGGAGAACAGCGCGAGCCCGCGGGACCACCATAGCAGCCGGTTCGCAGGATCGAGGGATATCGCCCTTGCAAGCGCCTCAGCGGCCTCGGCGAACCTGCCCATGGCGTAGAGCGAATCGCCCTTTATCCTCCAGAACTCAGGCTCCTGAGGGAACAACTGGGTGCCGGATATGGCTCGGTTGAGGGAATCCTCGTACCTCTCCTGCGAATACAGGGCCAGGGTAAGGTTGCGGAACGCATCCTGGTTCGCTGGCTCCATCCGGAGCACGTCCTGAAAGACCTTCACGGCCTCCTCCTTTCGACCCAGGCGATTTAGCGCCACGCCCATGTCCACCATGGCCACCGCGTTGCTGGGGTCTAGATCGAGGATCTTCTCCGTGATGGCCAGGACATCGCGGTCCTTCTCTAGCCCCTTGTACGACTCGTTGATGGCGATGAGAACGGCGAGCCTGTCACCGTGGATCTTGAGCGCTCGTTCCAGCACCTTCAGGCCCTCTTGGAATCGCATCGCCTTGTTGTAGGCCACGCCCAGTGCGTACATGGTCTCGCCATCGTTGGGGCGCTGTTCCAGCAATGCCTCGCACTCTTTGACCGTGTCGTCCATGAGGCCCAGTGCGATGGTGGCATCTCGGCGCATGGACATCAGGTCGGATTCCCTGGGAAATCTGCTGAGCGCAACGGCGACAGCGTCCATCGCATCCCTTGGCTTACCCGCCTTCAGCAAGCATGAGACATGCGCCTTATATGCGGGGAGCTCCGGTTCGATGCTGATCACGACCTTGGCGGCATCGGCCGCTTCGGACCACTTCGACATCGCGCTGAGGACGCGCAGATGACCCTCCGCCGCGGTCAGGTCCTTGGGGTCCAGCGATACTGCTTGCTCATAGACCTTTGCCGCCTCTTCTAGACGGTCCAATGATTCCAGGACCGCACCTACCTCTAGCCAGGTCTCCTTCCGTTCGACGTCCGCTCGAAGCGCTTCCTTGTAATATTTCACCGATCGCTCGGTCTGACCGCTTCCCCGCAACACCCTTGCCTTCCCAAGATTGGCATCGTAGGACGCGGGATCCATCTCCAAGGCAGAATCGTAGACGGCCGATGCATCCTCCCAGCGCTCCGCCTCGAGCATGATGCG
The DNA here is from genome assembly GCA_001512965.1 of Methanomicrobia archaeon DTU008. Lineage (GTDB taxonomy): Archaea > Thermoplasmatota > Thermoplasmata > Methanomassiliicoccales > Methanomassiliicoccaceae > DTU008. The sequence continues at coordinate 18,030 of LFRW01000018.1, forward strand.
GCCCTTGACAAGAAGAGCATCGAGGTTGCGATATCCCTTGGCGATGATCTCATCGAGCGCCGTGACCGCCTCATCGAATCGCTTGGTCTGCAAGAACAGCTCGGCCTTGCGCAGGGTCCAGTGATATGGGTCGTCCTTCTCGATGAGCTTCTCGATCACGTCTATGTCCGACGGGTCGATGCTCTCCGCCCTCTTCAGCGACTGAACGGCGTCGGACGTCCGTCCGCTCTTCTCCAGAACCGCCGCCCTTCTAAGATGGAGGGATTTCTCTAGGGGACGTAGCTCGATGGCGCCATCCAGCAATGCAAGGGCGTCGGACAGGTCGCCCTTCTCTGACAGGGCGTCCGCCCGAGCGGCCATGGCCGGCGGATAACGGTCCTGCAGCTCCAGCGCCCGGTCCGCTGCCCGTATGGCCTCGTCGATGTTGCCGACCTTGAGCTGCACCATGCTGAGAAGGGTCAGGGCATCGGCGAAATCGCGTGAGTGGGGGCTTAGCCTCTGTAGATCGGCGAACAGGATGTCCTTGACCCTGTCCAGATCCTCATCGACATCTTGTCCAGACCCTTTGGCCAGCCGCAGGTCGACGCTCTCCAAGATACGTCTGGCCTTGTAAAGGCCTCTGAGCTCCCTATCGCGAAGCGATTCTAGAAATCCCATCCCATCACCAGGATGGGAGCATTGCCATAGTCGCACAAATACCTTTTCTCCTATGCAAATAAAAATACGAACGTCCATGTTGTGTCGGACAATATAAAGGAAGAGCGGGGAAAAGTATCACTGGCACCCCTCCATTTCGGTGCCTTGCACCCTTGACAGAAGTTATTAAATAGTAAGCAACGTAATCCCGAACTCCGTCCGACATAGGTCGGACAAAACGTCTTGGATGGGATGCAATCTTTTCCGGCTGCGAACGCTGGAATGTGAACGTGGACGGGCGCTAGGATGGGAGCGCCAGGAACGAACACATTCCGACGGGCGAAGCCGTGGAGGGGGCATAGGATGGGAGTGCCCCCTCGCCCCCCTTATATTCTCGCTATACTGTTTCATCTTTCTCGATTCCTCGATGGGACTGGCAGGTCAATAACGCTTTTAAAGGGGAAGTGTGATAGGGTGCGGCGCGCAGGTGTGATCTAGTTGGTTAGGATTTCAGCCTTCCAAGCTGACTGCCCGGGTTCGAATCCCGGCACCTGCACTCACTTTTCTCATATGCTCATTGGCGTCATCGAACGGCATGTCACCATGCTGACATGAAATGAAGAAAAAAGGAGGATGGAAGCGAAGTGTGGCGCCGTCCGACCGGGGATGGCGGTCATGCAAGAGCGCCATGGGGATGCCGTTCGCTTCCATCCACCTCTCCAATCCCTTGTTGGAGAAGTATCAGGGTGGCGCGAGAGATCGGGCAAATCTCTTCGACGCCGGGGATGATGCTCATTCTAGACGATGCAGCGAGCGTCGAAGGGCATGGCGAAGCGTTTCCCGCTTTCGCCCTCATCGTCCGCACGTGACATCGACAATGATGTGATGTCGGCCCCTATTTAAATCCTAAACGGGGGGAGGTGACCGATTATCGGACGTCCGAAGGAATGTGCCAGATGGCAAGATCTTGGAGTGAAACTACCTCACTTGCGTCGGCGCTTATGCCGCACCTTGACCGCTTCTCCCCTCCGGCTGTCCGCCATCTCCGCCCCGGACATTACTGCGACGCCCACGCCTTCCACCTCACCATTGCGGAGCAGTACCGCTTCATCGCCCGGTCGGAGGCCAGGGTCGGCGTCCTGCACGCCCACCGCGAACAAGCTACCCGAGAGGTCGAAATCGCCCATCTCGACCCATCCAAGGCCGTGACCAACGATCCTCTCGGCGCCTTCCATGGTGAGGGAGAGCATACCGCGTTCCGGAGTAAGCATCGCCAACTGGACCTTGCCGTCCATGACCTTCAGATATGGATACTTGCCCACCACCGTGGCATCATCCAGCAGGACGCCGGATCCCGGACCGAACTGGTAGCGAGCTATGGAGCGCAGCATCTCGACACGGTCCTGGGCGCGAGACGCCTTCTCCACGTCTCCGCAGGCCTGCATCAGAGCCTCCCTGAGACGATCAAGGGAATCCCTTGCCGTTGTGCTCTCTCCAGCAGTTTCGATCGCATCCACCACGTCCGCGACGAGGTGGCTCTCCGACACGAGATGATTTATCACCGTGGTGAAGCCGAACCGGGCGGCATGCGCGACCAGGTCCCTTACCATAGCCTTCTCCTCACCATCCCAATGACCGGTGACCGGGATGTCGTACTGGGCGGCGGGGTAGAACAGTTCCAGCTCTCGAGGCACCACCCCCAGGGGGGAGGTGATTATAAGCTCCTGCACCGCGCAGGAATTGGGCACGGAGAGCAGGACCTCCTCGAACATACGATGGCTCTTCGAGGTGAAATATGGCTTCTTCGCCGAGCAGGGGATCAGCAGCAGCACCTTCTTGTGCGGCGCTGGGGACCATCTTTCCTTGATCCTTCGCCTGAAGCGCCATACGTCAGGCCGGTACAATGCCATCTTGGTGTTCGCGTAGAAGGTCGGACCGACGACCGGCGCGTATCTTTCCTGATGGTCATGATGCTCACGATCGAACAGACGCAGCGCGGCCACGCCCCAGGGCGTGGAGTGGGCGCGATTCTCCGCCAGTTCCCTCAGGCGACCGGTGCGGATCATATGCCGGACGAGCTGCAGTTCCTTCCAGGCGGCGTCAAGGTTGTGCTGAACGGCACCATCCTCCGAGGACATCCATTCAGCGTCGGAGGCGTTCATCACGCCTTCTGGCAGCAACAGGCGCCCGCGAGAACCCTGATACACCAACAGGGAGGAGTCTACCAGGTCGACTCCCATGTACACGAGCAGAGCGAGGTTGGACGGCTCCATGATGCCAGGTGCATAGATCAGACGGTTGTATCCGATGGCGTTACGGAGGGCCGCCACCGTTGCGGCGAAAGCCCTTGCATCGCGCCTCAGCTCGAAGGCGTTGCCTAGGACGAAGACCTCTTCCTGTCGGAAGCGCAGGTCGCCATCGGGCTCGCCCCTGACGATCGCCGCGCCTGAAGCATCTTCCAGCGACATCTCCTTCTTATAGGACAGCGGAGGATTGATGCCGTCCGGGAGGATGAAGGCCGTCTCCTCTCCCACGGAGGCGCGCAGTCCTTCCGCCGTCCGGGTGATGGACATCTCAGCATATGGGGGGGCGGTGAACAGCGTGGATGAATGGAACAGGATGTTCGGCAGTAGAGCCTTGGAGCCACCGACCGTCCATTTGACGGTCCTTGCAAGGCCCGCGCGGTCAGCGACCTCGAGCATGTCATGGCCATGCGGATGAGGTTAATAAAAAGATATGGGAGGTCGCTTTCAGAAGGTTGTTACCATGTGGAAGCGGGAGACCAGATTCCCAACCTCTTCGATCCCCAGCATGGTCACGCCGTCAAGCGTTTCGACGATGCCTGCCCTTGCTCGAAGGTCCTCCTCCACGCAATAGACCGGTACGTCCATGTCCATCAGGTCCTGCAGCGCCTCCAGGTTGGAAGGCATCCCCAGAACCTCAGACCTCTGGGATGCCACTGCGTTCAGGGTGCCGTCCCCCATGAGCAGGACTGCGGACCCTGCTATCAGGCCGCTGACCGCGATCCCCAGGGACAGTCTCATGCCGGCATAGGCGTCCTCCGAACCATAGGGTTGCTTCGTTATGATCGTCAGCAGGTCGCCGGACATGTCATCACCTTGCCAGAGTGACCAATCGATCGCTCTCCGAGATGAACCTCGATAGATCGTTGGTGAGGCTCCCTACCGTCGCACCCTCCATCTCCTCCCCCATCTTCATGCCGCGGGCGGTCGAGCATGTGCTGCAGATCACCACCTCCGCACCGCGGGAGATGAGCTTCGCCATCTCCTCCTCGATGTTGGGGAAGCTTCTTGGGTCCTGTCCCTCCTTGGCCAGTGTGACGCCTTCGCCGTAACAGAAGATCTTGACACCATGGCCTTTGTCCAGCGCGGCGTTGGCAAGCTCGACGGCCACGTTGGCGTCCATGTTCATCATGCTCCCCGAGCGTATCAATATCGTCAATGTACCCATCCCGCCACCTCACACCGTTATCGTGAGATCGTATCCCTCCATTATCAGGTCCACCGCCTCCGGATATCCTATCACGCGGAACCTCGGGTCGCCTTTTCCCTTGAAGCCGCGAGCTTCGAGATCATTGCCCATGACGAAAACCTCATCGGCCATGTCCAGCAGTTCATCTCTTCTGTCAGGGTGGACTGAGAACATCACGGCATCCTGGAACAATATGATGCCGATGCGGCCCTCGCCTCCCAAGGACGCGATGATGCTCAGGTCCCGGTACTCGGACGGTGATCTCAACATTATGAACAGTCTATCCATGCCAACCTCGCTCGATGATCGCCCTCCGATGTCATCGCAGGTTCGATGTGACATCCTCTGGAGCCAGGCCATCGCCTGCATGCTCGTTCAAGACGCCTGGCTCACTTCGACTTCCGTATCCGATAAGTGAAGATTCCGTCCTCCTCCGTCGCCTCCACAAGTTCATTGCCCGTCCTCTGGCACCATGTTGGGACATCCGCCTTGGAGATGATATCGTCGGAGATCATAGTCACCTCCTCACCGACCTTCATGGCCTTGATTCTCTTAGCCAATTGAAAGATCGGCATCGGACACATCATCCCCCTGCAGTCCAGTGTCTCGGTCATGACCCCCCTCGTCCGTCGGTTTTGCACGGTTGTGCAACAACTATATATAACCGTATCCATATTAAAGTTTTGTCAGAAGTGGAGAAGAGAGGGCGGCGATGCAGCCACATAAATCATTTGCAAACATTTCAGACTGCAGAGACCTCATCCAGTGCGCTTTTTCGCTGAACGATTTCGAGATCGAGGTGTACAAGAGCGCGGCAGTCCATGGTCCGATCAGGGCGGACGACCTTGCAGACCGCATGGGACGCGACCGTTCCACCGTGTACAGAGCGTTACAGCGTCTGCTCACCTGCGGGATGGTCTACAGGGAGACCCGTTCCCTGGACAAGGGAGGGTACTATCACGTTTACATGGGTATCGACCGGGCCGAGCTGCGAATGAAATTGGAGAGCTGCGTGAAGGATTGGACACAAAGAATGCGAGATGCCCTCGACCGCTTCGATGAACAGATGTGAACCTGCGTTGGGCTGGTCCCGCTCAAGTCAGATATAAATAGCAACCCAAGATATTGTTGTTGGAGCGCCATGAGCTTCAAAGGAGCGGACGTGGTCTCGATCCGGGACCTCTCCCGAGAACAGATCGAGCAAGTGATGGACCTAGCAGAAGAGCTGGTTCCTTATGCTACAGGTGAAAAGAGCACAAGGGCCATGGAAGGTAAGATCCTGGGCAACCTGTTCTTCGAACCTTCAACCCGCACGCGCCTCTCCTTCGAGACCGCGATGCTGAGGCTAGGAGGTCGATTCATAGAGATAGCGCAACCCCAGAGTTCATCGGTCGTCAAGGGGGAGACCCTTGCCGACACCATTAGGATGGTGGAGGGTTACGCTGACGCCATCGTCCTGAGGCATCCCCATGAGGGCGCCGCCAGGTTGGCCGCGAAATATTGTTCCAAGCCTGTGATAAATGCAGGGGACGGTGCGGGGCAGCACCCGACCCAGACCATTCTCGATCTGTTCACCATCAGGCAGCAGGCGAATGGGATCGCCGACAAGAACGTGGTGCTAGTGGGCGATCTCAAGTACGGGCGCACCGCTCATTCCCTTGCAGAGGCGCTGGGAATGTTCGGGGCGAACCTGATGTTCGTGGCTCCACCCCTATTGCAGATGCCAAAGGAGACTATCAAACATCTCGAGAAGAATGGCATCACACCTCGACTCTCTTCGAGTCTCGAGGAGGTCATCTCCGATGCCGATATCCTCTATGTGACGAGGATCCAGAGGGAGCGGTTCCCCGATCCGGCGGAATACATCAAGGTGGCCGGTTCATACCGTGTGGACAATGCCCTGCTTCGCGAGGCGAAAAAGGATCTGGTCATCATGCATCCACTTCCCAGGGTCGATGAGATCGCCCCCGAGGTCGACCATACAGATAATGCCAAGTACTTCCACCAGGCATTCAACGGAGTGCCCGTGAGAATGGCCTTGATAATGCTGGTACTGGGGGGTGAGCTATGATGAAGGATTTCCGTGTCACGCCGATCCGCAATGGGACCGTCATAGATCACATCGACTGCGGCCAGGCACTGAAGGTGCTCCGGATCATCGGGATAACCGACAGCGTGAGGTCCACGGTGTCGGTGCTCCTCCACGTGCCGTCGAAGAAGGACGGCTGGAAGGACGTGATAAAGGTCGAGGATCGCGAGCTGGACACCAAGGAAGTGGATAAGATATCGCTCATCGCCCCCAAGGCGACCATCAACATCATCCGCGATTTCAACGTGGCGGAGAAGTTCAATGTCAAACTTCCCGATGTGGCGAAGGGCATCGTGAGGTGCGGGAACCCCAACTGCATAACGAACATGGACGAGCCTGTTGAGACCGAGTTCATCGTGGAATCGAAAGACCCGATAGTGCTCCGGTGCCTGTACTGCGACCGCATCCAGGAGGATGTGGCCGATAGGGTGGTGTGAGGCGGAGTCTCGCCGGCTGAACCGCTGCCCTACATCCTGTGATCGAAGCAATAAGGAACGGCGGTGAACGGAGTGGCTCCCTCAAGATATGGCCTGTACGTCATAACGGACAGAAGGTTGTCAAGAGGCCTGAGCCATGGGGAGGTCGCAAGAAGGGTCGTGCAAGGAGGCGCCGATGTCGTCCAGCTGCGCGATAAGGACCTCTCCGATAGGGAACTCTACTGCGCCGCAGTGGAGATGAGGTCAGTCACGCGAGACACCGGTACCTTGTTCATCGTGAACGACAGGATGGATGTGGCGTTGGCAAGCCATGCCGACGGAGTGCATCTGGGGCAGGACGACCTCCCCCTGGAGGCCGCCCGTCGCCTGGCTCCCAAGGGTTTCATCATGGGGGTTTCCGTGTCGAGCGCGGAGGAGGCGATGGTGGCCCAGGCGGACGGAGCGGACTATGTGGCGCTGGGACCCATCTTCTCCACTGCCACCAAGAGCGATGCGGGCCCAGCGGTGGGGCTGCAGAGGCTACGTGAGGTCAGGGCAGCGGTGGAGATCCCGCTCATCGGCATCGGAGGCATCACGCTGGACAATGTCCAGGATGTGGTGGCTGCAGGTGCTGACGGCGCCGCGGTCGTATCGGCGGCGGTCGGACAAGAGGATATCGCTTCCTCCGTAAGACGTCTGAAGGAACGCATGGCCCTTGCCAAGAGACAGTGTTAAATGTTATCACGGTATGCACCGAAACGTCCAACGTCATGCGGCATGAGGGCCGTACGATCGTGATTCGGGCAAGGAGAGGTCGATCATGGGGATAGATGAGATCAAGATCACGCGGAAGATCGTCGAGCGGTTCACGGACGAGTTCCTCGACAATCTGGACGTCGACATCGTCATAGCCGGGGCGGGGCCGGCCTCGCTCACTGCGGCAAGGTACCTGGCCAAGTCGGGGATGAAGGTGACCATTTTCGAGAGGAAGCTGACGCCTGGCGGCGGGATGTGGGGAGGCGGGATGACCTTCCCGGTCATAGTGGTGCAGGATGGGTCCAAGCACCTCCTTGAGGAGATAGGGGTGAAACTGACCGATGCCGGGGAAGGATATTACACCGCCGATTCGGTCGAGGCCGCGTCTAAGCTGATCGCAGCGGCCATCGACGCCGGGGCAAGGCTGTTCAACACAATCTCCGTGGAGGATGTCGTCATAAGGGAGGACCGGGTCAACGGCGTGGTCATCAACTCCAGCGCGGTCGAGGTGGCCGGCCTGCACGTGGACCCCCTCGCCATCCGCTCGAAGTACGTCATCGATGGTACGGGACATCCGGCCGAGGTCGTGCACATAGTGCAGCGCAAGGCAGGACGCCTGTCCACGCCATCAGGGGTCATAGAGGGTGAGAAGAGCATGTGGGCGGAGATGGGGGAGAACATGACCGTCGAGAACACCATGGAGGTCTACCCCAACCTGTTCGTGACCGGTATGTGCTGCAACGCCGTCATGGGATCTCCCCGCATGGGACCCATCTTCGGCGGCATGCTGCTGTCGGGAAAGCGGGTCTCCGAGCTCATCATCGAGAAGGAGATGTCCCGGAAGGGCACGTGACCTGCGCATCGGCATGAGGTGGACCCTCTTGGGCCCGTGGGGCCTATCCAGGCTCCGACCTTGGGCATGACGTCCCCGCGAGTCCAAAGGAGCGGTGGCGCATGATACGTTCCCCCGACCCTGCGGACACGGCCGACGCCCATTTTATACAGGAACTGTATGCGCTTACATCGGCATCAGGACGTGTGAGATGGCTCGGATATATGTTGTCACAGGCATGCCCGGAGCAGGCAAGGAGGAGTTCGTCAAGGTGGCCTTGAAGCGAGGTTTCAACATCGTTCGCATGGGAGATGTGGTCCGCCAAGAGGCTGCCGCTCGCGGCCTTGTAATGACCGACAAGGAGGTCGGAGGTTTCGCCTCGGCAGAGCGCGAGAAGCATGGTCCGGGCATTTGGGCCATCCGCTGCATCCCCTTCATCGGAGGTCAGGACACCGTCATCGATGGGTCTCGCAGCGTGCATGAACTGGAGGTTTTTAGGAACGAACTTGGCGGAAAGATGCGCCTTGTCGCCATACATGCATCGCCCTCGCTTCGCTTTGAACGTCTCAGACGGCGCAACAGGTCCGATGCCCCTAGAACCGAGGAGGAGTTCCGGCATAGGGACGAGAGGGAACTGGGGTGGGGATTGGGCGACCTGATCGCACAGGCCGACATCGTCATCGAGAACGAAGGCACGCTCAGCGAGTTCTATGATAAGGTCGAGGAGGTGCTGGACAGGCCATGGTGAAGTTCAAGGTCGTCCGACTGTGCAAGGAAGAGGCGATGACGATAGTGCCAACGGAGATCGCCAGATTTGATCTTGAGAAGGCGGCCGACCTTCTTCGAGGAGCGGGCTACCATGTCGACGACAAGGGAGTGATGGTTACCGCAACCATTGAAGACAAGGAGGTCACGATATACCCTAGCGGCCGCATGGTGGTCGCCGGCATCAACGGCAAGGAAGAGGCGGGACAGGTGGCCGAAGCGACCTATTCCATGATCGAGCCGTCAAGGGAGTCTTGAGGGAGCAGCGGCTTGCTCCATGCGCGCCACGGTCCATGTCGTTTCAACGATGAGGGGCGTCCAGACCATTGTCCGCAAGCATCGTTCTTCACCACCTCTGAATATAAATATTTGAATAAACTCTGACCGCTTAATGCTAGATCCAGGAAATATCGCCCTGGTCATCACACTATGCGCCCTGCTGTCCATCCTGTCCTACTGGTTCGGACTGCTGAGCGCGAGTGGAGCGCTGGCATCCTTCGCGGTCGGCGCGATCATCGGCAGTTTTGGTACGGTCGGCTGGCTGTTGACGCTCATAGCGTTCGTGTTCCTGGGATTCCTGGTGACCAAGTACCGGTTCCAGGCGAAGAAGAGGATGAACGTCCAGGAAGGGGCCAAGGGTGAGAGGACATATCACAATGTGATCGCCAACGGCCTGGTGCCGGCAGCGGTGGCGGTCGTCTCCTTCGCCCTGGGACAGCAGGGCAGCGAGGTAGCCAGCCTGGCATTCATATCCTCGGTGGCAGTGGCGGCGGCCGACACGACCGCCAGTGAGCTGGGCGTGCTATCCAAGAACACATATCTCATCACAACCGGCGAGAAGGTTCCGGCGGGGGTGGACGGAGGGATCTCGTTGGCCGGGACGGCCGGCTGCATCGTGGCCTCGGTGGTGGCCTCTGCGGTAGGCTGGCTAGCGATCTTCCAGTCGCTGCCCTTCGATCCACTGATCGCCATCCCCATCACCATGGGCGTGGCAGGCTGCATGCTGGACAGCGTCGTTGGGGCCACGCTGGAGAGTCGAGGGATGATCAGCAAGCTGGGCAACAACATGATGACGATGGGGGTTGGCTCATTGCTGTCGACCGTGCTCTACATGCTTCTCGTCTGAGAGGCATGGTTGAGAAATCGTTATATATGAGGCCATCATTGAGCGATTTGGTGTGACGGCCATAGCGGCGGGGATACACCCGGTCCCATCCGAACCCGGAAGTTAAGCCCGCCCGCGTTTCGTGCTGTACTGCGGTGCGCGAGCCCGCGGGAACCACGAGACGCTGTCAGCCACTTTTCTATCATCATCGTTCTGTGACATATCCGATAGGTTCTGTTCTCTAGCTGCCATCTTGGCAAGAAGGGTTTTATCACCAGCAAGATGTTCACCAAGGACATCTGGTGCCAGCATGGATGTTCCTTCTGACATACTGACCGTTTCAGCCGCCCTCATCGCTCTCTCGGCCATCGCATGGTTCGAGCTGAGATATATCAAACGACGGCAGGGGGAACGCGCCGATGCGGAGTTGGAGAAGGATCACGCCTACAATTCCTTGGCCACCTTCAAGGCGGTGGCGGCCTCGCTTCGTTCTCAGGGTCGAGACACCTCTGAGGCCGACGTCCTTCTGATCCAGGCCGAGGGCGCCTTTGAACGACGCCAGTATATTGAATGCAAGGAACTGGCGGAGCGTGCCAAGATCGCCCTCCGGAACGCTCCGTCGGCAGGGACGTTGGACGGGCGGACGGGATCGGAGGGAGAAGGGAAAGTGGGCGGACCGTTCCCCATGACGCGGTCGATGGGAGCAAGGAAGGTCCCCCCTAACTACCTGGAATCCAGGTTCGTCATGGAATGCGCCCACTCCCTTATGGATAAGGCGGACGAGCACCGGCGGGAGGCTGCACGTCACATGCTGGACGATGCGAAGGCCTGCTTCGAGGCGGCCGATTACGACGAAGCGCTGCGACATGCGGCGAGGGCCAAGAGGACGCTGGAAGGCATGGAGGACTTGGACCCCGCCTTGGATCGTGAGGGTGGTCCGTCCCCTCGGAAGGAGCCTTTCGGAACATGCGCCGGATGTGGCGCCATCCTCGCCACTGGAGATGTTTTCTGCCATTCATGCGGCAGGCGTGCCCCGAGGTCATGTCCCAGCTGCTCGGCGGAAGCGATCGATGGCGATAACTATTGCCGCAGATGCGGAACCAGTCTTTGATCGAAGATGACGATCTGCGTATCGCGGACCACGTGCTACGATGAACGACTAATTGTTTTAATAATGTCCAGCACATGCTCCGCTGATATCGATGATGCTGGTCAAGCTCGGAGGCAGTGTTATCACTGATAAAACCCAGTATCGCACGTTCCGCGAGGATGTCCTGTCGCGACTGGTAGGTGAGATCGTATCCGCCGGGAAGGAGGTCGTCCTGATACATGGGGCAGGCTCGTTCGGCCATGTCCTGGCTTCCGAGCATCATATACAGAACGGTTACACCGATGAGTCCCAGATACCTGCAGCTGCCAAGGTCATGGAAGATGTGAGGGACCTCAACCTGCGCGTTATGAGGGTTTTGAACGATGGGGGGCTTCCGAGCGCATCGCTGCCCCCCAGTGCTGTTGCCACATTGCGGAGCGGCGAGCTGGACGAACTGAACGTCGACCTGTTCCGCCGCTACCTGGAGGTGGGCATCTGCCCCGTGACCTTCGGCGACGTTGCCTTGGACAGTGAACGCCGGTTCGGCATCTGTTCGGGAGATCATCTGATGGAGCGCCTGGCAAGGGAACTTCGTCCGGAGCGGGTGATATTCGTATCGGACATCGACGGCGTGTTCACCGCCGATCCATCCAGCGATCCAGACGCGATGCTGATCGAGGTCGTGGACCGGACGATCCTGGACTCCCTGCCCCGAACCCAGCGGTGCGCCGACGTCACGGGCAGCATCTTCGGCAAGATCGAGAAAATGTTGAGGATCGCTTCATGGGGAGGGGACGCCATAGTCCTGAACGGGAACGTCCCGGGACGATTGGGAGCAGCGCTCCGGGGTGAAGCGGTCAGGGGCTCCAGGGTCAGAGGCGATGCCATATGAGCGACATCGAGAAAAGGAAGGCCGATCACATTCAAGTAAGCCTGGAGGAGGATGTGGCCAACAGCCACAACTACTGGGACGACCTGCACCTGATCCACGATTCTCTACCCGAGGTGGACCTCGACGAGATCGACACGACCACCGTGCTGTTCGGGAGGAAGTTGTCCGCCCCCCTCATGGTCACGGCCATAACAGGCGGATATAACGATGCGACGAAGGTGAACCTGAACCTGGCGGAGGCCTGCGCATCCTTGGGGATCGCCCTGGGCATCGGGAGCCAGCGGGCCGCCATCGAGCGAGGGGACCGCGCCAGCTATGAGGTCATACGGGATGTCGGCGTGCCGCTGGTAGTGGCCAACCTGGGCGCTCCCCAGCTCATACCCCAGGCGCACAAGGAGGCGTTCGGGACGGAGCAGGCGAGGGAGGCCATGGAGATGGTCGGGGCCGATGTCCTCGCCGTTCACCTGAACTACCTTCAGGAAGTGGCGCAACCGGAGGGCGACACTCGAGCCCGAGGATGTCTGGACGCCATACGCTCACTTGCCAGGGAGGTCCCCTGCATCGCCAAGGAGACCGGTGCCGGGATCTCCAGGGAAACGGCGCTTAGGCTCAAGGGCGCCGGTGTGATCGGATTCGACATATCGGGGACCAGCGGGACAAGTTTCTCCAAGGTGGAGCTGCATCGCTCACGCCGGATGGGCAACGCGCGATGCGTCGCCATAGGCGAGACGTTCGCCGAATGGGGCATACCGGCTCCAATATCGGTCAGGCTGGCCCAGGTCGGTCTTCCGATCATTGCCAGCGGAGGCATCGTCGATGGCCTCAAGGCCGCGAAGAGCATAGCCACGGGAGCGCAGTGCGCCGGCCTGGCCAGGGCGGTGCTGAAGGATGCCATGATATCGGCCGAAGCGGCGGAGGAGCGGCTGCGCACCATCATCGAGGAGTTGAAGGTGGGGATGTTCCTGACAGGTTCTTCCACCGTACAGCAGCTGGCCAGCAAGAAGGTCGTATTCACTGGCCCCGCCCGCGAGTGGGGACTTGAGATGGAGGTGATCTAGACATGGACGTGATTGCAGATCTGGAGGAGAGAGCGAAGCGGGTGAACGAAGCGATAGCATCCTACCTGGAGAGCGGGGAGAATCAGAAACTCCTCCTTGCGGTCCAGCATTACCCTTCCGCCGGCGGCAAGCGCCTCCGCCCGGTGCTGGCAGAGGTGGTCGCCCAGGCGGTCGGCGGAGCTGGAGAGAAGGCCGTGCCCTTCGGTGCGGCCATCGAGATCATTCACAACTTCACGCTTGTGCACGACGATGTGATGGACAACGACAGCATGAGGAGGGGTCGGCCAAGCGTTCACGTCCTGTTCGACGTGCCGACCGCGATCATTGCCGGTGACGCGCTGTTCGCCCGCGCCTTCGAAACGCTGTCCGATGTCGACGTTCCGCCCCAGTCCACCCGACGGCTGCTGAAGCTGACCGCTCATGCGGTCTGGCTGATCGCTGAAGGGCAGCAGGAGGACATGGACTTCGAGAGGATACCACCCACTGAACTGGCCATCGGCGACTACGAGCGCATGATCTGGAAGAAGACCGCCGTATTGTTCGAGTGCGCCGCGGAGGGTGGCGCCATCATCGCCGGAGGAACCGAGGAGCAGATCGACGCCATGCGCGACTACGCCCGCAGTCTTGGCATCGGATTCCAGATCTACGACGATGTCCTCGCCCTGCTAGGAGACAAGAATACGACCGGGAAGCCTGTCGGGAATGACATTCGCAATGGCAAGAGGACGCTCATCGTACTCCATGCGCTCCAGAACCTGGCCGCCGATGATCCCCGACGCACCGCCTTGCTGACGGCCCTCGGGAATGCTAACGCCACGCCCGAGCAGATAGATGCGGCCATTCAGGCCCTGCAAGATTGCGGGAGCATAGACTACGCGCTAGAGGTGGCGCGCCAGCATGCAGCCCAGGGGAAGAAGCATCTTGAGGTTCTCAAGCCCAGTCCTGAAAGGGACTTCCTGGCCGCCATCATCGACTACGCGGTCAACAGGAAGAGCTAACAGGAGATCCCGTCGGCGGTGAGCTGGAAGTCGGCCACCAGGCCCTCGGGGAGGCTCCGGTGCTTCATCAGCACCGCCCTCCGTCGTCCAGGTCCCGCCCTGTCGATGCGAACGATGGTCTTGGCGTTGTGATGAAGGGCATGCCCGCCCAGCGCCTCATAGTTGCCGGTCTCGACGTCCGTATATACCTGCGACGTCACCAACACCGGCAGCGCCTTTTCTCTGGCGACGTTGGTGAGCTTGGTCGACTGTCCGGCCAGCGATCGTCGTTCGCCCCTCTCCTCCTCCCTCGAGGTCAGGCGGTAATGCATGCTGATGGAATCGACGATCAACATCCCGATGTCCACGTTGCTCTGCGCCAGCTTGATCGCCTTGTCCACCATCCTCTCCTGCTCGTCGAAGCTGCGGATGTTGGAGAACAGTATGTTCTTGGTCACCGTCTCGAAGTCGTCGCCCGCGATCTGCCGCAAGCGCTCCATCGATACGCCCTCGGTATCGATGTAGATCACCTTCTTGCCCTGGCGGGCGACCTCCGCGGCAAGGAGCAGGCACAGTGTTGTCTTTCCCGTTCCCGACTCGCCGTAGAGAAGCGTCAGGCATCCGGCCTCGACGCCCCCCTCTAGCATGGCGTCGATCGTGCCGCATCCGAACGCTAGCCTGTCCATAGGATGGTGGTAGGTGATTATCGGTCATAATCCTTGCCCTGGCTAGCCAGGACCACGAAGGGGGACCTCATAGACCCGGAAATGAAAGACCACGAGAGCGCTGGCGACCAGGAGCCCGATCATGAGCGGCAGGGCCGAATCGTACGAGCCGGTGGCCGACGCGATCGTTCCGAACGTGATGGGGCCGAGAGCGCCTACTCCATTGGCGATGCCGTTGACCAGGCCAGTGGCGGTGCAGGTCAGTTTGGACCGGCATGTACCCTGCAGCATTGTGAACACGTTGGGCCCCATCACCGAGAGGAAGAAGAACACCATGGCCAGGACCATCACGACCTCGATCTTTCCATAGGTCTGCGTCACGATGAAGATGGAGACCCCGGCCAGTAGGAGGAAGGATGCGGTTATGGCCGCCCTTCGGCCGGTGCGATCGCTCAGGTACGACCCGACCGCCAGACCGGCGAACGTACCCAGGTATGGAAGGCTGGCCGCCCACACCAGCTCATCGTCGGTGAAGCCCCTCGCCAATAGAAGGAACGTGGGCAGCCACAGTGAGAGGCCCCACCACACCTGGGTCTCCAGTGTCTGGGCCAAGATGAGGGTCGTAAGTCCCTTGACCTTCAGCGCTTCACGGAGGTTGCGGCATGTGAGCAGGAAATTGTCCTTGAGCCCTTTCACATCGCAATCTATGGGGCCCTCCGGAGTGTCCTGAAGGTATCTCCAGATCGGGACGAGAATGAGGAAACCGGCCACCGCCAGGACGATGAACATCACGTTCCAGCTCGTGGCCATGATAAGCGGGAGAAGCAGCAAGGGGGACAGTAGGTTGGACATCCCGGTCGATGAATGATACAGCGAGTTCATTCGGGACCTGAGCCGGGCAGGGTACCATGCCTGGGTGGCCCTGCTGGCCGCTGGAAAGAGCACCCCCTGGGTTAGGCCCAGGGTCACCCTCAGCAGGACGAACGCCGAGTAGAAGATGCCGAGCAGGCCGGTGAGCAGCGTCACCACCGACCAGCTGGCCACGGCGATGAGGATGCCTTTTCTTGGCCCATAGCAGTCCACCAGCGGACTGATGAGGATGTTGGATAGGCCATAGCCGACAAGGAACACTCCCAGCAGGACACCGCCGAGCGAGCCGATCTGGGCAGGGGTCCAGTCGAAATCCTCTGCCACGAACGGTATCGCCACTGACAGGCTCACCCTTACGAGGTAGCCGATGAGCACCGAGAGGAACAATAGTACCGCGACTATCGTCGCCTTCCGTTGTCGCTCACGGGGGTCCATCGATGCTTTGTTCCATCGTCCTCTTTATCGTACTTTCGGACGATGACGATCCTTCCGCGGCGGATGCACGTTCACAAGGCACCGAGCTCAGCATGGGACGGTCCATGTCCTGTCATCATGTCATATGCCTAGAGTTGAAGGTCAAGGACCTCGTGCCGTTCTCTGAAAAGGTTATCTATCGATTGTTCATTGCTCGAGGCATGGATATCATTCAGCGTGGGGCCGAGGCGGAGATCCGGCGAGGAAAGTGGCTGGGCCGCGACGTCATAATCAAGAGCAGGGTCCCCAAGAGCTATCGGCTCCCTGAGATGGACCGCTCCCTCCGCAACATGCGGACGAGGAACGAAGCCCGCCTCATCCATGAGGCCAGGGAAGCCGGCGTTCCCACGCCGATCATTTACGACATCGATACCGTGAACGCCGAGATGACCATGGAGTTCATAGACGGCCTCAGGGTCAAGGATGAACTGGGGAGGTCCGCCCCGGATGAGGTGCGCGACCTCCTGAGGGAGATGGGGCGCTCCATCGCCTACCTCCACCGCTGTGGCATAGTGCACGGGGACCTGACGACCTCGAACATGATAATGAGCAAGGGGCGCATGTGGTTCATCGACTTCTCCCTGGGTTCCAGATGTGCATCGGTGGAGGAGATGGGAGTGGACATACATCTCCTGAAGGAGTCGTTCCAATCCGCCCATCCCGAGCTGCTCGATCGTTTCCATATCATATTGGAATCATACAAGGAGAACTTCGAAAGAGCCGATGAGATCGTTCGCAAGGCGAAGGAGATCAGCAGCCGGGGGAGGTATACATGAAGCTGAAGATAATAACCTCCAACGCAGGAAAGGCTGTGGAGTTCCGTACCGCCCTGGGCAGCCTGGGCATCGAGGTGGAGCCTCAAGATGAGGACTGCGACGAGATCCAGGCAGATACGCTGGAGGAGGTCGTAAGGTCCTGCCTGTCGCAGCTCCGCTCGAAAGGACTGGGAGATTACGTCCTGGACGATTCAGGGTTGTTCATCAACGCCCTGGGCGGTTTCCCCGGCGTGTATTCCGCCTATGCCCTCAGGACCATAGGCATCGATGGCATCCTGCGACTGATGGATGGAAGGGCGGACCGTTCGGCACGGTTCGAATGCTGTATCGGATGTTCCTTCAAGGGAGAGGAGTTCGTCGTCAAAGGACGTTGCGATGGCATCATCTCCGAACGGCCGTCGGGCAAGGGGGGCTTCGGCTTCGACCCGATATTCGTTCCATCTGGATATGAGGAGACGTTTGCCGAAATGTCCATAGATGTGAAGAATGGTATCTCTCATCGCGGCAGGGCCATCCAGGCACTGTCTGAAACGCTTAGGGGGAAGGTCTGATGGAGCTCAGGGACAGGACGATATTGGTCACGGGTTGTGCAGGGTTCATCGCCAGCCATCTGGCGGAGGAGCTGTTGAGGCGTGGCAATCGCGTTGTTGGGATCGACAATCTATCCGCAGGAAGAAGGGAGTTCATGAGCGGCATGCTCTCGGATCCCGGCTTCCGCTTCATCGAAGGCGACCTTCTCACCATGGACCTCTCTGGCCCCCTGAAAGGCGTCGATGTACTGTGTCATTTCGCCGCCAATCCTGATGTGAGGTTGGGGGCGACCGATACCAGGGTGCATTTCGATCAGAACATCACCGTGACCTATCGCCTGCTGGAGGCGGGGAGGAAGAGCGGGTTGAAGGACATCTTGTTCCCCTCGACCTCGACCGTATATGGTGAGACCGACGTCATACCGACGCCGGAGGACTATGGGCCACTGCTGCCCATTTCAGTATATGGAGCGTCGAAGCTTGCTTGTGAGGCCCTCATCGCCTCCTACTGCCACTCCTTCGAACAGAACGCCGTGCTATACCGCTTCGCAAATGTCGTGGGGACGAGGTCGACGCACAACGTGCTGCATGATTTCATAAGGAAGCTGCGTGAAGACCCGACATCGCTCGAGATCCTGGGAGCGGAGCCAGGCACATCGAAATCATATGTTCACGTCAGCGATTGCGTCCAGGGAATGATCGTCGGCGCCGAGGCGGCACGCGAGCAGGTGGAGGTGTTCAACATCGGCTCCAGGGACTGGATGACCGTCAAGGATATAGCGGACATCGTCACCGAGGAGATGGGGCTCACCCCTGAATACAGGTGGACCGGAGGGGTCATGGGCGGCAGGGGATGGATAGGGGACGTCAGGAAGATGCTGCTGTCGGTGGACAAGCTCACGTCTGCGGGGTGGACGCCCAGAATGGGCTCCAGGGAAGCGATCCGCCGCGCGGTGCAGGAGATCCTGGCCTAGAACGGGATCAGGTTCCAGATCGAGTCTCCCGTCGCATCGATCATGTACAGGAAATCGGACCGTATGCTCCAGTCCCTCTCCGGCGAAGTGTAGCCAGACTGCGTGGGAAGACCGCCAGCATAGGGGAAGCCTGTCGTGTCGACGATCAGCCAATAGCCCGTATCATCGACGAGATAGGATATCGGCATCTGCTCAACAGGCATACCATAGTACGAAGCCACGGCGGCCCTGACCTCCGCCACCCTCTGCTCGTCCGTGCCGATGAACACTGTTGAGAACGCATGACCCTCGACGATATTGACCCTGGCGTTCCCTCCCAAGGCCCCGATCATGCTGGCCAACAATATGGCATGGTCCTCGCAGTCGCCAGACATCTTGCTGAGCGTTTCACTGGCACTCTGCCAGTGGTCCGATCCGACGTCTTGCCGATATGTTATGTTCTTACGCACCCATTCGTACGCCTCTATTACCTGCATGATGTTGTACTTCCCCGTCCCCGGCCATCTTGCCTTTATCTGATCGGCGATCCCATTGGCCGCTTCGTAACTCACCAGGGAATTGATCTTGGCGTAATATGGTGCATTGTTCCTCTCCACATTCTGCTCATGTTCCTCGATCAGCGGGAGGACATTGGCCCTGTGCTCTGAAGGCATGACGACCGTGCGATGGCGCCACACCTCGAACGCCTGTCCAAGCGGGCCTCGCACGATCTTTGAAGATGCCGCATTGGCCACGATGCTATAGCGTTGAGGGCCAGGCTCGCTGGGGGCGTTGAACACCAGCAGCCCCAATGAGATCTCCTGCTGACTATCTACATATGTGCTGCAATTCCGGTAGGTTGAGGTGCCGTCCTCCCATTCTATGCCAAACCCATAGATGTACAGCCGCCCAGAGGGGTTCTCGTTCTCCACATTCAGCCATAATGCCCCGCCAGCCCTCGCGTAGATCTCCTCGGTGATGCTCCACTTCAGCGTGATGTGGGGATTGTCGGGGTGGCCTGGGTCAGAGAGCGAAGGCTCCTCGTCCCTGACGGTCTCGGCATATACGATCTCGGGCGCTTGAAGTTCGGATGGATCGAAGCCGCTCGATAGACAGCCGGCGAAGAGAGTTCCCGCAACCGCCACGATGACTATTAAAATGACCGTGACCGTCGCGACATTCTTCATAGACTTGAATATGGTTGACGATGAATAAAAAGAGTAAGTGATGATTATCAGAGCAGGACAGTAATAAGGAAGGAAGAGCAAGCTTTATTTTGAGACGCGCTTTACCCGGATATCACACGGGTCTGTGGGGTAGCTTGGTCCATCCTTGGGGCTTTGGGAGCCTTAGACCCCGATTCAAATTCGGGCAGACCCACCATCACTCATATCTAGTCATCTCAAGACGTTTTTCAATAGATGGGGTTTTTGACACCATTACTGGCGATGTTTTGTCCTATCTGATCGCATAACTTCAACGTCGTATTGGGCCCGTATGCCTCAATTGAGCCGGCATGTCCATGACCATGCTCATATCGCCGTCACATCCTACTCGATCCTTTTCAAGGCCAGCGCTAGCGTGAAAGTGAAGTTCGTCAATGACATACCTCAGATGCGAGAAGACATTGACGAAGCGAACGACAGGATCGACGACTTCTACATTCAGCTGAGCGAGTTAACCTCGAGGCTCGACAACACCATTTCCCGTCTCGAAGATATCGAGGATCTGCTTGATCTTACAGTACTAGAGCTTGCGGATGCATACGCCTGGCTGCAAAACGTGAACGACCAGTTGGAAGAATGCTACCAAGCGCATAACCTCACGGCCGACAAGGCCGACAAGGTCGAAGCGCTGATGGATGAGGTCTCGTCGGTAAGGAACTCGCTAGCGACCTTCCAGACCTCGTTGGAGAACATGAGCTCGTCGCTCAACCTCACCAGGGGGGAAGTGGCCGAGATCCAGGCCATCCTGGATGAGATCGACGACGACCTATGTTCGGTCGAGGGCGGGCTGAACAAGACCATGACCGACCTGAGGGCAACGGAGAAAAAGGTCGCCGAGATGGACAGCGATCCGATGGCCATGATACTGGGGGGGGGTCGGGAATCTTCATCGGCATAGTCGCGATCGGCCTCGTCCTGATGAGGACGCGAAGGACGTTGTGAGTCCAAACCCCTTTCCTCTTTATTCTTTCCAGATCGTCTTTCTCGAGCGTCTTGGACCATCGGGTTTTGAAGGAAGTGATGGGCGGTTTCGGGCTGACCCGTCATATTCTTCTTCCAGCCGCCCCGTCATCAATGTCAACACCGCCCATCTTGCACACAATTCTCAGTCCGGCCCCATGCGTGATGGCCGTCCGCAAGCCTAGATGAGAGTCCTTGACCGCCCATCAAGACGAGAGGGGACGGTTTACGAGGCAGAGCAACGAGAGGTCATTTCGTGAATAAACGATTAGTGAGCGTAATATCGAGCGCAATATAGAATATCTAGAGTCTTGTTCCAACCTTTCAATGACCAAGAAGATCATCAAGAACATACGAGCGAAAGAGGTCATGAGCCATGACGTGGTCACTATCTGCCCCGAGGCCACCCTGAAGGACGCTCATGAGATGTTCAAGAAATACGATTACAATTCCCTTCCCGTATTGAGCGAGGGCCGTATCGTCGGCATCATGACCAAGCTTGACCTCCTACGGGCGTTCAGCTATGGGACGAGGTTTCGACGGAGCAGCTTCTTCGATACCCTTTCCGAGAACGTCTCCGACGTCATGCGCACGGCAATCGTGTCCGTCTCCCCTGACGACGACCTGCAGACCGTGGTCGACTACATGGTGGAGTTCGCCCTGAAGAGCATACCAGTGGTGGATAACGGTCAAGTCGTGGGCATGATCTCAAGAGATGATGTGATGCGGCACCTGCTCCTTGAGGACTGATGACCGATGCGCCCCGGCAGTCTGCTGGGTCGCCTGCTCTTTAATATTTAAGCGGACGCTTCCCAGGCCTTGATCCATAAGATCGATTCCTCATGACCCAACCCATTTATCTAAGAAACTTATGCACCTCATAGGAATCGATATGCTGACATCGATGCGTTTTGAACCCTATGAGGGCAAGGAGGACAGTGGCCGCATGGTCGTCTACCTCCGAAAATCCTTCACATGCCGTGTGCCTATCGGACATATAGAATATGAAAATGCTGAGGAGAAAGAAGCCTTGAGGAAGATCTGGATCAAAAGCCGTCCTGATGTTGAAGAGATTGGTCCAGAGGTAACGGTTGGCCTATTCCACGAGGTCTATTTCAAGAGGTGATGTCGTGGAGATGAAGTTGAGATTTGTCAATGAGGAGGGTAGGGAAGGCGGCGTCTGTCATGTCCACAAGGTGGTTGAAGGCGACCTGAAAAAGATTGGCGAGATCAAATACAGCGACCAGAGCGATAGGCGATGGATCATTGATGTCGTAAAGTTTCACTCGAACGTCGAGATCATGGAGTGAAACTTATTCATTTTTTCTTACAAGACCCTGATTGCTCTACCAGTTCACCAGCGCCCCGACGAACTCTTCCGCCTTCTTCTGCCAATCCGCCTCCAACGGCCCCTTCAGATCGGTCACGTGGAACTTCATGGCAGCCACCTTCTCCAAGCCCTTCGCCTGCAGGGCGTCGTCCATCATGGGCTGTATGCGCTGCCATCGAGCTATCTCTTCCTCGGTTGGCATCCTGCCTTTCCTGTCAGGCCGGGGCGTCCCTTCGGTGGAGAATATCGCATATCTTGTTCCGGACGGAGGGCTTACGTTCTTCAGAAAGCGCCGCATCCCTCCGATGGGCTTCCCTATACGTCCAGGAGAGCCGAAGATGTACAGGTCTGCTTGAGGAAGGGCTCGGGGCGAGACGTCCTTGATATGCTTCACATCCACTTCATGACCTCGCATCTCCAGTAGCCGCCCGATTTCCCCGGCGACCTCAGCGCCGTTTCCGTACTTGGAGGCGTGATAGATCTCGACCCTCATGATGGTCCGACCGCCTTACATGAATATCAACTTTTAGAAATATTGGAAGGACGGGGTGAACGTCTCCTAACCGCGATTGCTCTAGCATGGAGGTGGCCATCCGTGAAGCGGGGCAGGGTCAAGCGTTGAACAAAAGGGGAGTGAGGCTTGCCGTACCGTACGCCGGTACGGCGAAACCATAAGTGGTTTGACCTTCAGTCGTTCCAGATCGCGTTCAGGTCGACATGTCGCCTGACCAGTTCCGCCACCATCTCGACCTTGGCGGTATCGGATGGATCGATGCGGGTGATCAGGTTGTCCACCATGTCCGCGGTGACCTGGGTGCCATGACCGACCAGCAGGACGGGGATCTTCTGCTCCTCGGCCTTGACCAGGATGGTCTGGTCAGGATAGAGTCCTCCGGTCAGGATGAGACATGAGGTGTCGGTGGTCAAGGCCGACATGAGCATGTCTGACCGGTCCCCTCCGGCGATGAGCGCCTTGCGGGTCAGACGGCGCATCTCCTTCTGCGCGGATTCGGCGGTCATGCCGCCGACCATGATCTTCTCCACGCTGCGGTTGAGGCCCTCCTCGCCGGCCAGTACCTCCGCGTTCAGGCCCTCCACGATCTCCTTCACTCGGGGGTAGTTGAGCTCCTGGACGGTGGGTATGCAGCCAAGGACGTTCACTCCCGCGCTTTCCACCATCTTGACCACCCTGGGGTCGTCACACATGTTGAGGATCACGCCCTTGATGCTCTGACCGTTCACCTGGGCAAGGCGTTCGTGGATCATGATCTTGTCCAGGGCGTCAGGGGTGCTGGTGGAGACCAGAATGATCTCGGCCCCCAGCTCCTTGGCGATGGACATGCCGTCGAGATTATGCCGAGCTCCCGTGCTGAACAGTTGGGCTCCTTCCACCAGCATGAGGTCGAATTCGTCCTTGACCTTCTCGAACCCTGCCACCACGCTCTCCATGGTGACCGGATTGAAGATGTCATACTTCATGGGGGACAGCAGCTCTTCGCTCGCTTCCAGGTTCAACGCCTTCTTCATCATGTAGGCGTCGCGGTCGACAACTCGCCGCTCCACGCACATGACGTCTTCGCGGAAGGGCTTATAGTAGCCCAACCGGCCCTCGAAGTTCTTGGCCAGCCCTAGAGCGATCGTGCTCTTGCCAGAGTACTCGAGCATCGAGCTCAAGAATATAGTCTTCATCAGTTCTCCCTCCTCAATACAACAAGGGCATCGACCGCATATGTGCCCTTGCCCTCATCTCCCACCATCAGCGGATTGATCTCCAGTTCTGATATCTCGGGGAAGTCGAGCGCGATCTGAGCGATCCTAACGATCACATCCTTCAGTGATTTTATGTCCGCTGCCCTTCCGCCGCGTGCACCGGTCAGAATGGCATACGAACGAATAGATTTTACCATGTTGTCCACATTGGACCTGGTCAAGGGGGCGATGCTCTGGGTCACGTCCTTCATGATCTCCACGAACACGCCTCCCAGGCCAAAGGTGATGACAGGTCCGAACTGCTCATCCCTGGTCATGCCGATGAGGACCTCCTTCCCCTTGACCATCTGACAGATCGTGACGCCGTTGATGTGGGCGCCGGGTACACGAGCCTTGACCTTGGACATCATCAGCTCGAACTCTGCCTTGACGGCCGATTCGGACGACACCCCGACCTTGACGCCGCCGACATCCGATTTGTGGGCTATGTCCGGGGAATCGATCTTCATGACGACTGGGAACCCGATGCTGGCCGCGGCCTTGGCGGCCTCATCGGCGGTTGCACAGGTGACCTCCTGCGGGACGGGCACGCCATACGCCATCAGGATCTCCTTTCCCTCGCTCTCGCTCAAGGATGTTCGACCCGATGCCCTCACGGCCTTGATTATCTCCTTCACCTTCTCCTTATCGCCGTCCACCAAGACCGGTTCATCATCTCCAGGGTTATCCTTCATCCTCTTGTAGCGGACCATGGCGCCCAAGGCCCTGATGGCCCTGTCAGGGGAGTCGTAGCAGGGGATCTTCGCATCCTGCAGCATCTTGATGCCTTCGTTCGTCTTGGTGCCTCCGACGAACGCACCCACAACAGGCTTGTCCACTTTCCCGGCGAAGGTAGCCAGGTGGCTGGCCACCTCAGAGATGTCCACGGTGTCCAAGGGGGCGAGCAGTACTGCTACGCAGGAGACGTTCGGGTCCTCCATGACCGTCTTGATGGCGAACTCGTAACGGTCTGCGGATGC
This sequence comes from Methanomicrobia archaeon DTU008, assembly GCA_001512965.1. Taxonomy (GTDB): domain Archaea; phylum Thermoplasmatota; class Thermoplasmata; order Methanomassiliicoccales; family Methanomassiliicoccaceae; genus DTU008. The sequence goes on from LFRW01000018.1 coordinate 42,651, forward strand.
ATCTCCCAGGACGTCCACGGGGTTATAGCAGTTGGCCGCGGCGGGAAGGTAGCCTTTCAACTTGTCGATGGTCTCCTTCTCGAAGGATGCCAGTGTCAGACCGTGATCGGAACAGGCATCGGCGGCCATGACGCCATGGCCTCCAGCGTTCGTCACGATCGCCAACCCATCCCCTTTTGGCAGTGGCATGTTGGAGAAGACCTGCAGAAGATCGAGCATCTCGTCGATCGTGTTGACCCTGATCGCATTGGCCTGGCGGAAGGCGGCGTCATAGACCTTGTCGCTTCCTGACAATGCTCCAGTGTGGGACGATGCGGCCTTGGAACCAGAGCTGGTACGGCCAGACTTGAGCACGATGATGGGCTTGTTCTTGCTTGCCTCGCGGAGCTGACGCATCAGCTCCCGGCCGCGATTGGCGCCCTCGACGTACATGCCGATGACGTTGGTATTGGGGTCATTCTTGAGATATTCGAGGAGGTCGGCCTCGTCTATGTCCACCTTGTTGCCTACGGATATGAACGTTGAGAAGCCTACACCGGTGGCGGTGGACCAGTCCAACAGGGAGCTGCATACCGCTCCCGACTGGGAAGCGATGGCCACAGATCCTGATACGGGCTGGATGTTGGTGAACGTCCCGTTCATGAAGTGATGGGTGTTCATCAGGCCCATGCAGTTGGGTCCCAGCACCCTCATGCCATACTTCTTAGCGATGTCCCCGACCCGCCTTTCAAGCATGGCGCCTTCCTTGCCAAGCTCCTTGAAGCCCGCGGTGATGACAACTACGGATTTCACGCCCTTGATCCCGGCCTCTTCCATCACGGACGGTACCAACGTGTTGGGTACACAGACTACCGCCTGATCGACCTTACCAGGTACGGCCGTAAGAGACGTGTATGCCGGCAATCCAAGGATCTCGCTGGCCTTGGGATTGATAGGGTACAGCTTTCCACGATACTTCGAATGTATCAAGTTGTACAGAACGATGTGTCCGATCTTTCGCGCATCACTCGAGGCTCCAACCACTGCTATCGATTCTGGTTCGAACAAAGACTTCATTAGGATCAACCAGTACTATGATGGATTTGGGACGAAAAAGAGGGTTCCTAATTTAATGTTATGTACGAAGATACGACAATCGACGACCGAGGAAAAGGCAAGAAATCCTACGAAATGCGGAGATTTCTGCGAACGTTCGTCCCACCCATTGTAGCATTGTAGTAATGAAAAAAGGAGCGACCGCCGGACTTCGCAGACCTTTCCGACCAAGGAAACGAAGCCCATCCTCCCGGAACGCAGCAGGTCGCATGAATTTGTTTTGGAGCGTCTTGGAGATCTATTAGATCTTGTCCACGCAGAAATTGTTGAAGATGTCCTTCCAGAACAGGATGCCTACGCAACTTCCGACCTCGTTCACCACAGGCAAGCGCGCTACATCATGTTTCTTCATCAATCTAACCGCATCTGCCAAAGGAGTCGTCTCGGTCACGGTCACCACAGGGCTGGTCATCACTTCACTGATGGACAAGTTGATGAAACGGTCGCGGTTGGTCATGAAGCGGCGAAGGATGTCGCGCTCGGTGAAGATCCCTACGACCTTCTTCTTGGATTCATCTTCCACTACAACGCTTCCGATGTCGTTCTCTATCATCAGCTCGATGGCGCTGGAGACGGAGTCCCCGGGGGTTACTATTTCCTTCTTCTCGATCATGTAGTCTTTGACCAGGGGCATCGTATCATTTCACCGTATGCCCGATTTTATATTAAACTTAGTCGGGCCGAACAATTCACCGCCGCTTCGGTGGGGGTCATTCCCTGGCCCCCTCCCGGCCTGGACATGTGGAAGCCTAGATGTGAATAAAGGATTTCTATCCTTAGTGACATGCTATCTATGTGTCTCCACGCGCGTCGGTCGGTAGACCTGCCCCTCCGTTCGAACTGCCGGAAGCATACGGAGGGCGTTTGGCGCTAGAAAGGCTATTGCAGGAAGGGAACGTGGTATTGGCGTTCTACCCGTCCCCGTTCGGCATGATGTGCGCGGTGGAGATGAGACAGCTCAAGTCCATGTATGAAGAGTTCCGAGCCGCGGGGGCGGAGGTCGTCGGGATAACGACCAACAGCGTCCCGGTGATGTCCGCCTGGAGAGAGCGTCTTGATCTGCCCTTCCCTCAGCTCTCTGACGTCGATGGCGAGGTCAGCTCATCATATGATGTATTGATCGGCAGCCAAGGATATCTGGCAGGGCGCTGCAACCGAGCCGTCATAATCGTGGACCAGGAAGGCATGGTGAGATATCGCTGGATAGCTAGCGATACGGTGCAGGCCGAAGAGCCTGATTACGATGAGGTGCTGGAGACGTGCCGGAGCCTGTCAGCGGACATCAATGCCTCTCCATCTCCACCTGATAGTACTCGCTGAGCTCCCACCTCCCCAACGGATGGAAATGGCGGAACATGGCGATCGCATCGTCGATGTCTATCCTCTCCCCCACCGGAGGCCCGATGCTGGTAGGTCGCCTCGGGAAGTCGACCAGCGATACACGGCCGCCGGCCTTCAGCACTCTTGCGATCGACCCTATGGCACCTTCCGGGTCCTCTAGCTCGTGAAGCACGTTGATCAGGATCACGCGGTCGACCGATGCGTCGGCCAAGGGTAGATGGGATGCGTCGGCCATCAACGGCTCGATGTTGTCCCGTCGCCCGACCGCCTCGACCATCGCCTCGAGCATCTCCCTCTGGATGTCCACGGCGATGACCTTCGAGACCTTTCTGGAGAGGGGAATGGCGATATAACCGATGCCGCTCCCGATATCGACGCAGACCTCATCGGGTCCTGGGGACATGTGGTCGATCAGTTCCTCGGCAGGCTGTACCGCCCTCCGCCTTTCGTCCTTAAGCCTAGCCTTCTCGCTTCCAGGGAATCTACTGGGCATCCTTGACCTCCAGCTTCACCCTCCCGATGATTAGGTTCCCCTCGTCCCGGGACATCTCCTTCCTCACATCCCGCAGGTCCAGGCGAGCACGATGCAGAGGCGAGTCCAGAACCAAGGTCTCGTACTCCCCGCCCTCCCCGGAGATGTTGATGCCGTACCTCTCCGACAGCTCGCGGAGATCGTTCAGCGCCGGTATGTCGATCTCACGGCCCAGCCACGATCCGTCCAAGCCCTCGCACGACACCCGGACGGGGACGAAGCGGACGCCAGAGAGGATCATGTCTTCCAGGAGCATGTCCTGCTCCTTCCTCCAGAGGGGGCTGAACGTCCTGATGCCGAGGTCCTCGCAGACCTGATTCATCCGGTCCCATTGATAATCGGAAGCTATCGCCCCCGTTACCACTCCATCCACCTCCAGGCCGGACAGGACCTTGCGAAGGGCTTCCAGGTCGCTTTCCTCCTCCCCTGTGCTGCATTCCGTATGCAACGGCAACCCCATGGCCTCTGCCATCTGGGGGAGGAACCTTAGATTGGGGACGTGGAACACCCAGGAATGCGCATCAGAGGGTACGACACTTACCAGGGCCACGATCCGGTGCCCCATCTGGGTCATGATATAGGCGGCATAGGTGCTGTCCTTGCCCCCGGAGAACAACAGGGCCAAACGCATGATGCTTCATTCGCGCAGCCTGTCTTAATGGTTGAGGGCGTCCGCCATCCGCCGGCCTCGCCGACGGACCGCTCCTTCTGCCATCTGGCATCGACACGGGACGTCGGGAAGTGCCGATGCGTGCGTACGGGACCTGCCCCATGCCGGGGAGGGGGTGCCGCACACGCCAATTATAATTATCGGGGCGTCGGTAGCGGGGCCATGTACTGCCCTCGCTGTGAACGGACCATCAAGAAGGAGAGGTTGGAGGACCTCAACCTTGAGCTCAAGAGGAAGTTCGACAAGGATTCCATCGAGCACGGCAAATGCCCGGTTTGCGATACGCCTTTGATCCAGCTGAAAAAGGAGGGGCAGTGATGAGGCTGGACGAACTGAGCTCGACCGAGTTCAAGGAGCGCATGGAGGCGAAACCCGTCGTGATCCTGCCGGTCGGAGGGACCGAAGCCCACGGAAGCCACCTGCCGCTTTGCACCGATTCCGCCCAGCCCGAGAAGGTGGCGGACGAGGTTGCGAAGCGCATCGATGGGCTGGTGGCCCCGCCATTGCGGTATGCTTTCCACAGCTCCACCCGTAACATGCCTGGCACTCTGACGCTGGGCCTGGAGACCACCAGGATGGTGGTCCAGGACATCCTTGAAGCGTTGGTTCAGAACGGAGCGGACAAGCTGGTTGTGCTGAGCGGACATGCCGGTTCCTCCCATCTTGTCGCGTTGAAGCAGGCTTGCGCGGCCATCGTCAGAGACCATCCCGGCGTCCAGGTCATGATGCTCAGCGATTATGATCTGGCCAGAGACTATCCTGTCGACCAGACGGGCGATGGCCACGGCGGCAAGGTGGAGACCTCCAGGATGATGGACATAGCGCCTCATCTGGTCAAGAAGGCCGAAGGGCGAGGGGAATACGTCAGCCACGGCTTCATGATCGTCGCTGACCCTGAGACCTCCATGCCTAGCGGCTATGTTGGACCGGCACATGAGGCCAGCGCCGAGCTGGGAAGGAACATCAATGATTTCATCGTGGAGCGGCTGACCGATGAGATCGGCCGATCGTTCGGAGGGATGCAGTGAGCGAGTTGAAGAGGATGGCCGCTCGTAGAGCGGTGGAGTATGTGGAGGACGGCATGGTGCTTGGGCTGGGTACCGGCTCCACAACCAGATATGCAGTGGACGAGATCGGCCGCCTCGTCAAGGAAGGTTATGATCTGATAGGTGTGCCGACCTCCCTGGAGACGGAACGACAGGCCAGGTCCCTCGGGATACCGATCTCCACGCTGGAAGAGGTCGAACAGGTGGACCTGACCATTGACGGGGCGGACGAGGTGGACCCCCGGTTCCAGCTGATAAAGGGCCTCGGAGGCGCACTGCTAAGGGAAAAGATAGTCGCCTACCATTCCAAGGAAGAGATCATCATAGTGGACGGTTCCAAGATCGTCGACAGACTTGGTGTCAAAACGCCGCTCCCGGTCGAGGTCGCCATGTTCTCTCACGGCAAGACCAAGGAGGCGATCGAGAAGCTGGGTTGCACGGCGGTGCTCCGCGGAGGTACCGACCCGTTCGTTACGGACAATGGAAATTACATATACGATTGCAAATTCGACGGGATCGACGACGCCAATAGGCTGGAGGCCGAGTTGGATTCAATACCTGGGGTGGTTGAGAGCGGCCTCTTCATCGGATTGGCCACCCGTGTCATCGTCGGAACCGAAAGAGGGGTGGAAGTCAGGGAGAGATGAGATCAGGCTTGCTGAGCGGCCTGCTTCAGCGCCTTGATGTTGTTCTCGATATCCTCTATCTTCTTCCTCTCTTCCTTTTCAATCGTCTCGATTATCTTCTCGAACGGCAAGGCAAGCTTATAGGAGTGGACCGGTCTGCCCTTGCCTTCCTTCTTTATATCTCGCTTGACCACCCACTTGCGGCGGCGCAGTTCCTGCATGGCGATCGATACTTCAGGCTGTCGAAGGGCTGTTGATATCTCTATCTCGACAGAGGTCGTCTCCTCCTTCTTGCGCAGGAACACCAAGGTCTTCGCAACGTTCTTGGGCATGTCGGTGCGCATGAGGAGTTTGACGAGCGTCTCATCCTTTTTTGTAAATCCTCTTTCGTTCATAATTTATCTTATGCAATTATTTATCAGGGCATATATATGCTTATCGATTTGAACTGGGCAAGGCACCGTGGCAGTAAGGCCAGTCATCTTTTTTCATTCTGTTTGATAAACAGTCAGCGATATTTGCAAGCATAATCCTGGGATGGATATTTTTTATAATTATACAACTGAAGGGAGGTCTTCTTACCAATCGTCCTTGCCCGTTCTTGCCGCCTCTCCCGCTGTTCGATGCTTCTCTTCGATCGGCAGGGTGCGGTCGCGGGGAGTCGTCCCAACGGTGGAGAAAGATGACGTAGGAAGCATGCCATCTGGCTGACCGTTCAGCGCCAGTATGACTGCAGTAATAGTTTAAATATTAAATGCGTATTAGGACACTCCACTCCGTTAGGTGATAGCGTGAAGATGCCTCATAATATCAAAACCTACTGTCCAAAATGCCAGGTTCATACTCTCCATGAGGTGGAGAGAGTAAAGAAAAGAAAGGCCAGTGAGCTCAAGTGGGGACAGAGGAGATTCAGACGCGTGACCGCCGGTTATGGAGGTTTCCCCAGGCCGAAGCCTGAAGGCAGAGAGAAGCCTACCAAGAGGATAGCCCTCCGCTACAGGTGCAAGACCTGCAAGAAAGCGCACCAGAGGCCTTGCTTCAGGGCGAAGAAGTTCGAACTAGGAGAGTGATTTTCATGGCCGAACCCACCACTGGTAAGTTTATCAAGGTAAGGTGTCCCGACTGCAACAATGAGCAGGTGGCGTTCAAGAACCCTGCCATGAACGTATCGTGCAACGTCTGCGGCTCAACCCTCATCAAATCCAAGGGCGGCGCGGGCGAGCTGCGCGGTGAACTGGTCGAGGTTGTTGATTAAAAATGGTCCGAACCAGCGAGTTCCCCGAAGAAAGCGAACTGGTCGTATGCACAGTCCAGAACGTCAAGAACTTCGGGGCCTTCGTCACCCTGGACGAATATGGTGGGAAGGAAGGCTTCATCCACATACGGGATGTGGCCACCGGCTGGGTAAAGTACATTAGGGATTACGTCCGCGAAGGACAGAAGATTGTGTGCAAGGTCCTGGGCGTCGACATGTCCAAGGGCCACATCGATCTCTCCCTCAAGTCGGTCAACGAGCACCAGAAGAGAGAGAAGATCCAGCAGTGGAAGAATGAGAACAAGGCCGAGAAGCTCATGGAGATAGTGGCGGAGCGGATGGGCAAGGACACCTCCGCACTATACGATGAGTTCGGGTACGATCTCATGGAGACGTATGGCAACCTGTTCAACGCGTTCGAGCAGGTGGCCGCTCATCCAGAATCTCTGGAGGAAGAAGGCTTCTCGGGCGATTGGATAGAGACGTTCATCGAGGTGGCCAAGGAGAACGTCACACCCCCGCACGTGCAGATAGATGGCTATCTGGAGATGACATGCCCCGCACCTGACGGAGTCGACAGGATACGGGATGCTCTACTGGCTGGGGCTGCTTCGAGCAAGCGGGTAAAGATTCAATACATCGGCGCTCCAAGGTACAGGGTGGTCGTCATGGCACCCGACTACAAGATCGCCGAAGAAGAACTTAAGAACGTCACTGCCGCCATAATCGACAAGATGCAGGAATGCGGAGGGAAGGCGACCTTCCACCGCGAGGGCAAGTGAGGATCGTAACCGCATATCCGCCCGGGCTGGATGCCCAGGGCACCTACAGAAGGATTAAAAAATGCGGACATCGTTGAGAAAATGTCCCAAGTGCATCAGGTACACGCTATTGGAACAGTGTGGCATCTGTGGCACCAGGACCAATGTCCCCATCCCGCCCCGATATTCACCAGAGGACCGTTATGGGGAATACCGGAGAAGATTGAGAAAGGAGAGCGAAAGACATGGATAAGATCAAGATCATCTATTACGAGGAGCCGGTCCTTAACGATCCCATTCTCATCGAAGGGCTCCCTGGCGTGGGAAACGTAGGCAAGCTGGCCGCGGAACATCTCCTCGACCAGATAGACGCCGTCAAGCTGGCCGACATATATTCGGTCCACTTCCCGCCCCAGGTGATCGTGGATGACGAGGGCGTTGTGAAGCTCGTGAACAATGAGCTTTACTATTCCAAGGGCGATGGCGACCGTCCAGACCTGATCATCATGGTCGGGGACTATCAGGGATTGACGCCTGAGGGACAATACGACATATCCGATGCGATCCTCGGCATCGCCAGGAAGTTCAACGTCTCCATGATCTACACCCTGGGAGGATATGGCATCGGAAAGATGGTGGAAACCCCAAGGGTGCTGGGAGCTGCCACTTCCAAGGAGCTTGTGGAGCAGATGAAGGAGAAAGGCGTCATCTTCTCCAAGGGAGAGCCGGGATCCGGCATCGTCGGCGCCAGCGGACTCCTGCTGGGCCTTGGAAAGATCACCGGGCAGAATGCGGTATGCCTCATGGGGGAGACCTCGGGATACTTCGTGGACCCCAAGGGTGCCGAGGCCGTGTTGCGCATCCTGGCCAAGATACTCAACGTCCAGATAGACTTCTCCGAGTTGGAGACCAAGGCGGAGCAGATCGACCTCATCACTTCCAAGCTCAAAGAGGTGGAGGCTCCTCAAGAGCCTAAGAGGGAGGACCTGGGCTACATCGGATGAGTCCAGCAAACCCCTTCTCTATTCTTACACCCGATCGTGATCGGACCTGTCGCGATAGGGACAAACAATCAATATAAAAAAATAAAATGGGGAGGATAAAGCGGGCTATGAAGTGCATCCCATCCCATTCCGGCGGCCCTACTTTTTCAAGTATTCTTCCTGAAAGATTTCCATGGCGGCGAGTGTTTTCTCGGCTTCCTCCATCTTCTTTACCTTGTCCATGACGACGTCGACCCGCTCATAGATGAAATCCCGGATCGCTGCCCTGATGGCCTCAGAGCGGGACGGGAAGTCATCCACTTTGACAAGGAAGTCCAAAGCTCTGATGTATCGCTCTGGAAGGCGAATTGTGACCTTCTCTAGCTCCGGTCCCTCCATTCTCGCACCATGCCGACCGAGGAGGTCGGACCGACCTCTTCTGTCGGACAATGTATAGTTCCATAGATATATAATAATTGGCAAAGACCATCTAGAGCGGGTCGTCCGCCGGTGAAAACATGGCAGAAGGGCCTTCTGAGGGCGGGCCGATTGGTAAGGTCTAAATACAGTATCCGCATTACATGGATTCGCCCCGCCTTAGCTCAGTCTGGCTAGAGCGGCTGACTGTAGTGGGTTACCGGTCTTTTCCGGTTCTCAGCCGCTGATATCAGCAGGCCCCCGGTTCAAATCCGGGAGGTGGGACCACCTCTTTTTCTTCTTGATCGAAATGGCGTAAGAGGTCATGATGCTGAACGCTTTACGTCAGCACTCCTGGGGCAATGCTCATCCCAGAAGATCACGGGCAGCAGCTTCCGCTTCCGCGAGCACCGCATCTTCGTTCACCGTCGTCATGTGATGGTCGTCCACCACTATCTCGCCGTTGCACATGACCGTCTTCACATCCGATCCGGTGGCCGAGTAGACAAGGTTGGATACGATGTTATCGAGCCGCAAGGGTCGGAGATTGGCGGATCTGCCATCCATGATGACCATGTCCGCCCGTTTACCCACTTCGATGGAGCCTATGCGGTCTTCCATACGGACCGCCTTGGCCGCCTCGATGGTGGCCAGGTCCAGCACCTGCTGGGCCGGGAGCACGGTGGGGTCCCACCTGCTGGCCTTTTGAAGCAGGGAAAGCGTCCTCATCTCCCTGAACATGTCCAAGCAGTTGTTTGTGGTCGAACCATCTGTCCCGATGGATGCGGTGACACCGTTCAGGAACATCTCCGGCAATGGAGCGACGCCGCCGGTGGCAAGCTTCATGTTGGACACGGGGCAAGTCGAGACCTTGGTGCCGCTGCGCGCGAGCTGCCGGATCTCTCCGACGGTCAACCATGCCGAGTGGGCGGCGAGACAGCGGTCGTTGAGGAAATCGATGCTTGCCAGATAGTCGGCAGGCCTCTTTCCCTCCTTTTTCTTGCAATCCACCACTTCCTTCCTCGTCTCCGACAGATGGAATGTCAATAGCAAGTCGTTCTCCAGCGCATATTCCTTGGCTGCCAGGAACGTCTCGGTGGAGCATACGTACACTCCTTGTAGGCCCAGGGCCGGGACGATGCGTGAGCGCCCGCGATGTTCTCGATGGAATCGCTTGGCGTTTTCGATCGGTGTTCCCAATTGCGTGGTGTACTGGGGATCCAGCACCGCCCAGCCAAGGATCCCTCGTATACCTGTCTCCTCCACCGCTCTGGCGATGGTGTGTTGGGAATAGTACAGGTCAACGAACGTCGTCGTACCGCTCAGCAGCATTTCCATGCATCCCTGCCTCGCTCCTGCCAGGATGTCCTTGTCGGTACGCCTCGCATCGATGTCGAAGCTCTTGTTCAGGAACCTGTCGAACGGCAGGTCGTCGATCTGCCCCTTGAGGATGGACATGGAGACATGGGAATGTGTGTTGATGAGGCCGGGAATGACTATGTCACCAGAGGCGTCGATCTCCCGGTCAGCGGATTCACGGACCTCCCCGATTTGGATGATGCGATCGTCTTCCACGAGCACATCCCCTCTGACTATCTCGCGGGCAGGGTTCTGTGTGACGACATAGGCATCTCTGATGACGGTTCTCATGCATCCCGACCATGCCTCTTGTCGGTAATTAATCCTCTCATCGGGAGTGGAAAGATAGATTAGGTGTTCGACCATTAGGTCGGAGAGATGACCAGCCTAACGTTCCTGGGGACGGGTGGAGGGCGCTTCGCCACCATCTACCAGGTCCGTGCAACGGGAGGGATCATCATCCAGGACGAAGGGCGCCTGCATCTTGACCCAGGACCATCGGCGCTGGCTGGCATGAAATCCCTATCTCTTGACCCATCCCATACCGATTGCGTGATGGTGTCGCACTGCCATCCCGATCATTATGCCGACGCGGAAATGCTCATCGAGGGCATGACGCAGGGAGGCTACAGACGCCATGGAAAGCTTATCACCGCCCGATCCGTGCTTGAGGGTGGCGGCAGATTCACCCAAGCCATCTCCAGATATCATCAATCCCTGCCTGAGAAGGTCATCAAGGTCGCCCCGGGAGACCGGTTCCATGCATCGGGGATGGTGGTCGAGGCGACCCCGACCGTACATTCCGACCCTGACGGCGTTGGGTTCATATTCCATACCGGCGCCGGGCCAGTCTCGTACATAGGGGACAGCGAGGCGAACGAATGCCTATATCGTTCACACCTTGGCTCCAGGGTGCTGATCGTCAACCTCACGTGCCCCACCAGTTCGAAGATCCCCAAGCATATGCACACGGAGGACGCCGCCATGCTCATTTCGAAAATCCGGCCGGAGGTGGCGGTGCTGACCCATTTCGGCATCGGGGTGATCGTGGATGGCATAGAGGCTCAGGTTCGCTACATCGAGGAGGCATCTGGCGTCCGGACCATAGCGGCCGAGGACTTCATGACCATCGATATCGGGAAAAGGATCACTTCCAGGAACGCCATCGACAGTGATGCCAAGGCCAGGGACAATCGGCTCCCATGACCGCCTGGACATCTGAGATCTGAATATACGTTCGAACCAAGGTATTATATTATTTTTTGTACCTGGTAAAATCAATGATAGTATGCCAACTGGCTGGTTTTCTAGGTAGTGGTAAGACCACCTTGCTCGTTCGCCTTGGCACCACCCTGGGCCGAGCTGGAAGGAAGGTCGCCATCATAGTTAACGAGGTCGGAGAGGTTGGAGTGGACGGAGCGGTGATAGAGTCCAATGGCCTGAAGAGCATGGAACTCACCGAAGGCTGCATCTGCTGCTCTCTGTCAGGTAGCCTTCAGAACACCCTCCGCCAGGTGACCAGGGAGTTCGAACCCGATGTGATCATGATCGAACCGACCGGACTCGCCCTCCCCAGCAAGATCAAGCAGATCGTGCGGACGTCCATGATCGGAGAGGACCGGACGTTCACCATCTGCCTCATCGACGCGTTCCGGGCGTCCAAGCTGTTCGCAGAGGCTGGGGCCTTCGTGAGCCGTCAGGTGGACGGTGCTGACGTGGTCGCTGTGAACAAGGTGGACATCGTATCCCCCGATGTAAGGAATGAGGTGGAGAACACCATCAGGAGCATATCGCCGTCAACGCCCATCGTGTTCATCTCCGCCCGGGAAGGCAGCGGGATCGATGAACTGGTCAAAATGTTGGAGGAAGCCCTATGAGCGAGGACACCAAAGAGGAGGCGCATGCTGGCTCCTTCGGACTGAAGCTTCGATTCACTTCTTCCGGCATAGAGCGCGCCGAACTCGCCGATCTGATCGTCGAGGCCGTTCGCTCCACCGGCGTCAGCATCGGCAACAAGAGGAAGTTTTTGATAGGGCATGTCAAGGCCTTCACATCCGTGCCGGGAGGATCGCTACAGGTGAACCTGGTCGACCTGGACCTTGGACCAGAGAAGGATGACCGGTTGCCGGAAGGTGCGATCACCAATGGAGAGGTGAGGTTCATGGCCGCCGTGGTGGGTCTTTCCGATCACGAACTAGAAGAGATCCTGGAGGGAGCCTTGGAACCTCTCGAGGAGAGGCTGGAGCTGGATATAGAGGAGCATAAGCACGAGCACTGAGGTGAGACATGTACGGAATCGCGATAGACGTGGGGACAAGTGGCATCAGGATGCACGCCGTGGACCTGGAGAGCAAGCAGATCATCTCGACGGCCATCACTGTCCGCCACCCGGTGCCGGGAGCCAATGTGATGGACCATCTGACCTTCTGCATCGAGGTGCAGCAGGATCTGGCCCACCGCCTGCTCATCGACACCTCGAACAAGCTGATGAAACTGCTGGACATCGACCTGACCAAGGTGGAGAGGGTGGCGATATGCGGGAACCCCATACAACTGTCGATGTTCCAGAACATCGAGACCCGCGACCTGGCCTTCGTGGGAGAGACCGCCCTGAAGGTCCGCGGAGTGGAGCTGCAGAAGAGAGATGCCGCCGTGATCAATGCCATCGATCTTGGGTTGGAGCTCCCGGACAAATGTCAATTGTACATCCCACCCGCGATCAAGCATGAGATCGGGGCCGATGCCCTGGCCATGATGTACAAGACCGGGCTGCTCGACAGGAAGGAGAACGTGCTCGTCACGGACTATGGCACCAATGCCGAGATGGCCTTGAAGGTCGGAGACGAGATCATAACGGGCTCTGCCGCCGCAGGACCCGCCATGGAAGGGCAGCATATCAAAGCTGGCATGCTCGCGTCCCCAGGCGCAATAAGCGATGTGAACGGCAGGAACGATTGGAAGTGCACCGTGCTGGACGATGACATCATCGCCAAGCCTGGAGATGTCGTCGACCCGAACACCGGATCCGTGATGGAGGAGGGGGAGATGCACGGCCGGGCAGTGGGCATTACCGGCACCGGGGTCATCGCCGCCATCGCGGAAGGTCTTGAGGCCGGCCTCATCAAGATGCCGCATATCAACACCTTCGATAAAAGGCTCCATTTCCAGGACGGCATCGTGCTGGAAGAGCATGACGTCTTGGAAGCGGCCAAGGCGTTCGGGGCGATGAGGGCTGGCCACTTCACCCTTCTGGAGCATGCTGGATTGTTGTTCGAGGATCTCGATATCATGTACATGAGCGGGGCCTCTGGAACCTATGTCGACGCCCTGAAGGCACAGCGGGTCGGCCTTCTGCCTCCCACCTGCGGCCAGATCTACCAGTTCGGAAACACCTCCCTTGCGATGGCGCTTGACCTGGTGAGGGACCCGGAGCTGCTGGATGAGCTGCAGTCCCTGGCCCAGTCGATCAGGGCGAATCATATCATGTTCGCCTCGGACAAGGTGTTCGAGAAGGTGTTCATCCAAGAGCTAGCGCTCTGGACCGAAGGGATGCCCATAGAGGCGTACAACATGATGCTGGACATGGCCGACCTACAGCCCTTGCCTCCCATCACCAAGCAGGCAAAGGTGACCCGTACGGTCATGAGGGACATACCCGATCTCGGCTACAAGGGATTGAAGGTCCTCCGCGACACGGGCGTGTACATCAAGGGAAGCTTCGAAGGTTGCACGGGTTGCGAGAGATGTGTCCAGGAATGCCCTGAGAGCGCGATCAGGATAAGGCAGGGAGGAACACACGGTTTCGAGCTCGAAGTGGCCTCCGATCTATGCAATGGTACCGCCTGCATGCGTTGCGAGAGGGCCTGTCCGCAAAAGTGCTTCAAGTTCCGTGAGATGCAGAGGACACTTCTGAAAGCATGATCTTCCACACCTCCAAACGCCTTCCCCCATCTTTCTTTTGATATCATCGTGCAGCGTCCCATGTGCGATCACGTCCGCCATGATATTTCGAACCGAGCCATCATCGAAATTGTTGCCAGGGATCGAGGGATGCATCCGGCATCATGCCGCATCTGCGCTTCGCATCATCTCCTTTCTTGGAAAACGTGCATGGCGGACATCTAAGGGACCAGGGCGTTGCATCTCCATCATTGCTTGCCGCGGATCATGAGATGCCCTAGATCGAAGAAGAGACATCCTAGCTAGATTTAGATAAAAAGGAAGGGAAGGGGTTTAGGTGGGATTCAGGCATGTTCAGAGGTCGTAGTTCTTCGGGTTGAACATGGGGATATCCTTGTACGCCTTGAGGCACTGGTCCACGAACTTGCCCTGTTCGTCGGGGAGAGCGCTCAGGTCGGTGATTATCCTGCGAAGCATGTCCTGCTCGTGCTTGGACAGCTTCAGCTTTCCGGCCTTCGACTCTTCCTCGATGAGCCTGGCAGCGGTCATACCAGCGGCCTTGGCCCTCAGGTAGATATCGTTCCCGTTCTCCACGATGGCCTGGCCGATCTTGTACGCGTTGTCGTATGCCAGGATGAACGACTCGGGGGACCTGTACCTGTCCGTGGCCATGTAGAGGTCGCGGAGCAGCTTGTCCTGCTTCAGCTGCTTGGCGGTGTTCATCAGAGCGGCCTCGTAGCCGATGTTGCCAAGCCAGCACTGCACGGAGGACCCGCCGAACTCGGGGTGGTACTCCACCGACTCGTTGGACCACAGGTCGCACACCTGGGCGATCAGGTTGCCCATGAGGTCGGCGTGAGCGCACTGGGCACCCTTTCCTTCCTGAGCGCAGGGCTTTCCGGCGATGGACTTGAGGATCGGACCCTCATAGCCGCAGTCCTTGTCAGGACCGGATGCTCCGGCCTCCCACGCGACAAGCGACCTTGCGGAGGCGATCGCGCGGGTCACGGCGGAGAAGGTACGCGGGATGTCCTTGTCCAGGTAACCGCCGGCCATGAACATGGAGGTGTTGGCACCTGCGCAGTTGGTGTCACCGCC
>LFRW01000019.1:0-46952 GCA_001512965.1 Methanomicrobia archaeon DTU008
ATCTGGTCAAGCCGATGGGACTGGACGAGATGGAGGAGATCAGTGCGGTCCTGCGTGAGATGTTGCTGGCCATGGAACTCTGACGATCGATGTAGCTCCAAGATGGAACGTACAAGGCATCCTGATATCAAGAACATATAAATCTCGAGGAGTGGATTCACATCCATGAAGCCACGGGAGAGGATAGAGGCGGTCCTAGAGGGCAGTGGAGTAGACCAGATACCGCTCCATCCACCCTATCAGGGATATTGGGCATTGGAACTGTATGGTGTCGATGTCCCATTGTCGATACGGAAACCGGAGACGGGGGCCGATGTGCAGATAAAGGTCGCAGAGAGGTTCGGATTCGATGGCATAGAGGCCAGCGGTGATTGCTTCATGCCGTTCGTCGAGGCGATGGGGGCAAAGGTAGATCAACCCGACGTCGGTCCCGGTTCCACGCAGGCCCCGATATTGATCGAGCATGCCGACCTTGACAGACTGGAGATGCCTGACATCAGGCAGGACGTCAGGACGCGATCGCACATGGCCGCCGCCGAGCATCTGGTCGATAAGGTCGGCAGTGAGCGGTACGTACAGATGAGCGTCATAGCCCCTCTAACGCTGGCAGGCGAGCTCCGCGGTGTCGAGACGTTGATGCTCGACACCATCCTGGAACCACAGTTCGTACGCGACACACTTAGACTATGCACCGACGTCCTCACGATGTATATGGAGGAGATGACGAGGACGGGAGTGGACGCCATCTCGGTATGCGATCCAACAGCATCCGGCTCATTGATATCCAAGGAGGATTTCGAATCCCTCGTCCTTCCCTGCCTGATCGAGCAGGACCGTGCCGTGAAGAAGGGTGGTGCTATCGACATACTGCACATCTGCGGTGACACCTCCGACCGCCTCGACTCGATCCGTTCAACCGGAGCAGAGGTGTTTTCGATGGACTGGCAGGTGAACATCAAGGATGCGTTCGAGAAGGTGGGTCAGGGCATGGTGCTGCTAGGTAACGTACGTCCGCCCCACACCTTGTTCGCCGGAACGCCCGAGGCGTGCCTCGATGAGGCACTTGCCTGCATCGATGACGCCGCCAGTGGACGCTTCATCCTGGGCGCAGGGTGCGACATACCGCCTGGTTCTCCGGAGGAGAACGTGATGCAACTGAGGAAGGCGGTGGAGAGGCGGCGAAGTGCATTACGATCCTGATGCGGTGCGACCCTAATCCGCCTCTTTCTTCCGCGAGTCAAGATACGAGCCGATGGCCAGCCCGAGGGCCAATGGGATCCCGAGGAAGGAGAAGTAGGTTGCATCGTTCGTCATCGAGTACAGCAGGACGGCCGCCAACGTTCCAAAGGTGAGACCATAGGTGAGGCCTTGCATGGTGTATGTCATCTCCTCGCCGCTCATACTTCGTGGAATGACATGATGGTAGAAAAGGGCGGCAGGTCGCGTCTGTCGAACAGGGACGGCCGCCGACCTGGTTCGATCGACATTCCCCTTCCCGACATCTTGCCCTCAACGTCCGATTCGACCTGGAGCATGGAAACGCTAACATAAACGAGCACTGTTGCATCGTTCGTCATGCACGATCCAAGAAGACGCGGTCCGACCAGGACCGAGGCGGCGTCACCATACGAGGGTGAACGCATAGCAAAGGTGCTGGCCAGGGCCGGCGTATGCTCCCGCCGGGACGCGGAAAGACTGATCGCCGAGGGCCGCGTCACCGTTGACGGAGAGGTCTTGACGTCGCCAGCGCTGAACGTGACCGCGAGGAACTTGATCGAGGTGGGCGGTAGGCCGATCGAGCCCGCCGAGGAGACCCGCGTATGGCGATTCAACAAGCCGCCTGGAACGATCACGGCGGCAAGGGACCCCCAAGGCCGGCCTACCGTCTTCGATGCCCTGCCCGAGGACATGCCCCGCGTGGTGGCCGTCGGGAGGCTGGACTTCAACACGGAGGGGTTGTTGCTACTGACCAACGATGGCGAACTCGCCCGTTTCCTCGAACTGCCTCGAAACGGCCTCACGCGCCGTTACCGCGTGAGGGTCAACGGCGACATCGACCTGAGAAGGATGGCTTCACTGTCGAACGGCGTGACGATATCAGGCGTACGCTACGGCCCTGTCAAGATCGAGGTGGAGAGAAGCGAAGGACAGAACCATTGGCTCTCCGTGACCATCCAAGAGGGGAAGAATCGCGAGGTGCGCAACATCATGACCCATCTGGGCCTGAAGGTGTCGCGCCTCGTCCGTGTCGAATATGGGCCGTTCTCCCTCGGCAGGCTGCCCAGGGGGGCCGTCGAGGAGGTTCCGCAGCGCGTCCTCCATCGCTCACTGAAGGAGTTCTTCAGCAAGAAAGGTCGTGGATGATCGTCCGGCACGGCTCCTGGGCAGGCGGGGTGGGGGAGCGAGGCGAAGATGCGACCCTGCTCATTCCACCTGTACGAGATATCTCACCTTTCCCTCCTGGGTTGACGGCATGCTCCCCATCTTGAAGCCTACCCCGGTGGTCTCGCAATAATAGTATTTCGCATCGTCCCCTTCCAGCTGAAGATAGGCGCCGGATGGCATGTCCCACTGGATGCCGACCGCCGCGTGGTTTTCCAATATTATGATGATCGCATCATACCCCATCGCCTCGGCGATCGAGGCGAACAGGAAGGAGGTGTCCTCGCAGTCGCCGGTTCCGACATACAAGGTCTCGACGGGGAATCGCCAGTATTCATTGATGCCTTCCGTGTCCGCATCGGTGGAATATGGAAGGGCCTGGCAGAAGCTCAGTGCGAAGTTTATCGTCTGAACATCGTCAAATCCTTTCGATCCTGCGATGAGCTTCAACTCATCGGCGATGTCCTGGACGATCGGGTCGTCCGACGTCACGAACGTCTGGACGTTGGTCATCCCGCGCACCATGTGGCGGCGCACGTCCATGCCCCTGTATTCAGCGTAGTCCATGGTCGTAATGGACGTCTGGAGCTGATAGTTTGCCCCGTTGAACCGCCATTCGTACGTTCTCGTCTGCTGGATGGCGACCAGGTCGATGCTGATGGAGATGATCGCGTCGTCACCGTCGAACCATACGGTGCCTTGATACGGTCCAGAGGTCCCGCCGTCGGGACCGTTCCGCGTCCAGGCGCCTGTCGTGATGTCCAGCGTGAGATGCAGCGAGCAGGTGTTGGTCGAGGCCCCGTCGATGTCCAGTAGTTCGTACGATACGCCGTCCGCATCCATCATCGTAAGGACGATGTCGACGTATCGCTTGCAGTCATCCACATCGAACTGGAAGGGTACGTCCAATCGCCTTTCGACGTTCACCTCGCAGGACCAGGGATCGCCGCCGTCATCGAGCCTGCCCATGTCCTGGCCGTCGATGCTCAATGTGAAGAACACCTCGCCTGTCGTGTCGAAGGGGTCCACTTCGTTAAATATCAAGACGCTGCCTATTGTCAGGCGGAACCCGGCGTCCCCGTACGGATAGAGGTCGACGGAGTCGTTGAACCCATCGTTGTCACGATCGAACGGAAAAGGGTCGGAACCGTCGCCGATACCGTCCCCGTCGGTGTCCTTCCACTCCGATGGATCGTGAGGGAAGGCGTCCTCGTCATCGGGGTAGCCGTCCCCGTCGCTGTCGATGGACTGCCTGTAAAGTGCGTTGCCTTCCCTACCACCGAAGACGTCGATGATCGATCCATTGTTAGCCAGTGGTGTTGCGATGATAAGGAACGCGATGGCCACCGAGCCGGCCAGGACGAACCTCCTTCTCATGGCGCGGCCCCTCCGAAGAACGCCGAATCATCCATTGATTCCCATCCGGCGGTTTGATATTATTGCTCTGTATAAAACTTGGCTTCAAAATATCCGTCTTGGACGTCAACGCCGACGGCATCCATGAGTCATGATGGAGCCATACGTTCCGCCGTCATCCCCTGGAGCCCCTATTAATAATGGCCGCTCCGTGATGTTCATCGGAGAACTGCGACCATGTCTGACCATCTGGACTCGCCCGACGCCACGCCAGGTATGGATCCGCGACTGGACATCTGCGACATCTATGCGTTCCAGAAGCCGGGGGACCGAGGCAGGACCGTTCTGGTCCTCGACGTCAACCCCTTCGCCCCAACAGGGTCGGACGAATTCCATCCCGAGGCCATCTATGAACTGCTGATCGACACGGACGGGGATGCCGCCGCGGACATGGCATATCGCTTCACGTTCTCTCCGAAGGAGGAGGGTAGGCAGCTCGCGACGCTCAGGGTGGCCCGGGGAGACAAGGCCAGGAACATCCATGGTCGGTCGGAGGCCCTCTTCAAGGACGTCCCGGTCTCCTTCGGGACGGATGCCATCGTCAGGGAGAGAAGAGGTCATCGATTCTTCGCAGGGATCCGCAGCGACCCGTTCTTCTTCGACCTGGCAGGGTACCTCAATGCCATGCACTTCACCGGCACCGACCTTTACCGCGACAAGAACGTGTTCAGCATGGTGCTCGAGCTGCCGAACGAGGCCATCGGCGTCGAGAAGGTGGGCATCTGGGCTCGCGTCCTCGTTCCCACGGATGGCGATGCGTTCGCCCAGGTGGACCGTATGGGAAAGCCGTTCGTGAACGTGGCGTTCATCGAGGACAAGGAGACGTTCAACCGCTCCGAGCCATCCCAGGACAGGGAGCTGTTCACCGAAGAGGTCGTCGAGCTGCTCGTCAAGAACGGGCGAGACCGCGAGAGCGCGCTGCAGATGGTCCTGGAGCTGCTGCCCGACGTTCTTGAGTATGATCCGTCCCAACCAACGAGTTACCCGAATGGCAGGACGTTAACGGACGATGTGATCGATCATCAGCTCAGCCTGGTGACGAATGGGAAGATCACCTCCGATATGACCGGGCCGCACGACGATCTTCTCGATGAGTTCCCTTACCTCGGACCGCCTCATCCCCTCATGCGGACCATACAGGCCCTGGCCGAGGCGTCGCAGAGACGTTCTGGCTGATCGGAACGTTATTGCAATGGATATGGAGGGAAGATGAAACAACGACTCTGAACATCCCCTTATATGGATCTCCGTTCATCGAGCCCCCCTTGCAAGCACATGCTGGAACAACCTATACATCGAACTCACCGTCAACCCGAAACAATTAACCCCTAAGTGAACGAAGACTGTTGTTCATGAGCGCCGAGGTCATCGAGGACCCCCGTCTGAGGGGGCGGAGATTCGTCTTCGAGGACAGGGATGACGCGGGTCACGCCCTAGCGGCCGTCCTCAGGGAGCATGTGGAAGGCGACGCGATCATACTTGCCATACCCTCTGGCGGCATCCCCGTCGCCGCGGCCATAGCCAGCGATCTAGGCATCGCGATGGACCTCATCATCGTACGGAAGCTGCAGATCCCGTTCAACCCCGAGGCAGGCTTCGGCGCGGTGACGATGGACGGGGAGATGTTCCTGAACCGTCAGCTATTGGCAAGTCTCGGCCTCTCCTCCGATGACATCGAGGAAGCGAAGAACAAGGCCATGAGGGAGGGGCGTTCCCGTCAAAGGGCATTGCTAGGCGACCGTAGGCGCGAGCCATTGAACGGGAGGACGGTCATACTGGTCGATGATGGCCTGGCGTCCGGATATACCATGCTGGCAGCCATCTCGGAGGTAAGGAAGGAGGACCCTGGCAGGGTCATCGTTGCAGTCCCGACCGGGGCGGGGAGAACCGTTCAGATGGTAGCAGATGCGGTCGATCTGCTCATATGCCTGAACATCAGGGGAGGTCCGTTCGCAGTGGCCGATGCATACCGGAACTGGTACGACCTCACCGAGGATGAAGCGGTGACCTTTCTGCGCTCGGTGCTTTGACGAGCACGTATCATCGATGACCTCCTCGCTTGCACTACGATCTCATCATTGAACACGTTATTATCCCGCCATATCATACGATGATGCGAGATACGAGCAGGATTGCGAGCGGACGGAGCTAGGCGACATATCCGGCGGATCGGAGGAGGGGAATTG
Organism: Methanomicrobia archaeon DTU008; assembly: GCA_001512965.1. Classification (GTDB taxonomy): domain Archaea; phylum Thermoplasmatota; class Thermoplasmata; order Methanomassiliicoccales; family Methanomassiliicoccaceae; genus DTU008. The sequence goes on from LFRW01000019.1 coordinate 5,985, forward strand.
AGGAAGAAGCTGCTCTTCATCAGTGGTTCCATCGGCCTCGGGCATGTAGGCAGGGATATCGAGATCGCCCGGGAGGTCCGAGCGAGGAGGCCCCACACCGACATCGTATGGATCGCCGATGAGCCCGCCCGGTCCGTGCTGCGGGCCGCCGGCGAGAACGTCGCCCCCGAGTCCACCAAGGTATCGTTCGGAACCGAGAGGGTGGAAAGGAGCTCAAGGGACCTTCGAGCGAACATGACCATGATCGGGGTGGACATGATGCAGGATGCGGACGCCAATGCAGCTGCCTGCCGGGAGGTCATCAGGAGGGAAGAGGTCGACCTTGTCATCGGTGACGAGACCTTCGATCTTCTTGACGCCATCTCGCGCGACCGGCCCATGTTGAGGGGGAGAAGGATGGTCCTCATCACCGACTTCCTTGGCTTCGAGCCGGTGAGCGAGAACCCTCTCGAGCGCACATATGCCAGGTATGCTAACGCCGTCTGGTATAGAATGATGAAGGACAGGGACATCGTGGCCAAATGCCTGTTCGTCGGCGTCCCCGAGGATGTGCCCAAGGACGGATGGAGCGCCAGCATGCCGGCGTTCAAGGACCTCAAGGTCGACCATGTCGGTTACGTCCTTCCCTTCAAGCCGGAAGACCTTCGGGACAAGGCGAGGGTGCGCACCTCGCTGGGATACGGGGAGGAGCCTCTGATCGTATGCACCGCTGGCGGCACATCGGTAGGCCGGCCTCTTCTCCAGCTATGCATCCAAGCCTATCCGTTCGTGCGAGAAAGGCTGCCGGACGCCAGAATGGTCGTGGTCGGCGGACCCCGGATCCAACCGGGCGAGCTGGAGGTCATGGAAGGCGTAACGGTCAAGGGATACGTGCCGGAGCTGTACAGGCATCTGGCCGCATGCGACATCGCGGTCATCACCGCCGGCGCCACCACCTCATTGGAACTGATCGCCCTGGGTCGACCGTTCATCTATTTCCCGGTGGAGGCCCACTTCGAGCAGAGCGTTCACGTCTCTAATGCCAATATGAGAAGGGGAGCGGACCTCAGGATGACCTTCTCCCAGACGGACCCTCGAGCGCTTGCCGATGCCATAGTGGAGAACATGGGCAGGAAGGTAGTATATCCGCCCCTTCCGCTGGACGGGGCCAGGAAGGCCGCGGAACACATCATCGAGGTTCTCGACGGGACATGATCATCCGTGGCGATGATAAAGGATAAGGAACATGAGCGGTCCTGTTCAAACGGGCGTTGGATACGTACGGCAGGAATGACACGATCATAGGCAGGGAAGGTCTGGTACGGTCCTTCTTCTCGGGAACCGGCAAGAGCTATGACAGGGTGGTCAGGATGTTCACCCTTGGCCTGGACGACAGGTGGAAGGATGAGATCGTCAGGCTCGTTCCCGATTCGAGACGGATCCTCGACCTCGGGTGCGGCACCGGCATCCTCACCGAACGTCTGGCCATGACGCATCCTCGTGCGGAGATAGTGGGCGTGGACATCACCCCGGACTATCTGGCGGAATACGAGGAACGGCTGAGGCGCAAGCCCTGGATACATGCCCGCCCGATGCTCGGGAACGCGGAAACGGTCTCCCTGGAGGGGGAGTTCGACGCCGTGGTCTCCTCGTATCTCATCAAGTACGTCGATGCGGACCTTCTACTGAACAACACGACCCCTCATCTGAGGAGAGGGGGAGCCTTCATCGCCCACGATTTCACCCTGCCGACGGATCCGATCTATCTCAACTCATGGCGTGCGTACACCTGGGCGATCAATCGAATCGGTCCGATGCTGTTCCCCGAGTTCAGAACAGTGTTCGATGATGGTCTGACGGGGCTTCTACGAAGAACTCGCTGGCCCGACGATGTGATGAGAGCATTGAGGGACCATGGTTATGAAGAGGTGAGATACAGGCGACTTAGCTTTCAGACCGCAGGGTTGGTCTCGGCCGTAAGGGCATGATATTTCCCTTTCCGTCGATAGCCTTCATGTATGGATGCGCTCTGGAGTCTGGCCTCTGCATCATCTCTTACGCTCGGCCTGGACGTCTTTACCCTCTCGTATATGGCCGTTAAGATACGCGAACGATTAATTAAATATGGAAAAACATTTTATCGCCTGGGTTTTTCACATGAAGTACACAATAACAGGTGACAATCTACAGTTCGTGAACGTCGAGTTCAATCCAGGCGAGGTCATGTACTCCGACGCGGGGAGCATGGTGTACATGAGCGGCAACGTCCGTATGGAGGCCAAGGTCTCCGGCGGATTGCTCAAGGGCCTGAAGCGCACCCTTACCGGTGAATCGTTCTTCGTGACGAACTTCTACGCGGATGGGGGTCCTGGCCTGGTAGGGTTCGCCGGACAGGTCCCTGGCAAGGTGCAAGCCCTCGACCTGCGTGGTGGGAAGCAATGGATCCTGCAGAAGTCCGCCTTCCTGGCGGCCGAGCAGGCGGTCGACCTCGACATCGCGTTCCAGAAGAGGTTCGGCGCGGCCCTGTTCGGTGGCGAAGGTTTCGTCCTCCAGTCGCTGAAGGGCGAGGGCACCGTGTTCATAAACGCCTGCGGTGACTTCATAGAATACAACCTCCAGCCGGGTCAGATGATGAAGGTCTCCACCGCTCACACGGTGGCGTGGGAGTCGTCCGTCTCGTATGACATCCAGGCGGTCGGAGGGGTCAAGACCGCATTGTTCGGCGGTGAGGGGCTGTTCGTCACCACCCTGAGAGGGCCAGGCCGCGTCATACTGCAGTCGATGACCCTCGCCAAGCTTGCCAACTCGCTCATCCCCTTCCTTCCCAAGAACGATTCAGGTGGTATCAGGATAGGTGTTTGAAACGAGCGCCCGTGCAAAGGATACCTTCGGCCTCCTCCTCGTGGGGATCGGGGTCATCGCCCTCGTCCTGTTCCTGCTGTTGAACCTGCCGGCAGTGATCGAGGCTTTGCTCGTCATAATGGCCATCGTCTTCTTCGTGGTGGCTGCGCTGGTAATGGTAGGGGTCATAACGGCCATACCATACTATTTCGTCAAGCATGGGCCGGAGACCGAGCCGGCGAACGACTACAAGCTTGACGATGTCAAGCCAGTGAAGGATGACGAGGGGAAGTGACCCTTCAAACCCTTTCCCTTCTTTCTCTACCCTGAGCTGATGTTCATTACGCCCTGAGAACTATGGGCGCCCGCCTCGCATGGACGGTCAAGACGTTTGGATGTTGTCAGATCCATCATCGAATGAAGTGCGGTCCATCGTTCCCGCGATCTGGACATGACGTTCGGCCATATGTCGGAACGACTGCTGACCTCACCTTCCCACGACCTGGACCGTCGAACGCCCCTTCTCCATCTCCGCCCCGAAGGATCGGACCTTATGCGGAGGCCCGAGGTACGGGAACTCGTCCAGCATGTCGGCGTGCGGTCCGGTCATGTCCCATGTCAGCCTGCCGTTGAACACCGTCAGGAAGACGTCCTTCGCATCATCCCTGGGCATCCTCCCGTTGGCGGGATACGCCGCGGGCTTCGTCGGGTCGTACGGCAGGACGTCTGGCAGGAGGCTCCGGGCAGCCGCCTCCGCGCCCTCGCGAGTGTATCCGCCGGACCTCTCGAGGACATGGGCGAACATCGGCACGAACCTCTCGTCCTGCGCTGGCTCCCCGTCAAGATACGCTTCCCTTTCGGCATCTGCCAGGAACGGCGTCTGGGTGGGTCTCGCGCCCCGGTCCGCCTGGACCCATCTGCCGTCGATCTGTATGAGGGATCGATGCCATAGGTTCAATCTCGCCCCGCCGCCGATGTCGCTCACCGGCAACTCCATTGCGATGCTGCACACATCCTTGTCGGCGAACCAGTCGTCACCGGTGAACCTCATGCCGTTCTGTACGCCGACTATGTCGAAGAAGAAGGGATCGCTGCGCCATCCAGTGAACAGGCGGTGGTCGCCGGAACTTGTCACACGAGCTTCGCGCCCCATCGAGACGGGCGCCCCCTCGAAGATGACCTCTCCGCCAATGCCCCTACCGGCGGCCTCCTGCCCTTCAGCCCGACGAACCGTGGCCGTCATCGTTCCATCCTCGCCGTACTTGAACCGGGTTCGATAGGCGATGTCGGCCATCATGTCCCCGTTGGTATCTATCCTAAGCTCGTATATCGCCTCCGGCGCGAATGGCTCATCGATCGTCGGTTCAGGCGGGTTCAACGCATGGGAGGGATGCACGTTCATGATGATCACCGACCTGCTGGCATCATCCTGTTTGGGGAACGCGAACAGGTCAGCAAGGTCCAGGCGTGCATCCCCTCTCGGGAAGCCGAAGTTCGGTCCTGAATAGTGGTGTGTCAGATCAACTCCTCCTTTCGGGATCTGGTTGATTCCACCCATGCCCCGGATATAAATCGATGGTCCGGACTAAATGCGGGAAAGCGTCATGTATCCGACCCGAGGGCGTCGTTCTCGACATCAGGAATGGAGGAGATTGTTGATCTAGAACGTATCGAACGGCAGATGGAAATGTATATCCAGGGTCGAGATGATCGCTGAATGGTCCCTGTCATACTTCCCGTTCAGGGAGGCAGGGTGGAACCGATAGCGGGGGTCACTTCGAACCATGAACATCTGGGAGGACAGGAAGGCGGTGGAGCAGTACAAGCGGGAGGCAGATGTCGCCATACCCGATCGCCGGGAGATCCTATCCATCATATCAAGGCTGGCGACCGATGATGCTCCCGAATCTCCCATGATCGCCGATCTCGGCGGGGGTTTCGGGGACCTCACCGCCGCCATCCTCGAACATAGGCCTATGGCGAACGTGGAGCTCATCGACCTCTCCAAGGAGATGATGCGCCTGAGCCGCTCCCGGTTCAAGGGCGACCCCCGGGTCAGGATGGAGGTTCACGATCTGAACCTTGGTCTGCCCGATGCATGGGATGACGGATCGTTCGACTCCATCGCGTCATGCCAAGTTTTACATTACATCGAGCCGGAGAACCGGGTGAGATTGTACAAGGACATCTGGAGCAAGCTGAAGGACGGTGCGATGTTCATCAACGGCGATCTCTTCAAGTGCGATTCGCCCGCCATCGACCGATGGGAGTTCGACGACCGCATAAGGTGGCTGATGCCCAGGATGAGGAGCGATGCCGGGGAGGGGATGACCTTCGAGGAGCTGAAGGCCTCCCGGCTGGAGTTCAGGAAGAGGATGGGCGAGAAGCCGGGAACGGTCTGGCAGTTGAACGAGGATCTGAGGCGCGCTGGATTCAGACACGTCGACCTTCTTTGGAAGAAGCAATGCTTCGCCATATTGGCCGCGATAAAATGACGTCAACGCTTCATGACCACATGATCGATGGATGATCGATGGAAAAAAGGAAAGGGTTTGGAAGGGGTTTTAGGAGGAAGTCATAGGGCAGCATCATCCTCTTCCCCGGTGCGGATGCGAACGCACCGCTCCACCGAGGTCACGAAGACCTTGCCATCACCGATCTCTCCGGTGCGAGCACACCTGACGATGGCATCGACCACCCGGTCAACGTCCTCATCGTGGACGACCACCTCTATCAGCGTCTTGGGCAACAGGTCCACCCGGTACTTCCCGGCGCGGTTGATGAACTCGAAGCCCTTCTGTTCGCCCCGGCCATGGACATCCATCACGGTCATCCCCGATACGCCCACTTCCTGAAGGGCGGCCTTCACATGGTTCAGCCTTTCCGGCCGTATCACCGCTTCGATCTTCTTCATGTCGTTCACCTCATGAGTAGGCGCTCTCACCGTGCTGCACGATGTCAGGGCCTATGCGTTCCTCCTCGCGCGTCATCCTCCAGTCGGGAATGACCTTGGTGATCGTCCACATGATGGCGTAGGTCGCCGCGAAGACGAACGCCCAGACCACTATCACTGCGAACAGCTGAATCCCCAGCAGGTCGATGCTGCCGCCGTACAGCAGGCCGTCCGGAATGGCGTCGTTAACCGCACTGGTCGCCAGGAGACCGGTCGCCACTGCACCGACGGTACCGCCGACACCATGGCAGGCCCATACGTCCAGCGCATCGTCGAAGCCCATCCGCTTGCGGAGGTGTATCGCCGCGTAGCTGAAGATCGGCGAGACCGCACCTATGGCCAGTGCACCGAAGACGTCCACGAAGCCGGCCGCGGGAGTGATGGCGACAAGGCCCACCACCGCGCCGGTGATCATGCCCATCACGGACGTCCGGCCGAGGTGCAGGTAGCTGATAAGGCCCCAGGACACGCCGGCAGTGGCGGCGGCGATCTGGGTCGTGACGAAGGCGTTCACCGCCACATCGTTCGCGCCGAGAGCGGAGCCGCGNNGCCAAGCCACAGCAGGGCGCCGCCAAGGACCACGAAGGGGATGTTGTGCGGCTGATCGACCTCACCCCTCTGCGCGGACATCCTCTTGCCTATGACAAGGGCCGCTGCAAGCGTCGCCGCGCCGGCTGAGATGTGGACCACGGTGCCGCCCGCGAAGTCCAGTGCGCCAAGCTGGTGGATCCACCCGCCGCCCCAGACCCAGTGTGCCACCAGGGGGTAGATGAGCGTTATCCAGATCGCCATGAAGAGCACCACGGTGCGCAGCTTCATCCTCTCGGCTATGCCGCCTATGATGAGCGCCGCGGTTATGATGGCGAACATGCCCTGGAACATCATGTACAGCAGGGGCGGGATCGTGGTCGGGAAGTACGAGAGGTCAGGAGGAGAGTTTCCAATTCCAATGCCATGGAGGAAGGCAAAGTCGAAGCTACCGATCAACCCTGCAGTGTCCGGACCGAACGCTAGTGAGAAACCGAACGTGACCCAGACGATGGTCGCTATACCCATGATGATGATCGTCTGCCCCAGAATGGACAGCATGCTGTTCTTGCGCAGCATGCCGCCATAGAAGAAGCCGACCGCTGGCGTCATTATCAGCACCAATGCGGCCGAGACGAGCATCCATGCGATGTCTCCAGTTTCGTATACCATCTGTTCACCTCATATACTTCGTCCTGAGGGACGGTCGAGGCAAGGCGACGTTTGTCGCCGACGAACACCTCGTATGAGATGTTTGTCTGCCACAACGCATGGCTGATAGTCAATAAAATAATTAAAGTTAATTATCTAGCAAATTTGTTTGTTATTCCTGATTATACTAGACAAATGTATGAGAAGAATCAATGAGGGCATCGCATTGATGGATCTTTACGTCATCTCAGTATCAGCCAACGGTGCTAGAGGCGGGAAAAATACGCGATTTGGGGCTTGGAACCGTTATGATGGAGATCATCTACACGAAAACGTCTCTACTCTCGTAATGTTTTTTTCAGCATTGTTGCAAATTCTGAATTTATTATTCATACTATGGCAAAACAATCGGAATTGAAATAATTGTGATGCCATAACTTACATGAATATGAAGCCACTCAGATATCGAATCGAAAAGAAGAGCCTGCCAAGCGGTGAATTGGGATATTACCTAGTGAAGGACATCCGGGTTGGAAGAAAGAAGGCTAAAGTTACCTCATACTTGGGTGAAGAGGCACCTAGGCCAGATACAATAGATGCTATAGTGAGGGAACATTATCTCAAACTCGAACTGAAAGCTGCGTACAAGAAGGCAGAACTGAGCAGCTCCCAGTATCTGATCGACTATCTGGATGAGAAAAAGGGGAAGGAACTGCTTGAATTATTGGAGAAGACGAAATACCTCTGCCTAGCGTTGGATAGCCTCCTTTATGATGATGAAATGGAGGAATATGAGAAGCAGTTCGAGCTCCAGTATGTTCACGGTACGACGTCTATCGAGGGCAATACCCTCTCACTTAACGATGTACGATTATTAATGGAAGAAGGGATAGCACCTTCTGGAAAGGATCTCAGAGAGATGTTTGAGGTCTTGAACTTCAAGGAAGTAAAGAAGTATCGCGATCATTACAAGAAAAAGGTCACTTTGGACTTCATCAAGAAGATCCATTCATTGGTGATGAATAACATTCAGCCCGAGTCGGCAGGGGTGTTCAGAAGAATAGATAGCATTGGAATATCAGGAAGGGATTTCCAGCTCACCCCGGCCATTGAGATCGAGAATGAACTGCAGGAGATTATCGATGAGTATTATGCAAGGGTGGAGAGTGGTTATTGTCCGTTCTTTGAAGCATTGGTGTTCCACCATAAATTCGAGTTGATCCACCCATTCACTAATGGAAATGGGAGAGTTGGTCGAGAGGTTCTCAATTACATGTTAATGAGGGAGAAATGCCCTCGTCTTCTCTTCCTTGGAAAGGACCGTGGAAAATATCTGTCTGCTCTAATGAAAGCTGATGATGGAGATTATGGCAGTATGATATATGACATGGCCATGTTGATCATCGATCAGAGATTGCATTCCGTTCAGAAACAACTCGATAATCTTGGAAGGTACAAGACGAGAATGAAGATAGAAATAAAGGTACCAGACTCGCTTATAGATTCTAACAACAAAGATGAATGGAAACCTTTCCTGAAGGCTGATTGATGAGATATGGGAAGACGATGATCTGGATCGTCTTTTAAAAGAATTGTATGAGGATCATTCATTGGGGGATGGAGACCTCCAGGAGGAGCTCGCAGATCTGCCCAGCCTTGACAAAAAGACCAATATTGACGACATTATGGCAAATGATAGCTCACATTACGCGAAACCAGCCTCTCAACAAATACATGAGACAATTCAAAAGTGTATAAGGTGTGGTACATCTGCGATGAGCAAAAATACAACATTCTGTCGAAAATGTGGCATCCCTCTTGTTGTGGCCTGCCCTCGATGTCGATCCCCCATTGGTCGTTCTGCCAACTTCTGCGGCTTTTGTGGTCTGAGGCTGAAGTGAATGAAAACTAAATGAGATAGTTCGTCTCCATTAATTATTCGCTATTAAGAGATAACTTCGTGGTTAAGATATGCTTAAGGATTTATTAAATATAATTTTTCGTGATTAATTCATTGCTATAGATGCAATATTGCTTACAATTCCTACAGATGCGATGTCTTAGAATCAACTTGATTCATAGCTCTTTACGATCAGTGGTTTCGCTCTCTCTAGATCATCTTTATCCCTGATCGCGATCTCCAGGTCACCAGTTCCATAATGCCCGATCCCTCGCATGTCTCTGGTGAATCCCGGTTGGAGTTCCACGCTCTCCGAATCGACCTTGACGTAGACAAGGATGACACGATTCTTGGGGTGAACCTCTACACATGCGAAGTTACGGAATCTCTTGAAGGCGAAGTAGAACTTCAGCGTCTTCATCTGCACGTCTCCGCCTGTGCTCGTGCGGGCTCCCCCTGCGCTCGATACTCCGGAGGCTGGCGGGCGGCACGCTGTGGCAGTGCATGAGGTGCGGGAGGAAGGTAGCATGACGACGATCGAGGACGCGCAGATCAGGGTGGCGAGGGCCGAGGACGAGAAGCAGAAGCTCCTCGAGGAGATCACGAACAACAAGAAGTACGGCTCCATCGCCGGGCTAGACCAGGTGTGCAGCAGGGAGAGCAGCGACAAGAAGGGCGGGGCCCGCGAGCTCCGGCGCAACTACAACAAGGCGACCAAGGAGCTCCGGCTCGCCAAGAGCGACCTCAAGCGCATGCGGAACGAGGAGGGCCAGGCCAAGAAGGGCGAGAACCCGCCGATCGATCCCGGCTATGCGGCGGCCATGTCCCGCCTCGAGGCCGCTCACAAGGCCGTTCACAGGCTGCAGCAGGATCCTCTCGCTCGCTATTGCAGCGTGGAGGACCTCCGGGCGAAGGCACGCTCGGACCCGAAGGCCAAGGCCCTCCTGACCGAGCTGAACCCTGCCATGAACGCCAGGAGGGACGAGCGCAAGAACGCTGACGCCATGGCCCCGAGGTACAGCTGCTGGAACTGCAGCTCGTTCTCGGTGAACAACTACGAGAAGCCGTGCAGGGATGATCAGCTCGATCCTGGCGACCTGCCGATCCTCGACTGCCCGGTGTTCGACGAGACCTATGCCTCCCTGAAGGCGCACCAGGGCGAGGCCATGGTGGAGGTCGAGGGGACCGAGGACGGCATCACGCTCAAGAACGTCCCGGAGGAGGTCCTCGAGGACCCCGGGGAGCGTGTTGGACTATATTTCACCAACCACGACCTGAGAAGGACCTGCGGGAGGATGATGTACCGGGCAGGTGTCCGGCTCGAAGAGATCTCAAGGATCTTCGGACATGCCGACACTCGCACAACGATCCTCTACCTAGGCCTCAACTTTGACGATATGAGCGATGCCATGAGAACCTATGCCCAGTATCAGAAAATGTCGCTTGAACCGAAAATGGTTCAAAATGAGCTAAGCCAGAGTTTGAGTGGACAGAGCGGGATTTGAACCCGCGGCCTCGACATTGCGAATGTCGCGATCTTCCAGCTGATCTATCTGCCCTTGCGAATCGGTAATGGCAGGATGGATATAATTCTTTGTGGTCGTCATTACCCCCATATCTAGTCTGGATGCAAACATCTCGCATCTTGTGATCCTCAGGTCCATCTCGGATCCACAACGCTCTAGCTCCGCCCTTCATGAAGGCATCGCCCGCTTTTTCATCATATCCTGTCTGTTTGATCCCTCTCTCTTTTTCGAGAAATATAATATCTATCATTCCCATGCCTGCTCGGCGGGAGGAGGGACAACAGGAGCTCATGCCGTATCGATCCTCGATCGCCACCCCATCCTGGCAGGCCCATGCATGACATCACATGAGGAGATGAGTCCCCCGGATCCCCGGATGGAGGATGCAGGATTGCATCTGCAGATAGCTGAGGCGTTCATCAACAATATGGTGGAAGGAGTGGGCTTCGTCAAGGTGGTCTTCGATCCGAACGGCAAGCCGATAGACTCCACGATTCTGACGGTGAACCCCGCCTTCGAAAGACATACGGGCATCAAGGCGGAGAACTTCGTCCAGAAGAGGCTGTCGGAGGTCGACCCCGGCAACGAGTCCGTATGGCTAGAGGGATACGAGGAAGTGGCACGGAGGCATGGATCCGTCTCCATCGAGAGGTACTCGAAGAACACCGATCGATGGTTCAATGTGGAGATCGTCCCCATGCCAGCCAAGAACATCTATGCGTTCATCCTTCACGACATCACGGAAGAGAAGAAGGAGAGATGGACCAAGGAGGAGAACGATAGGCGAAATCGCTATCTTCACGACCTCAATGATTCATTGAGGTCCATCGAAGAGCCGGAGCAGATCCTGATCAAGGCCGCTGAATTCCTCGCCGATCATCTTGACGCCGGCCGGGTTCAGTATTTCGTCGCCGAGAGAAGCGTCGAACCGAGCGATGTCTTCGGCTCCGTGACCGCCTCGTGCGGCCGACACCTGCCCCCGATGAACGGACCATTCTGCCTGACCGACCTGGGCATCGGTTCGGTCGACCTCCTACGCGGCGGAACGATGGTCGTTCGTGATGTTGCCGCCGACAGCAGGTTCGGAGCGGCGGAGATCGAAAGGTGCAAGGCTATCGATGTGAGCGCGCAGATAATCGTCCCCCTGATCAGGCAACGGGGCTTCGTCGCCGCCCTGATCGTCCATCAGAACGGGCCAAGGGATTGGACGCCATACGAGGTTGGGATCGCAAGGGAGACGGCCGAGCGGACCTGGGACGCCTTGGAGAGGGTCAGGGCGCAGAACGCGTTGAAGAGGACCAGGGAAGTGCTGGAGAAGCTGGTCGACGAGCGCACGAAGAAGCTGGCGAAGAGCGAGCTGAAGTATCGCACCCTGGCGGAGACGGCCAACGACGGATTCTGGTGGACCGATGCGGATGGCCGCATCACGGAGATCAGCGAGGGGCTGGCGAACCTGTTGGGTTACCAGGTCGATGAGCTACTTGGAAGATACTGGACGGACCTCATCGACATGGGATGGGCGGTCGTGGCACTTAAGATCTGGGGGGAGCGGGAGCCGGGGAAGGTCTCCCAGTTCGACCTGAAGATCAGGAGGAAGGACGGATTCTCCATATGGATGCAGATGAGGTTCATGCCCGTGACCGACGAGCACGACCGCTGCATCGGCACCCTGAACGCACTGACGAGCATCGATGAGCGCAAGAGGGTGGAGGAGGAGCTGAGGAGAAGCAACGAGGAGCTGAAGCAGTTCGCCTATGTCGCTTCTCACGATCTCCGGGAGCCCCTGCGGATGGTCACCTCCTATCTCGAACTGCTCGAGAGAAAGTATGACGGCAAGGTCCTCGACGAGAAGGCCAAGGTGTACATGCACTTCGCCATCGACGGCGCGCAGCGAATGCAGCGGATGATCGACGACCTGCTCGCATATTCCCGGGTGGACAAGCTTGGCAAGCCTTTCTCACCGGTGGAGATGGACAAGGTGCTGGCCACCGCCTTGAAGGACCTCGAGAGATCGATCGACGACAGCGGCGCCACCATCGTCAACGATCCCCTGCCCACGATCATCGCCGACGGCGACCAGATGGTCCTGCTGCTCGAGAATCTCATCAGCAACGCGTTGAAGTTTCGGGGGGACGAGGCCCCTAGGATAAGCATATCCGCGCTGCAGGTCGCCGACGAGTGGACCTTCTCGGTGAAGGACAACGGCATCGGTATAGATCCCTCTCAGATGGACCGCCTGTTCCAGATGTTCGTCCGCCTTCACTCCAAGGAGGAGTATGAAGGCACCGGCATCGGCCTGGCGATCTGCAAGAAGATCGTCGAGCGCCACGGTGGCAGGATTTGGGTAGAGTCGGAGCCGGGGGCGGGGTCCACATTCCATTTCACAATACCTGCAAGGAGATATCATGGAAGGACGGTCTGAGATCCTGGTCGTGGATGACAATCCCGGCGATGCGCTGCTATTGCATGAGGCGTTCGAGGCCAACGGGTCGAGCGTCTCCCTAAGTCGCGCGAGGGACGGCATGGATGCCCTGGGCTTCCTCCGCCGCAATAAATCGCATCCCACCCTTATAGTCCTGGACATCAAGATGCCTAGGATGGGAGGTCTGGAGTTCCTTAAGGAGCTCAGGGGCGATCCATCACTGAAGGACATACCGGTCATCATACTGACCGGTTCCGACGCCCCGGAGGACCGCAAGGCCGCCAGGCGTCTGGGCGTCACCGATTACAGCATCAAGCCAGGCAAGCTGGATGGATGGGTGGCGCTGGCGAGGAGGCTCGAGAGGATCGCGTGCACCAAATAGCTGGCGATGCGTGCAGCTTCGCCATCGGACCGTCACCCATGGTCCGGCTTGACGGATGTACCCATACGGATCGATCATGCACCGTTCCGATGGAGATCGGTGGCCGATGCCTTCACATCATCCCACCCCGCCGTTCTCGCCCTTCCGGGCCGGGGTCGTGATGCTTCGCGAAGAACAGAACGCGGCTCTCACCGCTTCTTCTTGGGTTTCTGACGAACGATCTTGCGTTTGCGCTGCAGCTCCCCATGCACATCCTCGAGATGCATGTGAAGCTCAGATATCGTTTCAAATTCCATGCCGCACTTGTCACATATCGTGTTCAGGCTTCCACTCATGTTTACAACTCATTGAACTGGTTCGTTCTACCATGCAGGCCACCGCCGGAATGCGACGTGGCCCGCTGGACAAAGGGGTACCCTTAGATAATAATGCTCCCCCTGCCGCTCGAAAAAGGCCATGCATCGCAGGTTTCACCCTTGCGAATAGGTTAGTATTTATAGTTAAACAACCTGAGTGCTCTTGTCACAAGTGTCCGCAAGGGCCCTTGGGGCTGTAGGTAGTAATAATGTACGGAAACAAGAGAGGCGGCTACAACCGCGAACCCAGAGAAATGCACGACGCGATCTGCTCCGACTGTGGAGCCCAGACCCAAGTTCCTTTCAAGCCGACCGAGGGTAGACCGGTCTACTGCAGGGAATGCTTCCAGAAGCACAGGCCCAGGGACAGGTTCTAAATCTCATCTAAACCCCTTAAACCCTTTAAACCCCTTTTCTCCCCATTACTTCTCCGACCTGGGAAGGGCGAATCGCCCTGTTCGGTCGTCACTTCATCAGTCCTGTGATCCTGTCGTCTATTCGCCGGAGCGTATCCGTCACCACGCGCGGCGGGCGGACCTCTAGAGTGAAGGCGTCCCTTTTGCACAGGTGGGTGCACCGTCCGCAGCCGCGGCAGCGCTCCACGTCCACGTTCGCCTTCTTATCGTTCATCTCTATGGCGCCGAAGCGGCAGAACCCTTTCCTGACGCATGCGGTGCAGCCATTGCACCTCTCGTGCCTTACCATCGCCCTGATGCCCGGCACCCTGGCGAACCGGTCCGCCAGTTCCAGGGGAACGCTGGCGAGGTCTTTGGCGATGTATTTCATATCATCCAATATCATCTTCACTTCCCTCGGCTTAATGCCGTTAATCACAACGTGGACGGTTACTTAAAATTCACGGACGTTCGCGTCATATGGAGTTCATGTTGGCGAGGAAGCGCCTGACGAACTCCCTGCTCTGCTCCAGCGTGTTGGGCATGAGCGGGCCGTAGGTGTCGACGACCTCCGCCCTCAGCACCTCGTCGTACATCCTGATGCCGCCCTCCTCGGCCATCTCCCTGATCTTCGGTCCGGCGGTGTTGTCGATCCACTTGGCCATCTTCTCCCTGGCCGTGGGATCGGTAGGAGTGCGCAGTTTCGTCTCGAACGCCGCTCCCGGCTTGCCTGCGTAGACCTTTCGGGCCTTCTTGATGAACCGCTTGGTGCGGAAGGTCATCTGCTTCATGCGCGTCGGCGAGCCTATGAGGATGAAATCGGCATCGGCATCGAACTTCATCGTCTGGCCGATGTTGACCAGTGCTACCTCGAGCCCCTGGGCCTTGATCTCCTCGGCCATGGCCTCGGCAACATGCCTGGTGTTGCCGTACACGCTGTCGAACGCGACGATCCCTTTCATGATGTCCACGCCGATGCCTTTCTACCTCTTTATCCCATCGGCCCCCTCACGCCTTCCTGCATTTCACCCCGATCCATGATGCATCATCGCTGAACGGACCGCTGGACAGGCCGGAGAACATCTCTATGTCAATGAACCCGTGGGATGACAACAGCTCCTTCATCATATCGGCCGTAAATGTATGGTCCCACATGTCGTAGACGGCGACGTCCTTACCTTCCTCAAGGACGATGGTGCGGAACAGGAAGACGCCACCCTCATACTCGAAGGCGCGCTGCAGGACGAAGTGCGGCCCGGGTCGCCAGAAACCGCCGGGGGAGAAGTACCAGTCCTTGTGGAACGGCCTGTCCCTCATGTTCTTCCCGGTCATCGCGTCAAGGATCAGTATCCCGCCAGGGCGCAGGGCGCGATTCAGCCGATGCAATACGTCGGAGCGATCGCGATCGTTCATCATCCCCAGTATGCCGTATATGAGCAGGGCGGCGTCGAACTCCTCCTTGAAGTCCATGTCGCGGACGTCCCCATGACGATACTCTATGTGCGTCCCCTCTCTTTCTGCAGAGATGGACGCGTGCTCGATGGCCGCTCTATTGATGTCCACTCCCACCACCGACATGCCGCGGGATGCAAGTTGCCGCGCGTACAGTCCCGGACCGCAGCCGGCGTCCAGCACCCGGGCGCCCTGGGGAAGCTGCGAGGCGATCCATTCCGCTTCCCTCTCCACCTCCTGCGGCCGGCGGGACGCCGCATCGGTGTCCGGGTCGAGGTGCAGATCGAGTATGCTGCGGGAGATGTGCTCGTCGTCCCAGAAGGACAGGTCGTCCTCGGTGTGGATGGGAGGGCGCAGGTTCAGCCCGTGCAGGTCGGCGCTCCATTCTGCCATGCCCTGCAATCGTCGATGGTGATATAACGCTCTCCCTCGCGCTAGTCCAAGGCGGCATCGCCTATCGAGGGCCCTACCGGTCGAGATGCGCCATGTTCCCTTGGATCAAGGCGGACAGGCCATGGTTCACCGCTGCCTTTCCAGTACCTGGGTCATGTAATCCGCGAGGCGGGCCAATGAGTCTTCGGTGCTCTGCTCGAAGCCCACCAGGGCCGCGGCCACTATGGCGGTCGGCGCGGCCTCCACTGCCTCCCATCGCCAAGTTATCTCGGTGCCTCCATCCTTCTCTTCGAACGTGACGGTGTTGACCGCCTCGAGCGGCGGCCCTCCCCCCATGTCCTCAATCAAGGTGGATGTGAACACCAGCCGCGACGGCCTCTCGAACTCTCTAAAGACGCCCTTCATCGGGAATGTTCTGCCATCGGCGTCCACCATGTTCACGCGGAAGGCTCCTCCCTGGCGAGGCTCGATCACCACCTCCCCTGCGGTGAAATCGCGCGGACCCCACCACACCCTGAGCTGCAACGGGTCGGTCCATGCCTTGAACACGGTCTCCCGGGGAGCGTTCAACGTCTTTGTCAACATGCGTTCCTTCCTTACCTCGGCGTGGATCCTCTCGTCCATGTGCCAATCTCCTCCGTCCCGCCGTGCGTCCCCTTCTGTCGAACGCCGCGGTCCGGTGACATCATATCCGAGCGTCAAGGGGATAATACCACGCCTGCGGGCGATGCAGTGCGGCACCGCATTTGATAAGAGATGAATGACATGGCATCGGGGAAGGGAGCGAATGGGAAGGAGGTTCAAGGATCCCGCCATCGGCAAGGACATCGAATCATTGGCAAGGGAGAGCGACCATCGCGCCCTGATCGCCTGGGCGGTCGAGTGCGCGGAACGCGTTCTTCCGTTGTTCGAGGAGCATTCTCCCAATGATCCCCGTCCTCGCAGGGCCATGGAGGTGTTGAGGGAGTTCGGGAGGACCGGACGGTTCAGCATGAAGGTCGTTCGTGAGGCTTCCCTCTCCGCCCACGCTGCTGCCAGGGAGTGCCCGGACGATGGTCCTGCCCGCTTCGCCGCCCGGGCCGCGGGGCAGGCCGTCGCCACCGCGCATGTCCCCACGCACGCAACTGGAGCCGCCTATTACGCGGCAAAGGCCATCGCGACGGTGCGCCCGCTCGATGCGGATGCGATCATCGAGGAAAGGAAGTGGCAGTACCGGCGCCTGGTCGAACTTATCGATGAGTTGGGTACTGACGGGGAGAAGGTCCGGTTGTTCCGGAGGTAGGTGCGTCCTTCCCGTCCGAGATTCAGGACGAGAGGGCCTTCCGGGCCTGCTCGACGACCCTGTCCGTCAGCTCGGGCGCGGCCCCCAGGTACCTGGTGGGGTCCATCGCCGCATCGAGCTCCTCCATCGTCATCAACGCCATGACCTCGGCGTTCTCCGACAACGCGACCTTCAGGTCCTTCCCTTCCGCCTCGGCGCGTATGGCGGTCTGACGCACCAGCTCGTGCGCCTCCTGCCTTCCCATGCCCTTCGTTGCAAGGGTCAGAAGGACCGACTCGGCCATGATGAAGCCTCCCGCCGAGCGGATGTTCTCCAGCATCCTCTCCTCGTTGACCACCAGGTTCCTGAAGACTTCGGTCATCTTGTACAGGATGTCATCGGTCAGCACGGCAACGTGCGGGAGTATGAAACGCTCCGCCGACGAGTTGCTGAGGTCCCTCTCGTGCCAGAGGACCATGGACTCCATCTGGGGCGCCAGGTAGGAGCGGACCACGCGGGCGAGGCCGGAGACGTTCTCCGACAACATGGGGTTCTTCTTCTGCGCCATGGTCGAGGAGCCCACCTGCTTGCGGGCGTCGAACGCCTCCTGCACCTCTCCGATCTCGGAGCGCTGTAGGTTCCTTACCTCGGTAGCGTACCTCTCGCACGATGTGGCGATGAGCCCCAGGACGAACACCATCTCCGCATACCTGTCCCGGCAGACGAGCTGGGTCGCCGCCTCCTCATGCCCCAGGCCAAGCTCCTTCATCACCGCCTCCTGGATCTGGAAGAACTTGGGGCCGAAGCCGGCGCCGGTGCCGATCGCCCCGGACATCTTGCCCACGCAGACCCGCTTGCGCATCTCCTTCACGCGCTCCCTGTGCCGGAGCATCTCCGAGAGGTACCCGGCGAGCTTGAACCCGAAGGTGGTCGGAATGGCGAACTGTCCATGGGTGCGTCCCATCATCGGCGTCAGGCGGTACCTCTCCGCCTTGTCGGCAAGTACGGATATCAGTTCGTCAAGGTCCTGTTCGATGATGTCGAGCATGGCCTTGAACTCCAGGGCCACGGCCGTGTCGACGATGTCGTTGGACGTGGCTCCCAGGTGAACGTACCTGCCAGCCTCCCCGGCCGCCTTGGACAGGGCGTTCACCATCGCCATGATGTCATGTTTGGTCTCCGCCTCTATCTTCTTGACCGTCTCAAGGGTGACGTGTTCCAGCGTGGCCTTCCGGGCGATCTCCTCCGCCGCCTCCACGGGGATGTCTCCCACGGCAGCATGGGCCCTTGCCAACGCTGCTTCTACCTGAAGCTTGGTACGGAGATTGTTCTCCTCGGAGAACACGGCCTTCATCGCACTGCGTCCGTAGCGGTAGTCGAGAGGACAGATCAACATGCAATCCTCAAACGCTAAAGCAGGCGAATTTATAATATTATGCTGAGCCACTCTCTATCATAAAGGACATACCGAATCGAAACAGGTTTATACTGCACAGCTAAATATTGACATTAGGATATAAACAGAGGTTGTTAAGATGGTAGATTCGGCCGCTCCCGAGAAAAACAAGGGGAAGGTTCCCCCGATCCTATTGGAGTTCATGCGTGCCCCGGGAGGGCATTCTCTTGTCGTAAAGGGAGACGCCGGAACAGGAAAGACCACCCTGGCACTGCAGATCATAGAGGAGATGGGCGACGAGCAGCCCGACTACTACTTGTCCACCAGGGTATCGGACGAGGCCCTCTTCCGACAGTTCCCGTGGGTGCGGGAGCACAAGATGAGGGACAACGTGCTGAAGGCCGCGAAGAGCTTCCTGCAGAGGACGAAGGAGAACGTGCCAGGGGAGCATGTGAGCCCCCGGGTCGCCGCGGCGGCCGGCAAGGAGCTGCTGGGCGTCCTGAACAGGACCGAAGGCGCCCAGATCGTCGTCCGGACAGAACTGCATAAGCTGGAAGGGCAGATCGAGGCGGGCGAGATAACCGAGGATGGGGAGGAAGGCTTCCTGGGCGACATAGGGGAGGAAGGCATCACGTTCGACATCGGGATGCTGCTGCCCGAACTGGAGGTCGCCTACGATATCGCGGAGACCAACCTGCCGAAGAAGACGCTCATAGTCGTCGACTCCATCGATGCCCTGTCAGAGAGGTACGGCATACAGGCGCAGAGGCTCGTGAACACCCTCCAGAAGGACCTGGTGGAGAACAGCCACACGAACGTGATCTACACCCTCGAGAGGTCGGGCAAGACCGACATGGACTACCTCGGCGACGGCGTCATCCAGATGCTGTCGGAGGACCGCGGGGGACGGAGGGTCAGGCAGATGGCCATCGAGAAGCTCCGGGGGCAGAAGGTGGAACGGTGGAAGTACTACTTCACGCTCGACGGCGGACGCATGACCGTCTTCGAACCTACCTGGGTACGCGTACCGGAGACCCTGCAGGTGATGCCCAAGGTGCCAGATGCCGACGATCAGACCATATCGTCCGGGAACGAGTCCATGGACCGCCACTTCGGCCGCATACGCCGCGGCTCCCTTGTCCTGTGGGAGTTCGGCCTTGACGTCCACCAGGACGTCGTGCGATGTTTGGAGCTGGCGATCATGGCCGATGTGCTGCGCAAGGGCCGTGGCGTGGCGTGGCTTCCCATGTATGCTACGGACTACGGCCTGGTGGAGAGACAGATGCGCATGCTGACCGGCATGGAAAAGCTGCCCGCCCTACGCATCCTTGACACCCAGGGCGACATCGCAGGCCAGTACGAATCGGTCAAGACGGTGGAAGGTGCCGACATCGCACAGGACCTGCGGTGGTCCGAGATGAAGTACATGATGGACAACGCCAATGCATCCGAGCCATACCTCAGCATGCTCGGGTACGACGCCATGGAGGCCATCTATGGCAGCGGGGTGTTCCGGAGCTCGCTGGAGCATATCGACGCCATGCGCCGCGGCGGGCATGTGGTGATAGCCATCGCATCATCCCGCTCCGCGTCCCTGGAAGCGCTCAGGCAGCAGGCGAAGATGCACATACGGTTCGAGGACATGGGCGGATGCGTCATGGCCGCGGGAATGAAGCCGAACACGCCCTACATGTATCTGAACTTCGAACAGCCAGAGAACAGGTTGCCGGTGCCAGTACTGATACCGATGATCTAAAGGGGTGTTACTGTGGGTGATATTGATAAGAAAAGGTCTTTAAAAGAGACGTCGATTCAGCCCAGGATGGATGGGAGCGACATGCGCGATGAGGAATTGTCCAAGCTCATAGCAGATGATTATGCTGGCAAGATACTCACCGCGACATACAAGAACCCCATGTCGGTGCAGCAGATAAGCCGAACGTGCAACATCCCTATCGCGGTCGCCTACCGTAGGGTGGCCAAGATGGAGGAGCACAACCTGATCAAGTGCGTCGGCTACGAAGAGGTGTACCGGGGGAAGAAGGTCTCCTACTATCAATGTGCCGTGAACGTTGCCAGGGTGACGTTCTCCGGTGGCAGGTTCAATGTCGAGGTGGACCCTCTGCCCGAGTCGGAGCTGGTGCATGTCGGCGAGCAATCGGCTGAGAAGGCCTGAGCCAGCCTTCCTCCTTTCTACATTCTCCGCACCATATCGCCGATGCGATAAGTATTATAATGGCTTTGGATTTCTCCCATTTCAGAAATTAGGGGTGGGAGCGATCTATAATCTGCCGTCCATAGATATACAACGGTCATGTTCCATCGATGCCGCGGAGGCACGGTAGGATGGACATGCTGAAGACGACCCAGCTCCTCACCGACGAGTATTCGGTGAAGATCCTCACGGCCACCGTGCGGAAGGCCCGGTCCGCGCAGGAGATAGCACATCGTTTCGGCATCCCCATCGCAGCCTGCTATCGCAGGATAAAGGAGCTAGAGGCGGCAGGACTCCTGGTATGTCAGGAAAGACGGCTGTCGCAGCAGGGAAAGCGGGTGTCCTATTACATCTCGATGTTGAAGAACGCCTACGTGTTCTTCGAGGATGGACATCTTCGCGTGAAGTTCCAGTTGAAGACCGGCGGCGCAGATCGCTTCGGGAACGATTGGCACGAGGTGAAGCTGGAGCCTACCAAGAACGATGATGACATGTGATCACGGATCGCATGTCGGAACCGGTAGCGACCTAGGGCATCTGGCCACTTGGTGTGTTCTCTCACCGTACTCCAAAAGTAATATAAATGAGAGTCAGTATCTCCTTTTTTGCCAAGCGTTTTTTAAGGCTTGCTATTGAGTGTGAACGTATATGACTGAACTGTTGGAGGAGCTCGAACAGAAGCGTCACTTGCATAATCTTGAGGCTGAGAAGCATCGCAAAATCCGCGACGAGCTGAACGAGAAGACCCGTGAATGGGTTGAAAAGAGAGACGCCCTGAATGCCAAGGTCCGGGAGCTGGTGGATCAGGCCGCCAAGCACCGCGAGGTCCGTGACGAGATGAACGCCAAGGTTCGCGAGGCAAAGGAGAACCGCGACCATTGGAACAAGATAGTCAACGAGCTGAGCGAGAAGGTCGGAAAGATCAAGAAGGAGAACCTGCCCAAGAGCGGCCCGTCGATCTCCCGCCTGAAGAAGGACCTGAAGAACCTCGAGTTCAAGCAAATGACCTCCGTTCTGTCCAAGGACAAGGAGCAGGAACTCATCGAGCAGATGGCCTCTATCCAGAACCAGATCAAGGAGAGGGAGAAGGCCTACGAGTCGAACGAAGAGGTCAAGAACGCGGTTAAGGAGCTCCGCGAGGCCAAGGAGAAGGCCGAGGCTTATCACAGAGAGGTTTCCGAGTACGCTGAGAAGGCCCAGTCCGCGCACGATGCCATGATCGCCCTGTACGAACAGGCCGACGCGGTCCGCAAGGAGGCCGATGCGGCTCAGGAAGCGTTCGTTGCTAACAAGATCCGCGCCGACGAGGAGCACAAGCTCCATATCGAGAACATCCGCCAGGTGCACGATTACGACAAGATCATCAGCGGAATGAGGCAGAAGGCCAGGAAGGCCAAGAGGAAAGAGGACGAGACCTCTGCCAAGGAAGAGGCGGAGAAGATCTTCGACAGGTTCAAGGCCGGCGAGAAGCTGAGCACCGAGGACCTGATGGCCCTCCAGAAGTCTGGCTACCTCTGAAACCCTTTCCCTTCAAAACCCTTCCATCATCTTTCTCATTTTTCAAAGAATATAATAAAATAAAGGACATCCACAATCTATAAATACGTCAGAATGAATATTATGGATTGGGAAGATTAGGCTAGACGACAGAGTGCATCCCATCCCTTCTGACAGAGCTAGCCCTTCCCACTCTCTTTCTCATCCATCATAAAAGGCAGTGATACCTCTTGGATCCCATTTCGTTCGATGCGTCGGGCCTAGAACGCGAGATCGCCAGTCACTATTTATCCTTCCGATTGCCCAATCCATTTCATGAACTCGATCCGCTACGTCGATCAGATGGACCTGGACGGTAAACGGGTCCTGCTGAGGGTCGATCTGAACGTTCCTCTGCGCAACGGCGTCGTGGCCGATGATTCGCGCATCCTTGCCGTACTGCCGACCATCGAGCATATCATAGGGGAGGGGGGCATGCCCATCATCACCTCTCACCTGGACAGGCCAGGGGGGAAGCGCGTTCCCGAGCTGAGCCTCAGGCCGGTCAGCGAACGCCTGTCCGAGCTGACTGGCGATAAGGTCGCCTTCGTCGACGAGGTCACGGGGCCTAAGGCGGAGGCCGCCGCGTCCTCGTTGAAGGAAGGCTCGATGCTGATGCTCGAGAACCTGAGGTTCGATCCGGGCGAGGAGGTCAATGATGAGTCGTTCGCCAGATCGTTGGCGTCCCTCGCAGATGCGTATGTGGACGATGCGTTCGCCAATGCCCACCGTGCGCACGCATCGAACGTCGGCGTGACAAGGTTCATCGACGACGTGGCTGGAGGCCTGCTCATGAAGATGGAGCTTCAGGCGCTCGAGGGCGTCCTGGTGGCCCCCGAGAGGCCGCTGGTGGTGGCGATCGGGGGAGCGAAGGTGAGCAGCAAGATCGCCACCATAGAGCACCTGTCGAAGATCGCCGACCGGCTGCTGCTCGGCGGGGCGATGGCCTTCCCCTTCCTGAGGGCGAAAGGCATCGACGTGGGAGATCATCGCGCCGACGGCGAAGCGGTGGAGCGTGCGAAGAGGATGCTGGACGAGAGGCCAGGTTCGCTCGTGCTTCCAGAGGATTTCGCGGTGGACGACGGCGGCCGGAGGGAGGTGGACGTCACGGGCCTCCCGGAGGACATGAACGTCCTGGACATCGGTCCGCGCACCATCGACAAGTTCGCATCGGAGCTGAAGGCCGCGGGCACGATAGTATGGAACGGACCCATGGGCAAGTTCGAGGAGGAAGGTTTCGACGTCGGGACGAGGATGGTGGCCAAGGCCATCTCCGCCTCTCCCGCCTACTCGCTGGTGGGTGGAGGGGACACCAACGCCGCCCTGGACCGATATGAGGTGAGGGACAGGATATCGTATGTGTCCACGGGCGGAGGGGCCTTCCTGGAGATGCTCTCCGGAAGGGAGCTGCCGGCCGTCAAGGCGCTGGTGCGGCAGACGGTCAACGCTTGAAGGCGGCCGCCCGGGACGCCTTCTCCTTCGCCTTCGACAGTTCATCCGGCGATGCGAGATACCGCCTGTCCTTCACGGCATCCCCCTCCATCTCATACACCAGCGGGATGCCGGTGGGGATGTTGACGCTGGCGATGTCCTCGTCGCTGATGCCGTCGAGATGCTTGACGAGCGCTCTCAGGCTGTTGCCGTGCGCGGCGATAAGGACGTCGTCCCCCCGCCGGATGCAGGGGAGGGCCTCATCGAACCAGTATGGAAGGGTCCTTTGAAGCGTGTCCTTCAGCGATTCGGTCGACGGCAGCTCTTCCGGGTGCAGGCAGCGGTATCGTGGATCGTGCGACGGATGCCTCTCGTCCGATATGTCGAGCGGGGGAGGCCTCACATCGTACACCCTCCGCCAGGAGTGCACCTGTTCCGCCCCGTGCTTCCTTGCCATCTCCTCCTTGCTCAACCCTTGCAACGCGCCGTAGTGCTTCTCGTTCAATCTCCATGATCGATGCAGGGGCACCCACATCAGGTCCGTGACGTCCATCACGATCCAGGCCGTGCGTATGGCGCGCTTCAGTACGGAGGTGTATGCAACGTCGAACGTGAGACCCTCGTCCCTGATTCGTTCGCCGGCATTCCTTGCCTCCTCCTTTCCACCGTCGGAGAGGTCGACGTCCGTCCAGCCGGTGAACAGGCCCGCCTCGTTCCACTCGCTGCGGCCGTGGCGCAGCAGGATGAGATGCGTCAGGCCCCCGGGTCCCCCCAGTAGAGCCTCATGGCCTCATGGACCGGGGCGCGATCGACCGTGACGGCATATATGGCGTCGCAGAACCTCGCCGCCTGCTCCAGTGGCTTCTGGTGTATGTTCCGCCCCGTGGCGCTGCCTCCCGCGCCGGCCTCCATCTGCCGGTGAAGCCTTTCCAGGAAGGACCTCTCGTCCATGCGGCTTCCTCCGGAGCAGAGCACCTTGCTCCTTCCAGCCGCACGGACCACTTCCTTGAAGCGCGATATGTCCGAACCATCGGGGCAGTTCAATTTGACGAAGTCCGCTCCCAGGCAGGCGCCGGCGCCCGCCGCCCCGGCGACGAGATGCGGGTCCTTCTCGTTCGGCACCGCCCTCCCGCGAGGATACATCCACAGTATGGCCGTCATTCCCAGACGATGGGCGCGATGCACTATCTGGGCGGCCTCCGTGAGCATGATCGCCTCATGCTCGCTTCCAAGATAGACGGTGTAGCCGACGCCCACGATGTCGAGGTCGTTCTCGTCCCTCAGGGCCGCGACCTCGTCGACGGCAAGCCACTGCCTGCTCAGGGGCTCCGCCTGCAAGGTCTTTACCAGGTGCGTCTTGGAGTTCAGCTTCACCACGCACGGGACGTCGGGGTGATCGGCCGCATACCTGGCGATGAGTCCGAACTGGGTGGCGAACGCGCCTATCCTTCCCTTCGAGGCGATGCGGAAAAGGTGCTCGGGATCTCCGTCCTCGGGATCGATACCTTCGCCATGGAAATCGTCGTTCAGATGCTCCATCTTCTGGTCCCCGGCGAACAGCATCAGCCTTCCCTTGCCGCCGGTCATCCTGTCGTATCGTTCCTGAAATGCCTTCCTCTGGTCCGGCGGCACGTCCAGAGGGACGGTCGAACTGACATTGCCGCTCATACATCACCCTCCGAGAGGTCCTTGACAACTATGCTTGGCACCATGGCCATGATGTCCTCCCTCGTCGCCCTCGCCGTCCCGAGCTTCGTAGCGGTGGCGGTCCCGGCGGCCGTGCCATATACCAGGCAGTCCTTGAGATCGAGGCGGTTCGCGAGACCGTAGATGAAGCCGGCCACGGCCGAGTCGCCAAGGCCTACGTTGTTCACCTTCTCCACCTTGGGAGGTATCGCATGATACCTTTTTCCCTCCGCGACCGCGATCATGCCGTCCGCCCCCAGTGATACCAGGACCGTACCCACGCCCATGGAGCGCACCTGTTCGGCCGCCCGGATCACCTCGTACAGATCGTTGAGGGGCCTCCCGACCAGCTCGCTCATCTCCCGCCGGTTCGGCTTGATGTATTCGGGGCAGGCCTTGACGCCCGTGCGCAGGTTCTCGCCGTCCGCGTCCAGCAAGGTGATCGCCCCCTTCCTCCTCATGACGGTTATGATGCGGCGGTATGCGTCCGGGTGAACCCCTCGCGGCAGGCTGCCTCCTATGGCCATCATGGTCGCTTCCGAGAGGCCCTCTATCTTGCGGAAGAGCGAGCCGAGCTCGTAGGGATCTATCTTCGGCCCCTTGGCGGTTAGAAGCAGATGCCTTCCCTCGCCGGCCGTCTCGTTGACTATGATGTTCGTACGGGTCTCTCCAGACACCCGGACCATGTCCGTTTGAACGCCTTCATACTCGAGTCGGCATTCCAACTCCTCGCCCACGAACCCGCCAACGAAGCCCAGGGCCACGTTGGGGACGCCCAGGTTGGTCAGCACCCGGGAGACGTCGATGCCTTTTCCTCCCGGATATCGTGACTCCCTAGCGACGCGTGTCGTGCCGTGGAAGTCCAACCGCTCGACCCACATGGTGCGGTCGATGGCAGGGTTCAACGCCAGGGTGTAGATCATTTCTTCCTCCGCCCTTCTTCATCTTCGATATTCTTTTCCCGCTCGAGCGCCTCCTCCGTCCGCACGACCCTCAACGTTACGTTCATAAGCGAGTCTGGATCGACCGATATCGAATCGATCCCTTCCCGCACCAGGAACTCGGCTATCTCTGGATGGTCTGCAGGCGCCTGCCCGCAGATCCCGCTGTGGCGGCCGTTCCTTCTTGCTCCCCGAACGGACAACGACATCGCCTTCAACACGCCCTCGTCCCTCTCGTCGAACTCCTTGGCCAGTATGTCGGAGTCTCGATCGATGCCAAGCACCAGCTGGGTCAGGTCGTTCGAGCCGACGGAGAAGCCGTCGAAGCATTGGCTGAACTCATCGATGAGAAGGAAATTGTTGGGTATCTCGCACATGATGTACAGGCGCAGATCGTTCTCGCCCCTCACCAGTCCGTTGCGGCCCATCTCCTCCACGACCTTCTTGGCCTCCTCCACCGTGCGGCAGAACGGTATCATGGGCACGACGTTCCTCAGCCCCATGTCCTCCCGGACCATGCGGATCGCCCGGCACTCCAGGCCGAAGCCTTCACGATACTGGTCGGAGTAGTAGCGGGAGGCGCCGCGGAAACCAAGCATCGGATTGTTCTCCTTCGGTTCGAAGGCGCTGCCGCCGATCAGGGCCGCGTACTCGTTGCTCTTCAGGTCGCTCATGCGCACGACCACTTCCTTAGGGTAGAACGCGGCGGCGATGGTGGCGATCCCATGCGCGAGCGATTCGACGAAGTAGGCCTCGCCGTCAGGATACGCGGCGGTCAACCGCTTGATCCCCTCCAGCTCCTGGCGGTCCTTGACCTTCTCGGGATGCAGCAAGGCCATCGGATGGACCCGGATGTAGCTGCCGATGATGAACTCCAGTCGAGCCAGTCCCACCCCGTCGTTCGGTATGAAGGAATGGGAGAACGCCTCGTCCGGGTTGCCGAGGTTCATCATCATCTCCGTCCGTGGCCTCTTCATTCCGCCGAGGTCTATTCGCTCCACGTGGAACGGCAGACGTCCCTCGTAGACGAAGCCGTCATCTCCCTCGGCGCAGCTTACCGTGACGACGTCCCCGTCGTGCAGCGAGCGTGTGGCATCGTCCGTCCCCACCACGGCAGGTATGCCGAGTTCGCGGCTCACGATGGCCGCATGCGACGTCCGGCCGCCCTGGTCGGTGACGATGGCGGCGGCGATCTTCATGACAGGTTCCCAGTCCGGGGTCGTGCTGACCGACACGAGTATCTCGCCGGGGCGGAACGTCGACAGCTGGGTCTTGTCCGTTATGATCCGAACCTTCCCTGATGCTATCTTCGAACCTACGCTCCTTCCCTTGCTCAGCACCTTGCTTCGGGAATCCAGGACATGGTTCTCCAGGACGTCGACGGCCCGCCGGGATTGCACCGTCTCCGGCCTTGACTGTACGATGAACAGCTCGCCCGTCTCCCCGTCCTTGGCCCATTCGATGTCCATCGGCTCGGGATTACCGGACTTCCTGGAATAATGCTCCTCGATCTTGAGCGCCGACGATGCGAGCGAAAGGACCTCATCGTCGGTCAGGCAGAACCGCAGGCGGTCCCCTTCAGGCACCTCCACGTTCTCGGTCCGCCTGCCTGCCCCGCCATCGCTGTAGATCAGCTTCTTCTCCTTGTCCCCCCTCTTCTTCCTGATAACCGCTCTCGACCCCTGGCGGAACGTGGGCTTGAACACATAGTACTCGTCCGGATTGACAGCGCCCTGCACGACGTTCTCCCCGAGGCCGTAGGCGGCGGTGATGAACACCACGTCTCGGAACCCGGTCTCCGTGTCAAGGGTGAAGATGACCCCGCTCGAGGCGAGGTCGGAGCGGACCATCTTCATGATGCCTATGGACAGTCCAACGTCCATCTGGCCGAACCCCTGGTCGATGCGGTAGGCGATGGCGCGGTCGGTGAACAGGGAGGCGAAGCATCCGGTGCACGCCTCCCTGAGCGCGTCATGTCCGCGAACGTTGAGGAAGGTCTCCTGCTGTCCGGCGAACGAGGCTGATGGGAGGTCTTCCGCGGTGGCGGAGGAGCGGACGGCCACGTCGGTGTCCTTGCCGTACTGGTCGCACAGCCGGTCGTACGCTTCGGCGATCTCCGCCCAGAGGTCGTCGGGGATTCCGGCGTTGCGGATGAGCTCGCGGACCCTGCTCCCCCGGGACGCGAGGTCGGCGACGTCGTTCTTGTCGACACCGTCCAGGGCCCTCTCCATCTCTTCACGGACCCCGGTCTCGGAGATCATGTGCCAGTAGCCTTCCGCCGTTACCGCGAACCCGTTCGGGACGTTGACGCCCTCCTCGCCGAGCTCCCGGTACATCTCGCCCAGGGAAGCGTTCTTGCCGCCTACCGACGGAACATCGTCGATCCCGATGTCCTTGAACCATCGGATGTATCGAGGATGCTTCTCTGCTACGCTTCCCATCGCCTCCTGCATGATAGGGCACCATCCAAGCTCATGCTCTGACCTGGGCCTCCACCCGGGTGGCCCTCTTGGGAAGCCCCTTCCGGGCCAGGAAGGCCGCCGTGTCCACCATCCTGCAGGCGAACCCATACTCGTTGTCGTACCATGCCAGCACCTTCACGGTCCGGCCGTTCAACACCTTGGTGGACTCCGCATCGATGATGGAGGAGTGGGGATCGCCCACGATGTCGACCGAGACCAGGGGATCGTCGCTGACGGCGAGGATGTCCTTCATGCTCCCCTCGGCAGCCTTCCTCAAGGCAGAGTTGACCGCCTCCTCGGTCACGTCCTGATTCAGGTCGGCCGTGATGTCCGTCAGGGCGCCATCGGGTATCGGCGCCCGCACGGCGATCGCGTGCATCCTGCCCTCCAGCTCCGGGATGGCCTTCAGCGTGGCCTTGGAGGCGCCGGTGGAGGTCGGTACCAGGGACATCGCGGCCGCCCTTCCCCTTCGCACCTTCCTGGCCGGTGAATCGACCAGTTTCTGACTGGCGGTATAGGCGTGGATGGTGGTCGCCATGAGATGGTCGATCCCGAAGGAGTCGTTCAAGACCTTGGCGACAGGCGCGAGGGAGTTGGTGGTGCACGATGCGATCGATATCACCTCATGCTTCGAAGCGTCGTACATGTCCTCGTTCACGCCCAGCACCAGCGTGAGGTCGGCATTGTCCGACGGCGCACTTATGACGACCTTGGAGGCGCCCGCCTTGATGTGCCCGGCCGCCTTGGCACGGTCGCGGAAGGCTCCGGTGCATTCGAGCACGATGTCCACACCAAGCTTTCCCCACGGTATGCTGGCGGGATCGCTCTCCTTGAACATCTGGATACTGGTGTTCCCAAGACGGATGAAATCGTCCCCATGCTCCACCTCGAAGGGCGCTCTCCCATGCACGGAGTCGTACTTGGTCAGGTATGCGATGGTCTCGGCAGGATAGAGGTCGTTGGCCGCGACCAGCTCAATGCCCTCTGGAGGGTTGGTGACGAAGCGCCGGGCGATCATCCTTCCGATGCGCCCCATTCCATTAATCGCCATTCTGGCCATCTCATCATCTCCTTTGTCCGCTCCTTGGAAGGTCTTCATTAAAGAGGTTTACCGCCAGGGACGTGGAGACATCATCCTTCGGACGCCGCGAGAGGGCGGCTCACCCGGACCGGGGCCTGGATGCGGTGACATATTCGACCGGGACCCTCCCCTTGATGCTCCCTGAACGGAACGACCGGATGATGTCTATGGAATGCTCGAGCATCCGTTCGACCGCCTCGCCGGTGAAGAACCCGATATGAGGTGTCATTATCACTCGGTCCGATCCGATCAGGGGACTGCTCCCGGGATCGGACTCGTCGGCGATGACGTCGACGCCTGCCGCCCTCAGGTGGCCGCTGTCCAGCGCATCCTTCAACGCCTCCTCGTCCACGATGGGGCCCCTTGCCGTGTTTACCAATATGCTCCCCTTCCTCATCCTCTTCAGCGCTTCCCTGCCCATGAGGCCCTTCGTATCGTCCGTGAGCGGCAGATGGATGGTGATGATATCGCTGTCCTCCAGGACCTCCTCGAGCGAGCGGTACGAGAAGGCGTGCTCTCGAGCCAGGGCCTCGTTCGGGTACATGTCGTACGCGATCACGTTCATCCCGAAACCGCGTGCGATGCGTATGACCTCCGAGCCTATCCTACCGGTACCCAGGACGCCCAGCACCTTGTCGCGCAGCTCTATGCCTCGGAACGGGTGGAAGTCGAACCGCTCATCCTCCTTCGCGGAGCGGTCCGCATCCACCAGGTCCCTGGCGCATGCCAGCATCAGGCAGAACGTGTGCTCCGCCACCACGTGCGGCCCGTATTCGGCCACATGGGTGACCTCTATCCCCTTGTCAATGGCGTGTCCGACATCGATATGGTCGAAGCCCACGCTTCTGGTGTTGATCATCCTTAGACCGGGGAGCGAATCGATGACCTCGCCGTCGACCCGCGTCCGTATGAAGACCGAAAGGACCGTTGCGCCCTCGGCCTCATGCACCAGTTCATCCCTGTCAAGGGGGTCGTCGAACATCACCAGCTCGTCGTCCGGGAACGCATCCCTCAGCCGGTCCTTCGCTCCCATGACCTCGGTGAAGACCATCTTCATCCTATCCCTCCGCCCCTGGGCCTGGCCGGGGCTGATGGTTCCTTCGAGGGCGACGTTAATAATGCTTGCCACCGTGAACGGTCTATCGCCTCAGGTCGAACTCCAGGGTGTCGCCTGCCCTGAACTCGCGTATATCGTCACGGTAACCGACCTTGATGGGCTCTATCTCCTGCGGTTGGCTGGTCAGACGTAGCCGCTCGTGGTCGATGTCCACGTTGATCCAGTGATGGCGGTAGTCGATGTCGAAGCGCAGCCGTTTCAGCTCGGCCGGCAGCCTGGGGTTGAAACGTATCACGTCGCCCCTCGTCTCCAGGCCGGAGTAGCATCTTTGCACGATATCGACCGTGCCGGCCATCGCTCCCAGGTGGATGCCCTCGTGCGTCGTGCCGCCCTGGATGTCCGATATGTCGCTTCTCAGCGCCTCGCGGAACAGGCCCCATGACGCATCCCTGTTTATGCGGGACAGCACCCATGCATGGACCACGCGGCTAAGGGTGGACCCGTGAGAGGTCCGTCTCATGTAATAGTCCACGGTCTTCCTTATCGTATCCTCGTCAAGCCGGTAGCCTGCCCGCTCGAAGATCTCGCTCAGCTCATCGGTCGAGAACAGGTAGAAGAGCATCAGGACGTCGGCCTGCTTCGACACCTTGTAATTGTCAGGGCTGTCGCCCTCTGCCTTCAGTATGCGATCCAGCCGATGGATGTCCCCGTACCTCTCACGGTACGCCTCCCAGTCAAGCTCCATCAGGTCGTCGAATCCGTCGAACTGGCTTATGATCCCGTCCCCGTGGAACGGGATGTACATCCGGCGGCTTATCTCATCCCATCGTGCAAGCTCCTCGTCGGTCAGCTGGAGGTCGGCCCATATGTCCCTGCGATGCGCTATCGGCAGCATCCTCACGGCATCGAGCGTTCTGGCCAGCGCCCAGGCCGCCATGACGTTCGTGTAGGCGTTGTTGTCGATGCCTGGAACATCGGAGCCGGGATAGCGCTCATGGAACTCGTCGGGGCCCATGACCTTCAGTATCTCATATCGTTCCAGCGCCGGGTTGTACTCGACCTTGCTGGCCCAGAAGCGTGCTATGTTCACCAGCATCTCCGCGCCATATATGGCCATGAAGTCCTTGTCGCCCGAGACCTGGTAGTAGTTCCACACGTTGTATGCGATGGCCAGGCCGATGTGGCGCTCCAGATGGGAATGGTCGGGGATCCATTCCCCCGAGACCGGGTTGAGGTGCAGCTTCTGCGCCTCCTCCCTCCCGTTGCTGCCGCTCTGCCAGGGAAACATCGCTCCCCGGTAACCGGCCTGATGCGCCGCCCATCTCGCCTCTGGAAGGCGGCGGAACCGGTACAGCAGCAAGGAACGGGTGACATCAGGGATGCGAAGGTTGAGGAACGGGAAGATGAAGATGTCGTCCCACATGATGAGCCCACGGTAAGCCTCCCCATGCAGGCCCCGGGGCGGCACTCCGGTGTCCAGGTCGATCGTGTTCATGGATACCGTCTGCAGCAGGTGGTAGATGTGCAGGTTGAGTATCTTGGCGATCATTCGCTGGTCCGTCTCCACGTGGATCCCGCATCGCTCCCATAGGGCGCCCCAGATGTCCTTGTGCTCCTTCAACAGGTAGTTGGTGTCCGGCACGCGCTCCACGTTCTTCACCGCTTCCAGCAGCGGCTCCGATATGGCCCGGTCCTTCGACGTGAAGATGGCGCATATCTTCTCGACGCGTATCGGCAGGCCTTCCTTGACCGGTACCTTCACGACCTGCCCGACGCGGCCTTCATCCTGAAAGTTCCTGCGCTCGACGTCCAGCACCTCTCCGTCCGCCATCACCCTGGTCCTGGCGGCCTCGGCGATGCTCACCCGCGACTGGCTGGTCTCCGCCTGCATCCATATGATGTCCCCCCCGGACACGCCGCACTCCAGACCGGTCAGGTGCTTGTTGTTCAGCTGTCGATATCGTTTCACCAGGGAGTTGTCCACGTCGCCGTCGATTGCCGATATGATCTCTAGACTGCCCGACCAGTTCTCCGGCGTGATGGTGGTCACGAACGCGCCGAAGTGCTGATGCTCCATGCTGACGAAGCGCTTCTGGTGAACGCAGGTCCTCCGTCCACGACCGTCGACGAACCTCACGCTCCGGCTCAGGACGGCGTTCCTCAGGTCCAGTTCCTGACTGTAGTTCACGATGCAGGCCGCGTCGATGTCGAACCATTCTCCTCCCTCGGCGCGGAACGTCAGGTACTGCCAGTTCGGGATGTTGACGATGCTCTCGTTCACTATGGTAAGGCCGGCTATCTCGCTCTCCAGCCGATTGTATACGCCCGCGACGTAGTTCCCCGGATAGTGGTGCTCGTCCTCATCCTTCTCAGGCGCCGAGGCCCTGGTGGCGAAGTAGCCGTTGCTTATGGTGCACAGCGCCTCTCGCAATGGCTCATCGTCCGGGTCGTATCCCTCGTACCGCAGCACCCAGTCTCCCCTTGCCGTCCATCTCTCGAACAGACCCGTCAGGCGCTCGAGGAACAAGGCGACCTCGTTGACGTCCCTTAGCGAGTACTTGGCCGCCGACTCGCGGGGGCGGTCGCTCACCACGACCGTAACGCCCGTGTCCGCCAGGACGCGGAAGGCGTCCTCGTCGGTCACATCGTCACCTATGAACAACGGAACGGTCCTGGCCCCGTCGGCCTTCATGAGGTCGAGAAGGAACTCGACCATCCTTCCCTTGTTCCAATCTATGTTCGGCAGCAGTTCGAAGACCTTCTTCCCGCCTGCCTTCCTGAGATCGGGGAACTCCTTCCAGACCTCGTCGAACACCCTTTCCAGCCGGGGAACGTCTTCCTCCTCTACCTGCCGATAATGCACGGTCACGGCGAACTTCTTCCGCTCCACCCATGCGCCGGGTATCTGTTCGGCCACGGCCAGCAGCGCCTCCTCCGCTTTCGCCAAGGAAGGTAGGAAAGGCTCGCCCTTGCCCCCCTCATGGTATGACCCTTCCGGCCCCAGGACCTCGAAGCCATGACTTCCGACGTAGGTCAGTTCCTCCAACCCCACCATCTTCCTGACATTGTCAAGGTCCCTGCCGCTGACGATGGAGACCAGGCAATGCTTGCTCAGCTCGGACAGGATGTGCCGCATTCGATCGGACATCGTCGCCATCCATGGTTTTTCGACTATCGGGGTCAACGTCCCGTCGTAATCAAGGAAGATCGCTGGCTCTCCTCCTGTCAAGGAACGGAATATCCTCTCGGAGCAGGACAGGGCCGAAGGAAGCCACCGCTCGGCCCTCCTCTCGCCCTCCACCACCAGTTCGGACAGGTCTCGGACCACTATGTCGGCACCATGGGCCTTGAGCTCTGCCGCCTGTTCCCCACGGTCCGCTCCGATGACCGTGGCGAAGCCTCCCGCGCTGCCTGCCTCCACCCCGGCCAGGGCGTCCTCGATCACCACCGCCCGGTCGGGCGAGACGCCCAGCCGTCTGGCCGCTTCCAGTATGATGTCCGGCGAAGGCTTCCCCCTGAGACCCAGTTCTTGTGCATCGTTGCCGTCGACCACCACTTCGAAGAGGTCGCCCAACCCAGAGCTCTCCAGGACCTTCTCCGCATTCTTGCTTGCGGTGAACAGGGCGAACCGGTAGCCGCGCGAGAGCATGTCCCGTATGAAGCTGACCGTCGTATCGTAGGGCTCCGCCCCGTACCGTTCAAGGTGTTCGACGAAGTAGTGGTTCTTCCTGTTGCCGACCCCATGGACCGTATGCTCTTCCGGCCCGTCGGAAGGATCTCCGTAAGGAAGGGATATGCCGCGCGACGCCAGGAACGATGCGGCCCCCTCATATCGCGGCTTCCCGTCGACATAACGGAGATAGTCGGAGCGTTCATCGAACGGTGTGAAGTTCTCGCCCGAGCGGGAGCGCTCCCGGAGCAGTTCGTCGAACGCGCGTTTCCACGCCGCGGCATGAACGCGCGAGGTGTTCGTGACGACCCCATCCATGTCCAATATGAACGCATCGATGCCGTTCAGGTCCAATCTGGGCCTTTCAGGCGCGATCCCTCTAACGACCGTGACAGAAGTGCTCATGTTCCATTCGCCCGATTACTATCCTGGGCATCAGCATAATCTAGTTTTCCCCCATTGGAGAATGCAATTGGCACTCCTGACACCTCTCAGGATGCGTCTGCGGAGCTGGATGCGTCAATATGTTGGGGGAAATCGACCCGGAAGGTGGTTTGGCGACGTGGCCTACAACGGCTGACCCCTCGAGACCTCTCCCCTCCGGATCAGCACGTTATATAGACGAACCTTGAGGTAATCGGTCACCAGCAACGCGATCACGCTCTGCGCCCAGATGAAGCCGACATATTCCAGAGGGAGCTGCGGCAGCAGTATGCCGAATGAGACGATGATGGTCGCGGTCAGCTGCGTCAGGACGATGGCCCATAGTAGCTGAGGCGCCGGTCTAACCGACCAGAAAGGACCCTTCGTGCGCGCCGCAAGAAGCACGAAGTGCCCGCCCACCGACAGTTTGAGATATATGAGCGATTGCAAGGCGGGAAGCTCGAGACGGAACACGTCCAGTGCCAGGTACAATACTATTAACGATATCGCCACGCCGATCGCACCCATGAACGTCGCCACTAGCAACAGGGTCCGCATGTCCCACCTCTCCGGCCTCATCGAATAGTTGACGTTGTCATACGCGATCGTGAGAACTGGCAGGTCGTTCAGAAGGGCCAGCAGTATGATCATCAATGCGGTTATCGGGTAGAGCTGGAAGACGATGATGGAGAGCGCGATGAAGACCAATACCCGAACCGTTTCCGATATTCGGTAGATCGAATAGTTGATCATCCTCTGGAAGATCTTCCTGCTCTCCACCACGACGTCGATCACTACGTCCAGTCCAGGTACCGTCAGGACGATATCGGCGGCCGATTTGGCGGCGTCGGTGGACCCCTCCACCGCTACCCCCACGTCGGCCTGCTTCAGTGCCGGGGCGTCATTGACGCCGTCGCCGGTCATGGCCACGATGTGGTCCTTCCCCTGGAGCAGCTTGACTATGCGGAACTTGTGCTCCGGGAACACCTCCGCGAAGCCGTCCGCCTGCTCCACGACCTCGGCAGCACTCTCGTCGGGCAGGTCGACGAAGCTGTCCGGCGTGATGATGTTGGTGCTCAACCCTACCTGTCGGGCGACCTCCTGCGCTATGGCGGTATGGTCTCCGGTCACCATCTTGATGTCCAGACCCATTCCCTTCCCCTTGGATATGGTCTCGGCCGAGTCGTCCCGAGGCGGATCGCGCAGGCCGATCAGCCCCCGCATCTTCCAGACCCCGCCCTCCTGACGCGCCACCCCCAGCGTCCTGGAGCCACGGGATGCCATGTCGTTGACGTCCGAACGCACCTGATCCCCTATACGGTCCTTCTCCTCGACCAGGCCCAGGATCACCTGGGGCGCACCCTTGGCCACCTTGAAGTCCTTGCCATCCCGCGACACCTCGGCCTCGGTGCGCTTTATCACAGGGTCGAAGGGGACGAAGTCATTGACGACGCATCGGCCAAGCTCACCCTCGATCCCTTCGATCGCGCCGCCCTTCTGCAGGACGGCATCGTCTATCGGGTCGTTGTCTTCGGCCCGTGAGGCCAGGACGGCGTCCAACAAGACCCGCCCCTCGTCCATGCCGCCGTATCCGATGACCTTGTCCACCGTCAGCCTGTTCTGGGTGATGGTTCCGGTCTTATCGCTGCATAGGACATCGACGCCGGCCATCTCCTCTATCGCCACGAGCTTGCTGACTATCGCCTCCTTCTTCGCCAGGGCGATCGCCCCGATGGCCATGGTGACCGAGAGCACGGCCGGCAACGCCACCGGGATGGATGCGATGGTGAGCACCAGGGCGAACTGCAACGTCTCCAGGAGGCTCTCGTGACGCAGTATGGCGGCGAGGAATACCAGTGCGACCAGCACGGCGGCCATCACGATCAGGTAGTTACCGATCCTCACGACATTGCGTTGGAAGTGACCAACGCTCCGGGCCTCCCCGACCATCTTGGTGGTCTTCCCGAAATAGGTGTCGCGGCCGGTGGCGACCACGAGGGCGTCCATCTCACCCTTTCGAACCAGGGAGCTCGAGTAGCAGATGTCGTCGACCTTCTTCTCGACAGGCAACGACTCGCCCGTAAGGGCGGACTGGTCCACCTCGAGATATCGTCCCTTGAACAGCCTGACGTCAGCCGGCACGATATCGCCGATCCGGACCCGGACGACGTCGCCTGGCACGAGCTCGGCGGCCGGCACATCCTTCCATGCGCCGTCCCGAAGCACGCGGGCCTCCGGCGCCAGTCTCCTCTTGAGCATCTCGATGGCATTGCCGGCCTTCCTTTCCTGGTAGAAACCTACCAGGGCGTTCGTGATGAGAAGGGCCAGGATTATGAGGAACTCCTCCCAATGGCCGATCGCGGCCGAGAGGCCCATGGCGACCATGATCATGAACGGAATGGGGCCCCAGAAATGACGGAGGAACTCCTCCGCCGGATGCCTCTTCCTCTCTGCCAGTTCGTTCCTGCCGTAGCGTTCGAGGCGGGCACGGACTTCCTCGCTGGTCAATCCACCCTCATCACTGGACAGTCTGGAGAACGCCTCGGCTGCCGTCTCCTCATCCCCGCGCCCTCCAGATCCTGGGATGCCCTTCTCGGGACCGACCTCGGCCATGGACTATCAGGTATTCCCTTCAGCAAGCACTATTTATCAAACACCCTGGTCCAGCAGCACTGTCCAGAGAGCATCATTATATACCGCCCGGTCCGAGGATGGATGACGAGCGCGAGACAGGTGGGGAGGCCATGGAACTGGAACTTGGACCATACAGGGACAGGGTCGATGCGAGATTGGAACGATGGGCGGAAATGGACCTTCCAGGCAGACTCAAGGAGAAGGACCTCTCCTTGTGGCGAACAAGGAAGGGGAGGGTGACCGATATGCTTGGATGGCTCTCCCTGAGGGAGTGCATGCGGTCACAGATGGACGACATCATCGACCTCTCGCGGCAGGCATGCTCCGACGGCATCACGGACGTCGTCCTGCTAGGGATGGGGGGATCCAGTATGGCTCCGCTCGTGTTCCGCAAGACCTTCGGGGTGGCCGACGAGCATCCCGACCTCACCGTACTGGACACGACCCATCCCGATGAGGTGAGCGATGAGGTGAGAGGGGTGATGGAGCGGATCGATCCGAGCGGCACGTTGTTCATCGTGTCCAGCAAGTCTGGCGGCACGATCGAGACGATGTCCCTGTACAATTATTTCTGGGACGAGATGAGCTCGGCCGTGACGGATGCAGGGAGGCACTTCGTGGCGATAACCGATCCAGGAACGCCTCTGGCGAAGCTTGCCTCCGGGAGACGTTTCAGGAAGACCTTCGAGGGCAGCCCGGACGTGGGAGGTCGTTATTCCGCGCTGTCCGCCTTCGGCCTGGTCCCGGCAGCCTTGATCGGTGTCGACGTGCGCTCGATGCTCGAGATTGCCTTCGATGCGTGGGAAGGCGCTGCCGCCTCGAACATCAGGCGTCAAGAAGGCCTGGTCCTCGGGGCAGCGCTGGGCGAGCTTGCGGGCGCGGGGAGGGATAAGGCGACCATCTTGACATCCGATCCGCTGCAAAGCTTTCCTCTATGGACCGAGCAGTTGATCGCCGAGAGCACCGGCAAGGACGGGAGCGGCATCATCCCGGTCACAGGCGAGCCGTGGCTCGATCCCAGTGCATACTCGTCCGACAGGACCTTCGTCGGCATCTCCCTTGTCGAAGAGGATAAGGTCATCTCGGAACGCCTGGGAGAGCTGGCCGACGCCGGCCATCCTACGATGCACATGATCATGGAGGACAGGATGGAGCTGGGCCGCGTCATGTTCGAGTGGGAGTTGGCGATCGCATCGGCCGCCATGATCCTGGGGATCGACCCTTTCGATCAACCGGATGTGCAGGCCGCCAAGGAGCTGGCGTGGACCATCGTCTCCGAGGGATCTTCGATGGAGCGAGGTGAGAGGGAGGTGTCCACTTACCATCTGGATGAGCCGGACGAGCTCATGGCTGCCGCCGAGGAATGGGCGGAGGGAGCTCAGGAGGGCGATTACATCGCGATACAGGCATTCCTAGGCTGCCGTCCAGAGGTCCAAGACGAGCTGGGGCGGCTGCAGGGGGACCTATTGACCGCGACGGGGCTGCCCACCACCCTCGGCCATGGGCCCAGGTACCTGCACTCCACGGGACAGCTACACAAGGGAGGTCCGAACACCGGGCTGTTCCTGCAGCTGGTCGATAGAACTGTCGACCTTCCTGTTCCAGGGGAGGGATATTCCTTCAGAGACCTGACCAGGGCGGAGGCCCTCGGCGACATCATGGTCCTCAACGAACGGGGAAGACGGACGCTTCGCGTCGACCTGGACGACGAGGGCGCCGAAGGTGTCGCGAAGCTGAGGGACCTCCTCAACGTGATGTTCCAGACCAGGGTCGTGAGCCTGCTGGCATGAGTGATCGCGGCGAGGCAGGCCTTCCACCGCATATGCCGTCACCGGCCGGGGTCAGGTGAACATCTCGCTGTCGAGATGATCGTGGATGTCATGAGGATGGGTGTGATCGGACCTGTGACAGCATCTTCCCGACGTCTTCGGTACGACGAGGGGCGATCCATTATGGTCGATTATCTCCGCATCGAAGCCATAGACCTCCTTGATCAGTTGCTCGTCTATCACCTCGATGCCCCCATAGGCCACGGCCTTTCCGTTGGACAGGAAGAGGAAACGATCGGAATAGTGAGTGGCCAGGTTGATGTCGTGCATGGTCATGATGGTGCACATGTTCCTTGACCGAACGATATCCTCGATCATGTGCATGGTCCTATGCTGGTTCGATATGTCCAGGCTGCTGGTCGGTTCGTCAAGGACCAGTACCTTCGGCTGCTGGACGATGGCCCGGGCGATGCTTGCCTTCTGCAGTTCCCCCCCACTTATCTGGGTGAGGTAGCGCAAGGAAAGGTGAGAGAGGCCAAGGGAGTCGATGATCTCGGACACCATGTCTATGTCCTTCATGGTGACGCCTATCTCGATGTACGGTCTACGACCCACGAGGACGGAATCGAACACCGTGATACGGGAAGCGGGAGAGGATTGGGGGACATAGCCTATGTACTTGGCCAGGTCCCTCCTGTTCATCGAGAGGACGTCCTTGCCATCCACCATTATCCTCCCCTCCTGCGGACGGTGGATGTTGCACATGCTCTTCAAGAGCGTCGTCTTGCCGGCACCGTTCGGCCCTAGGATGGAGATGATCTCTCCTTCATTGACATCGAACGTGATCCCGTCCAGCACCAGGTCGTCCCCGTATGAGAACTTGAGGTCCTCGACGCTCAGCATCATTTCTTGTACCCCCTGAGAAGGATTAGGAGGAACAGGGGCCCTCCGATGGCCGATGTTATTATCCCCACCGGTATGACGATTTCGAACGCGTAGGTGCCGACGACATATGCCAGCATTAGCACGATCGCCCCCATGACCATTGAGCCCGGTAGGGAATACCTGTTGTCGTTCCCGATCAGGCGCTTGACTATATGTGGTCCGACCAGCCCTATGAACCCGATCACGCCCAGCACCGACACCACGGTCGCTGTCAGCAATGCAGACAGGGTAAGACCGACCATCCTGGTCCTGGGGATGTTCACGCCCAGTCCGCATGCTACCTCCTCACCGACCTCCATGGCATTGTAGTCCCATCTCTTCAGGAAATAGTAGAAGGAAACGATAAGCAGCAGGATGAAGATGATGGTGAGGTTGTCCCATGTCACCTTGGCCAGGCTTCCGAACTGCCAATAGACTATGGCCGAGATGGAGACATCATCGGCGATGTACTGCATGAATGCCAGGCCTGCGCTGAATATGGAGGATATGGCCAGGCCGGCGAGAACGATGGTTTCCGGCTTGCTGTCGGTGAACTTCACCATCGCGATGATGAACAGTACGCTGATGATGGCGAAGAGAAAGGCCGACAAGGTAACGATGATGGGATCGTTGATGAGAGGGTACGCGGCAACCTGGCCGATTATGAGTCCACCGTTAAGGTACAGGATCCCCAGCGCCGCTCC
>LFRW01000019.1:46998-65806 GCA_001512965.1 Methanomicrobia archaeon DTU008
AGGATGGCACCGACGATGCGGGGCAGACGCAGGGACCAGACAACAGTGCTGTTCCAGGAGTCGTCCGGGAAGAGGAGATATGACAATATGTCTCCGTAGCTAAGGTCCGTGGCACCAAGATGGATGGTATAGATGCTCAGTATGGTGAGGAAGACCACTGCGGATGCGAGGAACAGCACCTTCTTCCCATGATGCCTGAGATACTCATGCCTGGTCCTGGTGGCACCGTCCGTCCCAACGTCTGTTGCTAATATGTCGCCCACGTCGATCACATCATGTCAATGAAAAAGGGAAGGTTTTGATGCCGCTGTTCATGCGGCAACGAACCGATACCTGCTGCCATCGATCTTGTCCACCTTGACCTCGCCAAGCAGCGGCATCTCCTGTTCATTGTTGTCGGACTTTTCATCGAAGAACTCCTTCATGGAGTCGAAGACCTCGGTTCCGGCATCCCCGTAGTAGGCCTCGAAGACCTCCACTATCCTTTTCTCGACCTCGTCTAGGGTCAGGGTGCCATAGAGCAGATGGGCCAGATAGTAGGCACCGGCCAGCACGCAGTCGTAGTTGGCCATGTCCCAGACCATGGGCATGGTTATGAAGATGGGTATGTCGTCAACGTTGTTGATGTGGTAAAGCCACTCCATGACCGTCTGCGAGTTCACCGTGTCCAATTTGTCCGAGGACGAAGGGTCGATCACGATCATGTCGATGTCCAGTTTTGCCACATCCTCTGGATCCATATCGACTCGATCCACGTTCTGGTTGCCATCATAGGCGTTCTTGCCATCCACCAGATCCAGGGGCAGATATGTGGGGAAGGTGGTGGTCAGCTCGTTGCTTCCCCGTATGGTCAGTCCGGCCACGAAGACGCTCTTCTTCTCCGGAGTGACATTTACCAGGCTACGGATGTCCGCGAGGATGGCGTTCACATCGGCGATGTGCTCATCGGCACGCTCCGGCTTTCCCACCATGTCTCCGATCAGCTTGACCGTATTGACGTACCAATCGGAAAGGGTGTAATCGTCCTTCCAAAGCTCGTGAAGGCTCTGGGGCCATATGACGATCAGAGGGAAGCTTTTGGCAAGTATGTCACAATTATCCTTATAGTTCTCATATACCGTGGACTGCACAATTATCAGGCTGGGACCCTTCTTGCCTATCTGTTCCACGGTCTCTGCTTCCAGGGCATTGTCGGGATGATACCTGTCAGGCGTGAATTCATCATAGGGATAGGCGTAGGAATACGCTCTCCCGTGTTTCAGGTCGGTCACGTCACCTTGATCCACCTCGATGACCTTGTCATACATGTCGAATATCGAGAGGAACCTGAGCGGTCCACCGCTACCTATGGTGACTATCCCGTTGTCCAGGTTCTTGGGTATGATGACCTCTCTCCCCATGGCATCGATCCTTGTCTCGCCTGCCAAAGGATTGTCCTTGTTCGAATCCCCGACTAGATCGAGGACGAACGCTATGCCGACCCCGGAGATTACCAATATCGCGACGATGGCCACCGCGATGACCTTGTTGCCCATGGCGGGGCGAATGACAATCAGGTATTAAGAATATTACGAATTTTAATTTCGTAACACGCAAGCAACGTTCGCGTATTCCTTCAAATATTCGAGCAGGATGATGAACCTGAGGTCTCTTGATGTACGATGACGATTGGGAACGATGTGTCAGCTTCCATGGACATGCCTGTCCGGGATTGGCGATGGGGTATAGGGCGGCGCTCTACGGTCTGGAATCGCTTGGAATTCCCAAGTCTAGAGCAAGGGATGAAGAGATAGTATGCATCTCCGAGAACGAGGCCTGCGGCGTCGATGCGATCCAACTGCTGACGGGATGCACCGTCGGGAAGGGCAACCTTCTCTTCCTGCCCCTGGGAAAGATAGCCTATACCTTCTTCGACCGCTCTACCGGCAAAGGGGTCAGGATCGTATCGCGTCCGTTCGACCGGAACGAGGATCGGGAGAAGGCGATGCGACATATCCTTACAGCGAAGGCGGAGGACCTTTTCGAGAACAAACCTCCCCAGACGGTCGTTCCCGAGAAGGCGAGGTTGTTCCTCAGCGTCCAGTGCGACGAGTGCGGTGAATCGTGCAGGGAGGACCGCGCAAGGTTGCACGAGGGCAAGGTCCTATGCCTGCATTGCTTCAAGCCATATGATCGCGGATGAGGTGCTCGACGCCTCTTGATTACGCCATGTGGGCCGGGATTGCGAACCTTCTTTCCCCTCTTCGATATGTCCGTTCAGCCCATGCACCGATGTCCGGTCGGCGACCTCCAGCGAAGGGGCCGACGACCAGTCCTCCTATATGGTAAGGATTATAACGGTCCTATGCTCTCCGCACACAGGGTGTTCTAATGGTTCTGGAAGGGCTTGGCCAGTC
Source organism: Methanomicrobia archaeon DTU008 (assembly GCA_001512965.1). Classification (GTDB taxonomy): domain Archaea; phylum Thermoplasmatota; class Thermoplasmata; order Methanomassiliicoccales; family Methanomassiliicoccaceae; genus DTU008. Next base: position 49,395 of record LFRW01000019.1, read on the forward strand.
GCTCCGCGGCGTATTGAAGAAGATCGCAGGGGCCAGCCACATCGACGAAGCGCTGGTGAAGGAGATCACCAGGGACATCCAGCGCGCCCTGCTGCAGTCGGATGTCAATGTCAAGCTGGTGCTCGAGCTGACCAAGAACGTCGAGAGGAGAGCGCTCAACGAGAAGCCTCCCGCCGGCACCAGCCCCAAGGAGCACGTCATCAGGATCATCTACAACGAGCTTACCAGCATCCTCGGCGAGGCAAGGCCTTTGCCCATCGCCAAGCAGACCATCATGATGGTCGGCCTTTACGGCCAGGGAAAGACCACCACCACCGGCAAGCTTGGCCGTTACTTCAACAAGAAGGGGCTTAAGGTGGGGGTCATCGCCGCGGACGTCTATCGTCCGGCCGCCTACGACCAATTGAAGCAGATCGCCGAAAAGGTAGGCATCTCGGTGTACGGCGAACCGGGAGTGAAGGATGCCGCAAGGATAGTGGCCAATGGGATGAGGGAGTTCCAGTCGATGGAGGTCATCATCATCGACACCTCCGGCAGGCACTCGCTGGAAGCGGACCTCATCGATGAGTTGAAGCGGATCGCCGACGTTGCGAAGCCGGACGAGCGCATTCTAGTCCTGGACGCATCGGTGGGACAGCAGGCCGGGCCACAGGCCAAGGCGTTCCATGATGCGGTGGGTGTGACGTCGGTCATCATCACCAAGATGGATGGTACCGCAAAGGGAGGAGGCGCCCTTAGCGCGGTCGCTCAGACCAATGCCTCGATAGTCTTCATCGGTACCGGCGAGCATCTGGTCGATCTCGAACCGTTCGATCCGACCAGGTTCATCTCCCGGCTCCTTGGCATGGGTGATCTGCAGACGCTGCTGGAGGCGGCGAAGGAGAACATATCCGAAGAGCAGGCGATGGAGACCGTCAAGAAGATGATGGGCGGGCGCTTCACCCTCAAGGAGATGTATTCCCAGATGGAGATGCTCACCTCCATGGGGCCTCTCCAGAAGATAATGAGCATGCTGCCCGGCATCGGGAACATGCAAGATAAGCTGGACATGGAGCAGTCCCAGGCCAAGCTTCAAAAGTTCAAGGTCATCATGGACTCCATGACCGACGAGGAGATGGAGGACCCAAAGATCATCAAGTCATCGCGCGTCAACCGCATCGCCCGGGGCGCAGGTGTCGATACTAGGGACGTACGTGAACTGCTCAGGCAGTTCAACATGTCCAAGAAGGCCATGAAGGGGTTCATGGGCAATCGTAAGCTACGCAAGCAGCTGATGAAGCAGTTGTCCTCGGAGGACATGGCGGCGTTCAAGGACCAGGTGAATCCGTGAGGCGCTTCGTGGTGGTAGGCCACAAGGCCGTCACTTCGGGGGATTTCAAGCTGGACGACCTTCCTGGCTCCGCCGGTCGCATGGACATCCTGCTAAGATGCGTGAACTCCGCCCTCTTCCTCTCGCACGGCATCCGCAAGGATGCAGAAATCCACCTCGTGCTTCAAGGCGAACCCGATCCGCCGTTGACCGTCAGGATAAACGGGGCAGAGGTGCGTTACCTGAACCCCGACGAGCGGTCCACCGGCGCCCTGGTCCGCAACGCCATCCTCAAGGCTGACGCTGGAGAGGTGAGGAGTTCCCCTGGCATATATATATCCAGGCGCTCGTTCGCCGACGTCATCGCCGACCTGGCCACGAGGAGCGAGCTCGTGTACCTCAAGGAGGACGGCGAGGACGTGAGGGGCAAGCGGTTCGAAGAGGACGTCACCTTCGTCCTGTCAGACCACCAGGACCTTACGCCAGAGGAGGAGGCGGTTCTCCTTGCCCACTCCCCATCGGTCATTCGCCTGGGCCCGCTGTCATATCACGCGGACCACTGCATCGTGATCATGAACGTTGAACTCGACATGCGCGCCTAGGGCTGGACGCCGCGCCGGGCAACGCTTTTAACCTAAACTCGCGATGGAGTCGACATGACCGAGAAGATCCCCCAGCATCGCCATTGCGCGAAATGCAACAAGGCGTTCGTGGGCGAGGGGCGCTACTGCTCCACCGAATGCGGGACCGCCTCCGAGGCGGACCTGAAGAGGCGAAAGAGGCAGTTGCTGTTCCTTTACGTCATGAGCTTCATCGTATTGATTGCCGCCCTGGTTGCCGTGAACCTATGAAGGTGGGCGTCGGCGGGACATTCAACATTCTGCACAGGGGCCACCGCGCCTTGCTCGACAAGGCGCTGGAGATCGGCAGCGGGGTCGTGGTTGGCATCACGTCCGACCGGTTCGCCCTCGAAGGGAGGGAGCGCATCCTGCCCCTCGAGGAGCGCATGTCGGAGCTTGAAGCGTACCTTCGCGAGAAGGGAGGCAACTGGAAGATCTCGGTCATAGACGATGTGGCCGGAGGAACGGCGGAGCGCACGGACATCGGGGCCCTGGTCGTCTCTCCGGAGACGCGCCCGCGGGCCGAGGAGATCAACAGGCAGAGGGTGGCGAACGGACTTGCCCCCCTCCTACTGGTGCAGGTGCCGCATGTCCTCGCGGAGGATGGTACGCCCATCAGCTCCAGCCGCATCCTCGCCGGTGACATGGACCTCGATGGGCGCATGCTTCGCCCCATCCGGGTCATGGTCGGCTCTGACAACCCGGTCAAGTTGGAGGCGGTCCGCAACGTTCTGTCGAAACTGTTCAGATCCCTTGAGGTGGAATGCACGCCCGTCGCCACGTCCATGCCGGAGCAGCCCTTCGGGGAGCAGACCAGGCAGGGCGCGATAGAAAGGGCGAAGGCGGCGCTGGGCGAAGCGGACTTCGGCATCGGCCTCGAGGCCGGGGTGTTCGAGACGGCCGACGGCCTGTATGATGTTCAATACTGCGCCGTGGTGGACAAGCTCGGCAATGTGACGGTAGGCCATGGCTCAGGGTTCAAGTATCCGCCAGAGGTCGCAAGGAAGGTCCGCGAGGGCTGGACGGTGGGCCGCTCGTTCGCCGAACTGTACGGTCAGGAAGGAGCTGGACGAAGGGAAGGCGCCATAGGTTTCCTGACGAAGGGGCTGCTGGACCGGACCTCGCTTTCGGAGCAGGCGGTCATGGCCGCCATGGTGCCCCGCATCCGCTGGGAACTGTATCGATAGATCGGGTCGCCGTGGGCGAAGCCCACATCATCGCCGCTGGGTCGATGGCGTTCGCTCGGCGATAACGAACGACAGCGCGTCTCTACGGATGGTACTCCTTGATCCTCTCGGCCATGCGCAGCAGGCGTTCCTGCACCATGGCGTTGATCGTTCCCGGCGGGTAGCTGCCGTCCTCGTTCCGTACGCCGGCCTCCACGCCGGTAAGCACCTCGATGCCCTCATCGATCGTCGCCACGGGCCATATGTGGAACCTTCCCTCCCTTATGGCCTCGACGACCTCCTCCTTGAGCATGAGATTGCGCACGTTGCTCTTCGGGATCATGACGCCCTGCTCGCCGGTCAGCCCGACGAGCTTGCACACCTCGAAGTAGCCCTCCACCTTCTCGTTCACGCCTCCGATGGCCTGCACCTCGCCCCGCTGGTTGACCGAACCGGTGACGGCGATGTACTGCTTCACCGGCACCTCCGACAGGGCGGAGAGGAGAGCGTACAGTTCGGTGCTCGATGCCGAATCGCCGTCCACGCCGGAGTACGACTGTTCGAAGACGAGCCGCGCGGAGAGGCTGAGAGGGGCGTCGATCGCGTACCGGGAGTTGATCAGACCGCTCACGATCAGCACCCCCTTGGTGTGGGAGGTTCCGGACAGCTGGGCCTGCCTCTCGATGTCTATGATGCCTTCACGCCCGACCCCGACGGTGGCGGTGATGCGCGATGGCCTGCCGAATGAATAATCGCCAGTTGAAAGGACCGCCAGCCCGTTCACCTGGCCTACCTTTGACCCCGCCACATCGATGAGCAGGGTGCCATCGTGTATCATCTCCACGATCTTCTCCTGGATCATGTTGGACCGGTACACCCTCTCCTCGATAGCCCTCCTGATGTGGCCGCCGTTCAGGACCTTCACGCCATCCAGGTCGGCATAGTAGTTCGCTTCCCTTATGACGTCGGCGACCTTTGCGAACTGCGTCGTCAGCTTGTTCTGGTCCCCCGCTATCCGGGATGAATGCTCGACCAGGGCGGCAAGGGCGCTGGAGTCCAGGTCGTGGAGGTTCTCCCGCCGGCACAGGGCGCACACGAACGACGCGAACAGGTCGAGGTTCTCCTTCGTCCTCTCCATGGTGGTTTCGAACTCCGCCTTCACCTTGAACAGTTCCCTGAAGTCCGGGTCCATCGTGTACAGTATCTGGTACACCTGCGGTGAGCCGAGGATGATGACCTTTCCGTCGAAGGGTATCGGTTCCGGCCTCAGCGTCTTCGTGACCATGTATCCCATCCTGGCCACGGGGTCCTCCATCTCCAGCCTCTCCGAGGACAGCATCTGCTTGAGGCCTTCCCACACGAGGGGGTCACGGAACATCTGCTCAGCCGGTATGACCAGGAAGCCTCCGTTGGCCTTGTGGGCGGTTCCCGCCCTCACCATGGTATAGTCGGTGATCAGCGCGCCCATGCGCGATTCCCTCTCGGAATAGCCGAACAGGCGGATGTACGTGGGGTTCAGCTCGATCTCCGCCGGGGCCCCCTTGGTCTGGGAGTTGTCCACCACAAGGTTGACATGATAGTTGCGTGTCGGGTCGATGGGGATGTCCTTGGGAGGGGCCAGGAACAGCGGCAAGGACTCGAGGATGTCGTTCTCCACCTCATCGATGTAGGTGTCCACCTCCTCTATGCCCTTGAACTGCTCCCTCATATCGTCCAGGTACGGGGATATGGCGAACCGGGCGATCTCCTTGTTCATCTCCGACATTTCCTTGTCGGCCTTCTTGGCGATGTCTCTGAGAGGCCTGAAGGCATCGCCGATGCGGGCGTTCACCGCCTCCCTGGCCTGGTTTATCTGCTTCTGCAGCGCCTCCGGCAGCTCGAGGAACTCCTGGTCCGTCAGAGGCCTCCCTTCCACCAGCGGCACCAGGGCGAATCCCGCCGCGGTCACCTGGATGGAGAATCCGGAGTCCTTGGCCATGCGGTTGATGCTTGCTATGATGTCGTTCCTCTCGCGATTCACCTTCTGCATCACGGCGTCCCTTCGTTTGGAATAGTCCTCGCCCTCGAACGCCTCCCTCAGCGCCACCGGCACATGGTTGACGAACTCCTCCATGGCCTTCTTCAGCTCTATCCCCTTGCCAGGCGGAAGCCTGATGGCGTTGGGCCTCGAGGAATCCTTGAAGTTGTTGACATAGCACCAGTCGGACGGGGTGGGCAGCTTCGCGGCCAGTTCCCTCACGAAATCGAGGACGGCCGTCTTTCGCCCGGTGCCCGGCAGGCCAGACACGAATACGTTGAACCCTTTCTTGTCGATGTTGAGGCCGAACTGAAGCGCGCGCACCGCACGGTCCTGTCCGATTATCTGCTCCAATGGCGTAAGTTCAGCGGTGGATGCACAGTCGAACACCATCTCAGGGCATGCGTGCCTTGCCTGCTCAGCGCTCAGCTTCTCGACCATGATATTCGATATCGTATTGGACCTGGGAAATATCATGGTATCGGGCACGAAGGGGCCATCCACCTGGTCACGAAGATCAGCCATACGATGTCCACGCTCATGAGCACCGCGGCCGGCAGGGCGGCCTGAGGACCCAGCAGCGCCATGGCCATGGCCGCCGCCATCCCAGTGTTCTTATGCGTGGCGAACAGCGCCTCCGGCACCCGCCGCTCCCTTGGCACGCCCATCCGGCGTGCGATGGCATCGTATGAGATGCCGACCCCGAACGTGCGGATCACGCCGACGACCAGGAGAGAGGCGAGCAGGACCGGCTCGCTGAAGAAGACGCTGCGATTGGGGCCCACGACCGCTATCACCAGTATGGCGAAGGCGATGTTGATCGCTATATGCCTGGTCTCCTCGGTCATCTTCACCAGGCGCAGGAGCCGTGAGACCGCCATGGGGAGGAGTATGAGGATCGCAACCGACCGCAGCATCGTGACCGGGCTCACGGACTGTCCAAGGAACAGGAGGGTGATGAGCGGGGTTAGGAGGAGGGCCACGAAGTAGAGGGCGGCCGATGAGACCAGCGTCGACTCGAGCTCCCCTCGGAGCATATAGCAGAAGGGTATGACCGATACTGCGGAGGGCACGGCGGCAACCATGATCCAGCCGTCACGGAGGTCCCCAGTGAAGAACTGGGCCATCGCGATGGTGAGGCCTGAGCCCACCGCGAACGAGAGGAGGAAGGCGCGCAGCATGGCCTTGCGGTGCGACCTGATGTCCAGCCCGCGGAATCGCAGGCTTATCAGGGAGAACGACATCATCACCGCCAGGGAGATCATGGAGATGTCCTGGTTCTCCAGGTCTGGAGCGAACTCGGGAAATCCGCCGAGCAAGAGCGCTATCACGAATGCGGACGCTAGCATTATCGTGTTGTTGGCGAGCAGGCGGCGGAGCTTCACGACCGGTGATTGGCTTTATCGATTTTACACTTCCGGGAATGACTAATAGGCCGTCGCTTCCTAACGCACATCGAATGCTCGGCCGCTTCCCGTATTTCATCGTAAATCCTCATGCCGGCGTCGGCACCGGGCGTTACGCCTTGAGCAAGGTCGAGGAGATCGTTCGCCGGGGGGAGGGGGAGATGGCGGTCCTCCGGCATGGCGAGGATGTCGCCATCGCAGTGGAGCAGGCGCTATATCAAGGAGCGACCGACGTCATCGCCGTGGGGGGCGACGGGACCGTGGGCGGCGTGGCGGGAACGCTCGCCGGGACCGATGTTCACATGGGCATAGTGCCGGCCGGCACCGCGAACATGTTCGCGCGCGAGCTGGGCATTCCGATCTCCATCTCTGGATCCCTCGATCTGATCATGGGGGAGCGTGGGATCCGACAGGTCGATGCAATGGAGGTCAACGGGCGAAGGTTCATCCATCAGGTGCTGCTGGGCGTGGGGTCCGAGGCGCTGAGCAGGGTGACGTCTAGAGAGAAGCGCATCCTCCGCCGCTCGGTATATGCGCTCATGGGCCTGAGGGCGTTCCGCGATTTTCGACCCGTTTGGGTGAATGCCATCATAGACGGCGAGGAGGTCAGCGGGTGGGTGTCGCAGGTCCTGATAGCCAACGCCGGCATATTGGGCATCCACCCCTTCCGCCTGGGACCGGACATAAGGGTGGACGACGGGAGGGCGGACGTCATATTCATGGGAGGCCGCAGCCGCACCAGCCTCATCCTGGCCGGCCTGTACCTTCTCGGCGGCAGCTACGATGAAGCCCACCGGATGAGATGTTTCCCGGTCCGCCGCTCGGCGCACATCGAGACCGAGCCGAAGACCATCATCAGGGCGGATGGAGAGTTCATAGGCATGACCCCCCTGGACCTCACGGTCCTTCCGGGCGCGGTCAAGGCCATCGTGCCATCGACCGTATGATCGGCCGGCCGACGATGACGGCCGCGTACTGCGTCGTTCGAGGCATCAAGGGGTTACCTGACATGAGCACATGAGGAACGTGATCCAGGGCGGTCCGGGGCGAACGGGTCCGGCCAATGTCAAGACCTCCATGGGGCACGAGAGACGCGTTAGAAGGAAGTATGAGGCGCCGAGGGGGAGATTCGAACTCCCGAGTCCTTGCGGACACCAGCTCTCAAGGCTGGCGCGGTGATCCGGGCTTTGCTACCTCGGCTTATGGCGGCCAGGTCTCTGCATCCTTTTAACGGTTTCGTCGGTTTCAGGCTATGCGGTCCAGCTTGCCCTCCGTGAGCGCGTCGAGGTCCAGCTCGAACACCGTCACCGGATAGCCCAGCTCGAACGCGGTGATGACGGCTGGGTGAAGTTCACCGAAGGAACCTATGGTCCTGCCGTTGACGATAACGTCGGCGCCGCGTCCCTCGATGTAGCAGCCCAGGGAGGAGGGCGCTATCTCATACCGCGCCGACATGTCACGGAGGACCCCTTCGACAAGCGACTTTACCTCTGTGAAGGAGGTCCGAGAGGATATCGCCGCGGCGGCCATGTGCTTGCGCCGCTTGCAACCCTCCATGACGTCGCCCACCTCGAACAGGCGTTGGGGGAGGTCGCGATGCTTGTTGCGCCGCAACACCGCCATGATGCTGGGCACCAATGCAGCGCGGAGACAGGTGTGGTCCTCGCTTATCGGGTTCAGGATCTCGACCACCTCGACGGGGTCAAGGCGCATCCTATCGAACTGTTCCTGGGGCGATGACAGCATGAGGGTCGTCACTTCCAGGTAGCCATGGCCGACCATGAGCTGGCGGGCAAGGTCGGACGCCTTCTGCCCCTTGCTCAGTTCGCCGAACGTCACTTCCTCGGGCAAGGTGGCGCCGAAGTTCTCGTATCCTATGCCCTTGGCGATGTCCTCCATCACATCGACGGGGTGTATGATGTCGAGACGGGTGGCGGGGGCCATGACGTCGACCTGCTGGCCATTGGGCGAGGCGTCATACCCCATCTTCTCCAGGGCGGCGGCCATCCTGTGCGCGTCGATCGACGTCCCGAGAAGGGAATTGGCATCCTCCACGCTTACGCGCCACCTCCTCGGCTCGAGATCGGGAGTGTAGGGTCCGTGACCTCCCTTGACGATCACGGAGCGGATCCTTCCGCCCCTCTCGGCCATGGCCGTGGCCACTATGTTCAGCGCCCCGTTGATGGCGTCGAGGTCGGTGCCGGTCACGTCGATGAACACCTTCCTGGTCCTCTCGGTGACGGCCGTCAGGGAGCCGTTGATGATGGGCGGGAACGACAGAACGTTGCCCTTGCTGTCCACCAGCAAGGGATACCTGTCGTGGCCTTCCAGGATGTACGCGTAGTCCCTCCCCTTTTCATGCTCCTCCAGTATCTCCTCGAGGTTCATCTCCTCGGTCATCGCGAGGGGGACGAAGGATACCGATAGAGGGTCCACCGCCTTGTATGTGAACGGGGGAGCGATATGCTCCATATCGTGTATGCCGATGGACACCTTGGCGCGCTTCCTACCCATGGTGAGATGCAGCTTCTCCTGCAGCTCCATGAGCGACCGTATCAGCTCATCGGACATGACGATGTCCTCGACGATGCCGGCGACCATGTACGGTCTGACCTCCTCGACCGACGGATCGATGTTCAGCGTGACGTCTGAAGGAGAGACGTCATAGCGGGTCAGACCTTTCTCGATGCCAAGGAACGTCCTTAGCGCCCTGGCCGCCCCCTCCACGCTGTAGAGGTCGGGACGGTCGGGGAAGAACTCGATGCTCAGCTCGCCCGTATCGGGATCGTACGAATGTATGTCGGCGCCTAGCTGGGGTATCCGTTCCAGCAGCGTCTCCACGGTGACCTCCCGGCCGATCAGGCCGACAAGGTCGTCATAACCGAACGTGACCACTGGCATCGTCGGTGCGATATCTCAGTCACTATTTTTAAGTTGCGAGCGGAGTGGAATTGCTGGCCCTCGGTCGCTCATAGCACCACCGGGATGCGCTCGCCGCAGCTGGGGCACCGCCCTTCGGACAGGTTGACGCGAACATCCGATACGGAGGGGCAGAAACGGCTGACCTCCCCTCCCCTGAAGCACACCTTGCCGGTCGACTCCGCCCCCTTGCGCTCGATCACGACCGCCGAACATGCAGGGCAGCGCGTGTCCCTCCCGATATCCGCCACGCCTCCGAAGTACACGTACCTGACGCCGGCCCGCGATGCGATCGTCGCCGCCTCGTGCATCCGTTCCAAGGTCTGCTCCGGAAGATGGGCGAGGCGATGGAACGGCCGGAAGCGGAAGAAGAACAATGGCGTGTCCTCCCCCATGGAGTCGACCACCCATTCGCTGAAGCGGGACACCTCGTCGGGCGAGTCGTTAACCCCAGGGACGAGGAGATAGGTGAGCTCGACATGGACGCCCATGCTCCTGGCAAGAAGGCAAGCGTCGAGGACCGGCCGCAAGCTCCCGCCGCATGTGGAACGATATACGTCCTCATCGAACGCCTTGATGTCGACGTTCATCGCGTCGGTGTGGCGGAACAGTTCCTTCGCAGGCTCGGGCATTATGTAGCCGTTCGTATTGAGCACCGTGTACAGGCCAAGTGACCTGGCCTCCGTTGATGCGTCGAGCACGAACTCATACCACGTCACCGGCTCGTTGAAGGTGAAGGCGATGCCATGAGCCCCCATGTCCGAAGCTTCGGCCGAGGCATCACGCGGCGTGATGGACGATCCGCCCGAGCGGGCGCGGACCAGGTCATGGTTCTGGCAATTATCGCAGTCAAGGTTGCAGCCGAAGGTGCCGAAGGAGTGCACCAGCGTGCCAGGGCGATAGTGGAAGAGGGGCTTCTTCTCGATGGGATCAAGGCTGCGGACGCAGACCTTGCCGTGACTTGACGCGATGAGCTTGCCGCCCTCGCTCCTCCGGACGCCGCATGGACCCGCTGAACCGTCTGGTAGGGAGCAGCGATGAGGGCACAGGTCGCATCTGACCCTGTTCGCCTCGATATGCCACCAGGACGCCGTCCTGCCGCTCATGCATGTACCATCGACATGATGGCTGATAAGTCTCTCCCTAGGGGCATCGGTCAGGGGCGATGTTAGCGTCCGAGGCGGCCATGGGCAGCTCCCAGGTGGCCCGCGGCCTGGGCGCACAAGGTCGACAGTTCGCCGGCCAGAACCACCGCTCCGATGATCTCGGCGAGCTTGACGGCCTTCCCGTCGCCAAGGCACCCCATCATCGACAGCGCCTCCGCCTGTGCCGGCAGCCTAGTCCCTCCGCCGACCGTGCCGACCTCGATGGAGGGCAATCGGACCGACATGTACAGGTCGCCGTCGACCACTTCCGCGGTCGTCGTGCCCATGGACCCCTCCACCACCTGGGCGGGGTCTTGACCAGTGGCGATGTAAACGGCGGCCAGCATGTTGGCCACATGGGCATTGGACCCGATCGATGCCGAGAGGGCGGAGCCGATCGAGCACTTGCGATAGCACGTCTCGGCCACGGCCTCCGGGGTAGTGTGCATCCTCTCCTCCAGCAGCGCCCTTGGCACCGTCACGTCCGCGAGGACCGTCTTCCCCCTGCCGCATATGGCGTTCAGCGCGGAGGGCTTCTTGTCCACGCACATGTTGCCCGAGACCGATACGAGCGTGACCCCGGTGCTCTCCTCTATCAACCGGGCCGCGGCCTCGGATGCGATGGTGGCCATGTTCATGCCCATGGCGTCGCCGGTGGAGAATGCGAACCTCAGGAACAGGGAGCGGCCGACGATGTAAGGCGTCGCCCTCACCAGACGGCCGCGGCGGGTGGTGGCCTCCGCGGCGGCCTTGACGGCGTCGAGATTGTCCTCGATCCAACGTGCGGCCTCCGCGGCATGCCGTATGTCCCTGGCCCTGAAAACGGGCCCCCGGGTCATCTCATCCTTGACCACCATCACGGTCGCCCCGCCTGCTGCGGTGATGACCGAACTGCCGCGGTTCACCGACGCGATCAATGCGCCCTCGGTCGTGGCGAGGGGCACTATGAACTCGCCGTCCGCATCGTCGCCCTTCACCAGCAGAGGGCCTACGAAGCCCAGAGGGACGGGTATGGTCCCGATCATGTTCTCGACGTTCTTCTCGGCCAGCTGGGGATCGAAAGGGCAATTGGCGATGATGATCAGCTTCGCTCCCGTGAGCTCCTCCACCGCTTGCCTGCGCTCGTCCATGTCCTTTCTGGTCCTTCCGCGGTTCTTCAGCCCCTGGGTCATTGGGTTCGGACTCGGAACGACATGGTACTTATTAAATGTCCCATGCCGCCGCCGACATCTGGCATATGTCGGCATGCGATCCGTTGACCGAACGCGTTAGATCCCGCCCTTCGATGAACGCCATTGCCCCACGGGGGGCCGTTCGCATCGAGAGCGTCCTTTTGGCCGTCAGCGTAAGGTCGAAAAGGCAATGATCGATGTGGCTACCGTAGAAGATGGCCCTCGACGAAACGCTGTTCGCTGCCTTGTACCATGCAGGCTCCTCCCCATACCTTGACCTTTTAATGACCGCCATATCGTTCCTGGGGATCGCCTGGATCACCATCCTGCTCGGACCTATCCTCTGGTGGCAGAAACGGCGGGAAACGGCGTTCGACGTCGTCGTGGCCGTCCTTGCATGCGGCGTCGTGACCTCCATATTGAAGTTGCTTTTCATGCGCGATCGGCCGTTCGAGGTGTTGGTCGACGCCCACACCCTTTCCTGGGGATGGTTCACCATCGCCACCGGTCCTGCGATGCCTAGCGGGCACACCGCAAGGGCCTTCGCCGTCGCTGCGGCCCTGGCGATGACGTCCCGTCACCCATATCGTGCATACGCCTTCGTTCCAGCGGCGCTGATCGGCCTTAGCAGGATATACCTCGGGCTTCATTGGCCGTCGGACGTGCTGGCAGGAGCCGTAGTTGGGATCTCCATCGCATTTGCCATCGTTCATTTGGGCAAGGGCGACAACATTTATGCCAGAACGAGAAGCTCGGCCATCGGCTGGCTCGAGAGGAAAGGCATCGATGCTGGGATCGGTCGGCGATGAGATGTCGGAACGAGCCCCTTGCATCCCGGCCGGCGATCCGACCGTACACCTGGATAGGCAAACGAGACATACATTCATCCGTCTTATGTCGCCCAGCGAAGATCATTACCATCGAACGGGTCTCCGTTCCATTCGCCATCGAACGGTCCAAGGCCGGATGGCCATTTTTGATGCCGGGGCATCGCCCATGGGCGTTCAACGCCCATCGAACGACCTCTGAAATACGATAATCGTTGATTTTCTTCTCATTGTGTAGGAATGAGAAGAATAACGGCTCAAAACCGGCTAAGGCCTTCCTAAAATCGCCTCTCTCTCATCGTAGAAAGGCACAATTTTTTATCCTAGAAAGAGTTGCGGCACCTTCAACTTCGGGCATGGATGCCCAGATGGTGATACTAGGCAATGTACAGCATGGGTCCAAAATCGGGAAAGCTATTGAGCGATGAAGAGACTATCGAACGCTTCAAGAAGAACGGAGAATGGGGCCTTCTGACCTCGGTCGACCTCCATGACTGCGATCCGGAGAAGATACGCGATGGCGATTACATTCGCAAGTTCTCGGTAGATCTCTGCGATCACATCGACATGAAGAGATATGGTGAGCCTATCGTGGTGCGCTTTGGCGCCGATCCCCGCGTGCAGGGCTACTCTCTTGCGCAGTTGATCGAGACCTCCTTGATCTCCGGTCACTTCGCCGAAGACACCAACAGAGCCTTCATCGACATCTTCAGCTGCAAGGAATATCCTCCCCAGGCGGTCGCTGAATACTGCAGGAAATACTTCGGCGCCAAGGACATGGAATATTCAGTCTCTTTTAGGACCTGATCATCTTAATCACCACGGGGCGCGCCCCGGAAACCCCTTCAAATCCCTTCCCGCTTTTTCATAACATTCTATCAGGTCCTGCGACATTTTCCCTTCAGACCGTTTCTCACGGTTGTTGGCATCCCATGATGATTCTCATACCTGACATCGATTGTGAGGGAGCCAGCGTGTGATGATTTTCCAATCCAGCAAAGTAAATTTCCAGTGGAGCATGGAAACCTTTAAAATGGTAAGCGGTATTCCCAGAAGTACAAGGGCCCGTAGCTTAGCCTGGCTGGAGCGCCCGGCTGATAACCGGGAGGCCATGAGTTCAAATCTCATCGGGCCCACTATCACCTTCTGGCTCACCTCTTTTTTCCCAAGACTCGGTGAGAAAGGGTTTACCGGGCGAACAGCGTGATCCTCTCCGCCGTCCGCTCGGGGGTCGCTTTCATCTTCATGCGGATTATGTCGAGATAGTCGTCCCTCTTCTCTTGCACCTTCGTCAGGTCGTCGAGCGTCAGGCCGATGTACAGCATCGTCGTCCTGGTGTCGGCATGGCCCAACATGGTAGAGACGTCCACGATACCGGCGCCCGCGTAGATCATCATGCGGGCCCCGGAGCGGCGGAGCACGTGGTTGGACACGCTCCCCGGCGGTATCCCGGCCCGCTTGGCCGTAAGGTGGCTGAACATCTGCAGGCTATCGAAGATCTCATGCAGCGGGGGCGATCAAACGGAGTCAAAAGGCATTGTCGCTTCTATCGTGATCGCTTTGTTCGCTATGATGGCCGGACTCATTGATGCACTCCCTGAACATCTCTGTCCCATCACCCTCGTGTTCACCATACTAATTTCGGCAACCCGATATTATCCCCTTATAGAGAGAATAAATCTCTAAAAGACCAGGAAAAGAAGATGAAAACGAGATCCAAGAGGCTGCAATATAGACGTCACAAATGGCTGTTCTTGAAGAGAGAGGTGGAACTCGAAAAGATGGGGCCCATGCCATCGGACAATACCACATACATATCTCTCAAATCACTGTTCCCTGTCAGGGTGGAGACGACCGTTGTCATGGGCAACAAGGAAGAGAAAGAACCAAGGTATGCCACCATCGAGGAGCAATTCCGGCCTACCAAGGTGCCGAGAGATGGGGAGATAAAATACATCATAAGTTCGGAGTGCTGCCTGCCGAATCGGGTGGATGTCTCAGTATGGATCTCTGACTATAGCGGTGCAGCGTCCACGCACGTAGCAGTATTCTGATTCATGACCCTTTTTTCGCAGCAGGGTGACGTATGGAAGGCTCATCTGCCATGTCCTCGAACGATGAAGGGCGAATCGCCGATGCCATGGAGACCTTGTCGGAGAGGCTCGGCGACATCGAAGAGTCCCTGCATCAAGCGTGATGGCAATAGTGTTCGATCGATTCGATCGAAAATTCATTGCGAGGGAGATAAATATCCCGAAATCTTATCGTTTCTCGGTGAGCCTATTTTCGAACAAGAAGTTGAAGTCATCAGTATCGGTCGTATTATCGACGTTTCCACAGGGGACTTCATCTATCAGATCCAATTCGGAAAGATGTTTGACGTGAAAGGAGATGGTAAGGCCATACACTCTCCTGTACCTGGTGCTCCTCCGGCCAATAAGCAGGTGTCAATAGTCCTTGTCCTGAACGTTGATATTAAGGGAGCTGCACCTTACCTCGTGGGCTCAAGGTGGACGATCAGCATCGACGATAATGGCAAGCTTTCTTTGACAGAGGTGAAGGAATGAACACCTTCTCGAGCAATATCTACGATCAAGGATTGCTCCGTCAAAACAACAGATACATCGGTGGGCTGACAATCGATCTGACGATGATGACGAGCTCCGCGTCAAGATGCTATCCGCCATTGCCGGCTTTCAAGAGCAACCTCCTAGAAAGCTTCGACGATGACCCGCTCACATTAGAGGAAAGGATGGATCTGGAAATATCATGCCAGGAGCTCGTTGAGGGCAAGGGGATCGAGATTCCAGCAGAGATGTCAATAAAGGATCTTTTAGACGGTTTGTAATTCGATCGGTGAAATCGGTGAACCGATTGTTCATGTCGCCTCATTTTAAAGACCTATTAAAAAAGAAGAAGAAAAATCAGAAATATCTGTTGGACCGGATCGAATCGGCTTTGAACGATCTGAGAGAATCGCCTATGCCCGAAAGCCTTGGCCCGTTGAAGTCCGGCCCTCTGAAAGGTACGCGCGCATATAAGCTCAATGATAGCTCCAGGATCCTATACTCGGTGGAAAGGCGGAATGGCGAATGCATAGTCAATCTACTCAGGATCTGCGATCACAAGAACGTGTACGGAAGGGATTGAGCACCAAATTGACGGAGATGCAACAACCAGTATCGTTCGAATCAACTATTCTTCACTGATTCTGGATATGTCCCATTGAGCTAGAAAATGACTTACTATCATCAAGTGGATGTAACTTCACTGAAGCACCCCTTGCACAGGTGCGCTCTCCCTCGATGCAACTGCAGCTCGTACCCTAGATGATTGATGCGGGCTCCGCAGATCACGCACACTGTCGGCTTCGGCAGATCGAACAGGCACGGGCCCTCGTAGCCGATGACACCGAGGCCGGACAGAGCGGCGTTAAGCATCGTGACGTTCTCGAGGCGCTCCTGGGCAAGGCGGAGGAGCGCCAGGTCCTCGCGGAGCTCACGGAGCTCTCGCCGCATCTCGTCGTCGTTCATCAGCATCCCCTGCAGTTCTTACACCACTCCCTCGCCGGCAGAGTCGACGGCAGTCCAAGGTCATACGCGATCTCGACGCTCGTGCTCGTTTCGATCGTGTCGAGCGCTGTATCCAGGATGTAGACGGCGATGCACTCGTCCCGGCGCTCGGTTCGACGGCCACCATGATCGTCGGGCTGATCCTGTTCATCGGCATGTCGGTGGTGTTCGGCATGACCTTGGTGCCTCGGCTCATCAACTGGATCGGGAAGAGGTATTCGCCGGAGATCGTCCTCATCGTGGCTGTGGGCCTATGCTT
>LFRW01000048.1 GCA_001512965.1 Methanomicrobia archaeon DTU008
GATGTCACTTGACGACCATGACGTGACAGTGGGCGAAGCGGACCACCTTCTCGGCGACGCTGCCCATGATGGCATGGGACACCCCGCTCCGGCCATGTGTCCCCATCACGACGAGATCATGATCCCTGGAGAGATCGACGATCTCTTGCCACGGAGGCCCTCTGGACACTACGCCCTTGACCTTCACGTCCATGGCCTCCCCTTCCTTCACGACCTCTTCGACGATCGCCTCGGCCGCCTCATCGGCATAGGCATACATGTCCGGAAGCATGTATCCCTGAGATGCCTGGGAGAAGCTAGCGGTGTCCACCACACTGACGGCAGTCACCTCGGCCTCGAACATCTTGGCCATCTCCAGGCCGACCCTCATGGCATTCTTCGCGCTCTCGCTCCCGTCCACCGGAAGGAGGATCCTTCTATAACGTCCCATGTCGTTCATCCTGTCACCTCTTTTGCGGAATATGAGGTCGGTCGATGGCCCGATAAGGCGTGGTCGGGGAGGGGATCATTTGTTCGACACCTCCGCCGCTACCACGCCCGTCTCCTTGGACTCGCCGCTGTCGACCTTCCCTGGTTCGTCCGATCCGTCACCATAGTACTCCTTGGCGCTCTTCAGAGGAACATTTCTGGTCAACGCGCTGGCGATGAAGGAGAGGGATACGATTATCGCACCTACCATGAATAGGAAGGTGATGCTGTTGCCCAGTGATAGCCTTATTGCTTCCTGGATTGCGGCAGGGATGATGGCCGAGATCTCTGGATCGAGCAGGATGTTGCCAAGGCTGTTGGCATCTGTGGTGGGGAGCAGTTCCATGGCCCCCTCAGGAAGGTTTCTGCCGATCTCGGTCACCATGCGCCCGTTCAATAGGGCGCCGAACATCGTCACGCCCACCGTACCGCCGATGCTGCGGAACAGGCTCATGGAGGAGGTGGCCACGCCCATCTCGTTCTTGGGCATGACGTTCTGTGCCGCCACGATGTAGTTCGACATGACCGCGCCGATCCCCATGCCGACTATCAGCTGATAGACTATCGCCTCCAGGGGGTCGCTGCCGGCATGCAGCGTGGAGAGCAGGAACATGCCGACGGCCATTATCGGCGGCCCTATCAAGAGCCATGGTTTGTAGCCAGTGCGCTTCAGCAGGAACCCGCTGCCTATCGAAGTGATCATCGAACCGACCATCAGAGGTATGGTCAGCATTCCGCTGTTGGTGGCGCTCATGCCCATGACCGCCTGCAGGAACAGGGGTAGGAACCCGATGACGCCGAACATGCCAAGAGCCATGATGAACAGGCCCGCACT
The DNA here is from genome assembly GCA_001512965.1 of Methanomicrobia archaeon DTU008. GTDB lineage: Archaea > Thermoplasmatota > Thermoplasmata > Methanomassiliicoccales > Methanomassiliicoccaceae > DTU008. The sequence continues at coordinate 1,304 of LFRW01000048.1, forward strand.
TCCCAATGTGAATATCGATTCCTTGAAGAGGCTGAACGGAAGCAACGGATCGGCTGCCTTGCGCTCCACCATCACGAACGCCACCAGCATGACCATGGAGAACGCGATCATGCCAAGTATCACCGGGCTTGTCCAGGAATAGGTGCTTCCGCCCCATGTAAGGACGAGCAGCGCCGGTGCCATTGCTCCTGTCAGAGTGAAGATGCCAAGGTAGTCTATAGGCGATGTCTCCACATGCGCCAGGCTGGGGAACTTGAACGAGGCCACGATGACGGCGAATATGCCGATCGGAAGGTTGACCCAGAACACCCAGTCCCAGTCCCAGTTGTCGACGATGAAGCCGCCGATGAAGGGACCGATCACGGTGGAGAGGGCGAACACCGCCCCCAGTATGCCCTGTATCTTGCCCCTGTCCTGCGGGGCGTATAGGTCGGCCACAGTGGCCATAGCAACAGGGATCAGCGCACCTCCCCCAAGCCCCTGAATGAACCGGCAGACTATGAGCATCTCCATGGATGTGGAGAAGCCGGCGATGAGTGAGCCGGCCATGAACAGGAACATACCGGCCAGGAAGATGGGCTTCCGACCCAACCTGTCGCTCATCTTGCCTGCGATGGGGATGGTGATGGTCTGTGCCAGCATGTAGGAGGTGAACAGCCATGAGAATAGCTCCATGCCTCCCAACACCGCGACTATGCGCGGGAGGCTCGTACCGACCACTGTCTGGTCCAGGCTGGCCAACAGCATGCCGAGTCCAAGGCCCAGCATGATGAAGCTCCTGCTCACATCCTTTTCCGACCTCTCTCCTTTTTTAGATCGAGAGGCCTCTCTATCGTTCTTATCACGTCTAATATTGAACATCCGCGAAGCTCCTGGGTAAGTGTTAATCGCCTTTGCGCCTCCTCAGCTCTGGGGGAAGCATCTCTTCGTAAACCCTGAGGGAGCCTGGGGCCGCTCCCAGGATCCGCTCAGAGTACAGTTGCATGGTCTTGTTGTATCGGAGCATGTCCTCCGCTGACGGATCCTCAGGCATGAGGGCTCTCATGCCAGAGATGATGAACAGCATGGCTCCGGCAGCCTCTCTTGGGTAAGGGGCGTCGAAGACCTTCTCTTCGTTCCCCTGTCGCACTATACGCTCCAAGGCAGGAAGCATCATCTCAAGGGACTTCTTCTCTATGCTGAGATGAAGCGACCGGTTGCGCTCCTTTTGGAAATACCTTATGATGGTACGAGAGCGGAAGGTTATGTCGGCCCCACACTTGATGAGCTCTCCAAGACGCTCTATCGCGTTCAGCCCCTTCTTCTCCATCGATGCGGCGATGGCCGACTCTATCTCCATCAGCATATGCTCCAGGATGAGATCGAGGAGCATCTCCTTGGAGTCGAAATAGTAGTAGAACAAGCCCTTGGCCACACCGAGTCTTGCCACGATATCGTCAACTGAGGTGTTCTCGAAGCCCTTCTCCTCGAAGAGATCCCTGGCCGCTGCCACAAAGTCGGATCTCCGTTCGGAAGCACGTTTGACTGCCATGGTACATCCTGACTGACCGTCAGTCAAATTCGATATACTATTTAATCATTTTTGATCACCTATCATCTCCGAACGACGTTCTGGGTCTCGATGCTCCAGCGCCGTCATGTAAATGGGCCTGAATCCGGTCGTCCTTGTTCCACGGTCGGGCAGAGATGGAAGGACGGTATCGCCCATGTCCT
>LFRW01000045.1 GCA_001512965.1 Methanomicrobia archaeon DTU008
ATGTTTTCCCGCACCGCCATCTCCATGCCCAGCCAGTTACAGAAGCTTGGGTCTCGGACCTTGTGGCGGAACGGTGCGTCCTCCCCGCCGATCATCCAGTGCATCAGCTCTCCGCGCGGCGCCTCCACCAGGCTGAGCGCCGTCCCTCCGGCCGGGACCTCCTTGACCTCGGTACGTATGGGTCCGCCAGGCATGCCGTCCAGGGCCTGCTCGATTATGGCGAACGATTCCCTGATCTCGTCGATCCTCACGAGGGTCCTTGCGTACACGTCGCCAGAACCTTGGACCGGTACGCGGAACGACATGTCTCGGTAGGCAGCGTAAGGATGGTCCCTCCTGGTGTCCATGTCCATTCCGCTCGCCCGAGCTATCGGCCCGACGCAGCCAAGCATCCGTGCGTTCTCTGGGCTCAATCTCCCCGTCCCCTCGACGCGGTCGAGCATGGTGGCGGAGGAGAGCATGGTGGTCGCCAGTCGATCGAACCGTAGCCGCAGGTCCACCAGGCGAGAGAGCAACTTGGCCGCGTCGTCCCGGCCGATGTCCCGGTTGACGCCACCGATCGTGTTGACCGAACGGAGCAGGCGGGAGCCTGTCAGCCGTTCATTGAGGTCCAGAATGTTCTCCCTGAGAACATAGCCGTCGGCGGCCGGTACGGCGAAGGCCGTGTCCAGGGCGATGCCTGATATGTCGCCCATATGATTGTACAGCCGTTCCAGCTCTAGCAACACGGTGCGTATGTACTCCGCCCTTTCCGGCGTCTCGGTCCCGGACAGTCGCTCCACGGCCTGACAGTAGGCGGTGGAGTGCGCCACCGAGGAGTCCCCCGATATCCTCTCGGACAGGAACACTCCCTTGCGGTAGGACGTGCTCTCTGAGAGCTTCTCCACCCCCCTGTGCACGTAGCCCAGACGGATCTCCAATGCCATGATGGGTTCCCCGGCGACAGAGAAACGAAAGTGACCTGGCTCTATGACGCCAGCGTGCACCGGCCCCACTGGGATCTCGTAGACGCCTTCCCCCTCGAGCCGGCGGAATCGGTATTCCCTGGGGACCCGCGGCACCTTGGCCGAGGGATCGAAGTCCTTGCGGAGAGGGAACGCGCCCTGGGGCCAATCGTCGTACAGCACCAGCGGCCTGGGGTCAGGATGTCCCGACGGTCTGAGCCCGAACATGTCCTGTATCTCCCTCTCGTACCAGTTGGCCGCATGGAGTCTGGGGACCAGCGACGGGAACGCGTCTTCCGGCACGTGCCCCATGACCTCGGCCAAACGGCCTCCGATGTCCAGGATGGCGTACAGCGAGAACGACCCGGTGCGTTCGCGTTCGTCGGCTGCGTGAAGGCTCACCAGCCGTCCACCGGCCTGGTGCAGGCTGGCGACCACATCGGCGAACCGGTCTCTCTTCACCGTGATGCGTAGCAGGTCCCCATGGCAGTCCAGGCCCTCCGTCATCGAGGAGAGCATGCGACCCATCTCTTCCATGAAGCTCATGACATCCCTCCGGTGAGTAGCGCGACCATGCGCTCCAGGGCCTCTTCCAGCACGTCAGGCATGTACAGTCCCAGTACCGCCACGGCGACCAGCAGGGTGGCCATGATCACCGGGCGCCAGCGGCCGACCTCTCCGCGCTCGATGCCCGGGGCCTCGCCTACCAGCATCCGCCCCGCATGATACAGGAGAGCCGCGAACACAACTGCTAGAAGGCCGAGGTATGCGGTCGCCGCCAGGAGGTCGCCCCCCTCGATGGCACCTGCCAGGATCATGATCTCGCTGATGAACGTGCCGAAAGGGGGGCATCCCACGATGGCAAGTGCGCCGCCAGCCACCAGCACCGCGGTCGCGGGCATGACCGATGCCAGGCCTCTCACCCCGGCGATCTCCCTCGTGCCGTATCGCTGCAGCACGTTGCCCGCCCCGAAGAACAGCAGCGTCTTGGTGAGCGCGTGGTTGAGCATGTGGAAGAGCGCGCCCATTATGGCCAGCGGGCCGCCGATGCCGAAGCCTATGGCTATTATCCCCATGTGCTCGATCGACGAGTAGGCCAGCATGCGTTTGTATTCCTTCGACGTCACTATGAACGCCGCAGCGGTGGCCAGCGATAATATCCCGAACAGCAGCAACAGGTCGCTGCTGAACCCTGGCCCCACGGCGGAGCCGGAGAGGATCATGTGGAAGCGCAGGATGCCATACATCGCGCAGTTGAGCAGCACGGCCGACAGCAGGGCCGACACGGGAGTGGGAGCCTGGGAGTGAGCATCCGGCAGCCATGTGTGCATCGGGGCCAGGCCCACCTTCGTGCCGTAGCCTACCAGTACGAGGATGAATGCTATGCGCAACAGGTCGACGTCCAGGTTCGCCAGCACCGCAGGGTCCATCAGGGTGGACCAGCTCAAGGCATCGGAGGCCTCTCCCAGGAAGCTCACGGACGAAGCGTACAGCAGCACCGTGCCGAGCAGGGCCAGGGTGATGCCCACCGAACATATGATGAGATATTTCCATGCCGCCTCCACCGAGGTGTCGCGATCGTAGAAGCCCACCAGATAGGCGGAGGCCAGGGTGGTGCCCTCGATGGCGATCCACATGATGCCTAGATTGTCCGATACGCCCACCAGCACCATGGTGAATATGAAGAGGTGGAAGAACAGGTGGAAGTTGCGCAGCTTGGCCTCCCCGATCGTCCCCTCCCTGAGTTCCCATCCCATGTACGATACGGAATACAGGTTGGCCGCCAGGCCCACGAAGGCTACCAGCAGCAGCACATAGGCCGACAGCATGTCCATGTACAGCAGACCCTCGTCGATCGTGCCGAAGACGTAGACGCGGTACGCGAGATAGGCCGCCATGGCCAGAGTGATGGTCGAAGCCGACACCGATATGGGCACGATCGCACGGCGTCGGCGCATCGGAAAGAGCAGGAAGGTGGCGGCCAAGGGTACCAGGAGCAATAGCTCTATCAATCGTGCAACCTCCTCAGTATGGTGGTGTCCACCGTGTCAAATGTCCGGTTGATGCGGAACGCCAGCACTCCCAGAAGCAGGGCCGCCACCAGTATGTCGAAGAACACTCCCAGCTCGACGATGAGGGGCATGCCATAGGCGACGGCGTATGCGGCCATGAACAGGCCGTTCTCCATCATCAGCAGGCCGATTATCTGGGTCAGGGCCTTCTTGCGGGCGATCATTATGAAGAAGCCGATGAAGACCACTGCCAGGGAGATGGGCAGACAGTTCTTGGTGATGGTGTCCAGTGCTCCCTGTCCAGTGACGAAGGGTTGCACTATGTAGAAGCTCAACACCGTGAGCACCCCGCATACAAGCAGAGAAGCGGGCAGGGGGATGAGGGGCTCTACCTCCTTATGCACACCGATCTTGTCGATGATGTATCTCAGACCCCAGGGTATGAGGATGGCCTTCAGCACGATGGTCAGAGCGGCCACCGCATAGATGTGTTCAGCTTGGGTCAGTGCGGCGACCGTCGCGGCCGTGAGCCCCAGTACCACCGAGTGAATGGAGTACAGTCTCACCAGGGAGACCACGCGTCCGCTCGCCACCGCCAGTATGGCGAGCAGCAGGAACACGGCGGCCAGGCTATCGATGAGGTTGGTGGCTACGGCGCTCGTTCAGGCCACCCCCTGGACATAGTACGCTACGACGGCCAACAGGGATAGGATGAATGCCATGGTGAACAGATTAGGAAGGCGGAACAGTCGCATTTTGGCCATGGAGGATTCTATGACGGCGATGGCCAACAGCAGGGCGCCGATCTTGACCAGGTATGCCACCAGGCCGACCGCCAGCGCCGCCGGGTCCGCTGAGGTGGCGATCCCCCATGGGAAGAACATGTTGGCCATCAACGTTAGGAAGACCAGCAGTTTAGCCATGGAGGCGTACTCCATGAGCGCAAGGCCCTTTCCCGAGTACTCCAACATCATGGCCTCGTGGACCATGGTCAGCTCCAGATGCGTGGCGGGATTGTCCACGGGCATCCTGGCGTTCTCTGCCAGGATGGCGATGAAGAAGGCCGCTGCGGCCAGCAGAAGCGAGGGTCCCACCAGCTCCAGTCCGGTGGATGCCACCTGCAGCGATATGCCTCCAAGGGCCGTGGTGCCGGCCACAAGGGCCATGGCGAATATCGAGAGGAGCATGGCGGGCTCCACGATGGAGGAGATGAACATCTCCCTGCTGGAGCCCATGCCTCCGAAGGTGGAGCCGGCGTCCAGGGCTGCAAGTGCGGTGAAGAACTTCATTATTGCCAGCAGGTAGATGAGCAGGAGGAGGTCGCCCATGAGGCCGAACGTGCCCACGTAGACGACGGGGAGCAGAAGAGCCGCCGTCACCACCGCGGCGACGCACACGTATGGGGTGATGGTCGAGATCCACGAGGAGTCCTTCGACATGACGGAGGACTTGTGGAACAGCTTCACCAGGTCGCGGTACGGCTGCAGCACGCTCGGCCCCGTCCGCCCTTGCATGCGGGCCTTGAGCGATCGCACCGTCCCGGTCGCCAGAGGCGCTGTCGCCAACAGTATTAGGGTCTGCAGCAGCTCGACGATCATCTGAACACCACCAGCAGCACCAGGAGCGTGACGAATATGTAGGCCAGATAGGCCTGGACGCTCCCCATCTGCATCCAGCCGATGCGATTTGACAGCGCCACCGCGGCCCGGTGCACCGGCTCGTACAGATAGCGTTCGAACACTGGCTCGATCCCCTGGCGGAAGGTCATGCGCTCCGGTATCAATGGCGACGAGGACGCCGTCTCGCGAACCTCGGTCCTAACGCCCACAAGCTGGCCGAACA